>JACPGK010000009.1 GCA_016182495.1 Candidatus Kerfeldbacteria bacterium
AACCGCTCCGGACGCCGTTCTGGTCTTTCTAATAGAGGACATAGAATGCCATTAGTATGGCAGAAACCTAAAAAACAACCAAAAAAACCGCCTGATTAAGCGGTTATGTTGTTTGAGAAATGGAGTTGGCAGAAGTCAGGAAGCTATTTGCGCAATTGTAGATGGCTCGGTATCGGCTGAAGTAATCAGCACCACTAGCCGTGGCATGCTAGCTGAAGCGTTAACCCTGGCAAAAATCCATCCTAATATTACAGTCAAACTACCAATCACCGCTACCGCCATGCCCGTGGTGACCAAGTTACACCAAGCTGGCATTATGACCAATGTCACGCTAGTGTTTTCGGTCAATCAAGCCTTGCTGGCAGCCAAAGCTGGTGCCACCTTTGTATCTCCCTTTGTTGGTCGGCTGGATGATACCCATGAAGATGGTATCCAATTAGTGAGCGAGATTGTGCAATTATATCGCACTCATGGTTTTACTACCCAGGTATTAGCGGCCTCAATGCGTCACCCACAACATGTCGCTCAAGCTGCTTTGGTGGGTGCTGATGTTGCTACGGTGCCGTATAGCGTGTTTACGCAATTATTCGAACATCCTTTAACCGATAGCGGTTTAAAAAAATTTCTGGCGGACTGGAAAACAGTCAAAAAATAGTATATACTGCAGCGCATGATTACATCACTTCCTCAACCACCAACTAAGCGATGGTACCAACGCTGGTGGCTATGGTTCATTATTGTTATTGTGCTGATTGTTGGAGCAGGCCTGGCGATTGCCCAATCAATGTCGCAACTGGCTGATAGTGCCGCTAACGCTACTCAAGATACCATTACCGCTACCATGCGTACGCTGACTAAAACGGTTAGCACCAATGGTAAAATAGTACCAGAGCACCTTGATCAGTTGGCCTTTAACCTGGCCGGTAAAACTACTGAAGTATGGGTGGGTGTGGGCGATGACGTCAGTAAAGATCAGCTACTCGTTAAAATTGATGGCGGCAGTTTTGCGCGGACTGTGGATGAAGAATTAAAAGCTAAATTTGATGGTCGAGTAGTGGCTATCTACACCTTTGTGAACGATACCGTAGCCCCTGGAGTGCCAGTGATAGAGATTGGTTATCGTAACAATTTTATTGAGTTCATTGCTTCCGAAAGTGAAGTGTTCGATCTGCACGCTGGTTTACCGGTGAATATTACGGTACCGAGCTACAATAATGGCCAAACCACCTATCATGGCACGATTGAATTTGTTGATACCCAAAAAACTGCCAGCACTACTGGGATAACCGCCACGGCTGGAGTAGCCGACCATGGTTACGTGGTACGCATTCGTCCAAACGACCTGCCAGATACCGTGACCAGAAAAATAGGTTTGGGAGTGGATTTAGAAATTGCGGTTGCTGAAAAAGCTACTGTACTATCGGTAGAACGAGCTGCCGTACAGTACGATGAAGCTGACCAAGCCTATGTGTATATACCAGCCACTACCGCCGATACTGAACCAATTGAACAACCAGTCAGCACTGATTTTGAAGGCGATGATTACGTTGAAATTACGGCAGGGTTAAAAGCTGGCGATACGGTAGTGTTATATATTCCTCATGCCGACGTCACCTCGCCCTTCTAAAACTGAAGCGATCATTCGCATTACCACGCTCACCAAAACGTATTGGAATGGTGCGGTGGCTATTCCGGCTGTGCAGGGAGTTGATTTAACTGTTCGCCCCGGTGAATTTATTGCCTTGATGGGCCCATCCGGTTCAGGCAAATCAACGTTAATGAACTTACTGGCCTTTTTAGATGCGCCCAGTTCGGGCAGCTATTGGTTCGCTGGCAATAATATTACCGATTTTAGCGAAGATTATTTAGCCGACTTGCGTAATTCGGTATTGGGGTTCGTGTTTCAACAATTTCACTTACTCCCCCGTACCACCGCCCTGGATAATGTAGCGTTACCATTATTGTATACTGGGGTAAAACGTAAACAGGCCCGCTTACGAGCTGCCGAATTACTGCAAAAGGTAGGGTTAGGCGATCGAGTGTACCATCGCCCAAACGAATTATCCGGCGGTCAACAACAACGGGTATCGATTGCTCGAGCGCTAGTAAATAATCCGATGGTATTATTTTGTGATGAACCGACTGGTAATCTTGATACTAAAACGTCAGGCGATATTATGAAATTGATCAGTCAACTGCACCACGAGGGCAAAACTATTATTATGGTAACCCATGCCGAAGAAATTGCCGATTATGCCGAACGGCGGGTACAATTGCGTGACGGTAAAATTGTACAATCATGATGCTGGCAACACATATACAAACCTCCATCAAACAACTACTGGCCAATAAAGGTAAAGCCTTTTTAACTATGCTCGGTATTATTATCGGAATTGGGTCGGTGATTATGATTATGACCTTGGGTGAAATTGCCAAACAGTTTTTATTATCACAAATTACTCAATTCGGCACCAACGTGGTTGAAATTGGCATTACCGGTGAACTGGGTCCATTCCAAAGTCAAACAGATGTGTATTTTACCTTGGATGATATTAAAGCATTAGAACAATCTAGTTTACTTACCGAAATTACTGGCATATCCAGCGCCTATACTTTATCCAGTACCCTGGAATACGCTGGCGATAGTCATGCGGTATCAGTGTGGGGTGATACCGAAGCGGCTTTTTCGGTAAATAATCTCAACCCCGTAGCTGGTCGAGTATATACCGCCGCCGAGGCTGATCGAGCTGACCGTAGTATTGTACTGACTGAACGATTTGCCGAAGAGGTGTTTGATACTGCCATTAAGGCCATTGGTAAAACCATCCGGATTAACGGCACATCCTTCAATGTGCTTGGGGTGGTGAATGATTTGCCCTTTGGTGGTGGTCCGATTGGCGGTAATTATGTTTTTATCCCTCTCAAAACTGCCTACGCTTATTTAGCACCCAGTGAAGATGTCAATAAAATTACTTTTATTTTGGTTGAATTTGCTGAAGGCACCGAGCCAGCTGGCTTTCAAGATCGCTTACTGTTTGAGATTAAACGCATCAAACATTTAGATAACGATCAAGATGACGTCTTTTTTGTAGCGAATCGACAACAATTTTTGGATATTTTTGATAATGTGTTACTAGCCATTCAATTATTTGTAGCTGCCATTGCCGCTATTTCATTGATTGTTGGTGGTATTGGCATTATGAATATCATGTTAGTAACAGTGAAAGAACGCACTAAAGAAATCGGTTTACGTAAAGCTGTCGGCGCTAAAAATCGTTCAATTTTAATTCAGTTTTTGATTGAGGCGGCTGTACTTACCACCGTTGGTGGCATTATTGGTATTGTGGGTGGGCTCGGGTTATGCTATTTGGCAGTGATGGTTGTAAATGCTGTACAACCGGATTGGCAAATTCAATTTGTACTAGTGCCGTTAGCCATTGGGTTAGCCTGTGGCGTATCAATGTTAACAGGGATAGGCTTTGGTTTATATCCCGCCTGGAAAGCCTCGCGCTTACATCCGATTGAAGCCTTGCGTTATGAATAAGCTATGAGTAAAATCTACACCAAAACTGGTGATACCGGCACTACTGGATTATTTGGTGGCCGGCGGGTTACAAAATCATCCAATCGCCTAGCCGCCTATGGTACGGTGGATGAATTGAATGCCTGGCTTGGATTAATTCAAGCCCACCTCACTGATAGCGCTGATCCATTACTGACTACCATGCAAGCTGATGTGTTAGCGATCGGTGCTCACCTGGCTACGCCATATCAAGCCGATCAGGTACCAACTAGTTTGCCAGCCTTACCGATAGGTACTATAGCCCAACTGGAACAATCCATTGATCAATTCGAAGCTAGTTTGCCGCCATTAAAAAATTTTATTTTGCCTGGTGGCACGATAGCAGCCAGCTATACTCATATTGCTCGCACCATTTGTCGGCGAGCTGAACGATTAATCGTGCAGTTAAGTACTACTGATTATGTTGCACCAGACATTATTAAATACTTCAACCGCTTATCGGATTGGTTATTTGTGTATGCTCGCTGGCTGAATCAACAACAGCAAGTGGCCGACCAACTATGGCAAAAATCCTAAAAACAGCCGCGGGTAGTTTACCGCAACTGCAGCTACAAAAAGCTACTACCACAAACTATGTAGTAGGCATCGATGCTGGTGCCACTAAAACCATGGCTGGTGTAGGTTTGGATACTACAGTGTTAGGCTATGGCACAGCCGGACCAGCCAATATTCATGTCACCATAGCTGACCTGGTAGTAAAGCATCTCGCTCAAGCCGTAGCCCAGGCAGTAAAAACTTGTCGGCTACCAGCCACTAGTCGCTGTGTGAGCTTAGTAGTGGGGATGTCAGGCATTGATGCGCCATCAGATCAAATGAAAGGTGAACGTTTGGTACGCCAGGCCTTGCGAACGTGGTTATCACGTCAAGCAATTGTGACGGTGAGTAACGATATTCATATTGTTCGGCGCAGTGGTAGCGCTCAATCTTATGGCATCTCGTTAATTGCTGGTACTGGTTCACACGGTTTTGGTATTAATCGATCAGGCGACATTGCTTACACTGGCGGACTTGAATACATATTAAGTGATGAAGGCAGTGCTTTTGATATTGGTTGTAAAGCTCTTCGGGCCGCTGTACGCAGCGCTGATGGTCGCGTAAAATTTACCAGCCTACAAACCAGCCTGCTCAAACATTTTGGTGCGAGCTCGGTGCGTGGTTTAGTACCAATTATTTACCGCCCAAACAAACTTGATAAAGCGGCCATTGCAGCTTTGGCAACACTGGTAGAGGTTGAGGCTGCCCGGGGCGATTGGTATGCTAAAAAAATTATGGAAGAAACCTTAGCCGAGTTGGTGTTACATGTTACCGTGTTGCTGCGCAAATTACGCCTGCGCACCACACCGGTAGATATTGTGGTAGCAGGCGGTTTATGGTCAATGAAACAATGGCCACTGTTACAACAATTTCAACAAGCCATTAAACGTTTGGCGCCAAAGGCACGTGTGATTATTCCAAGCCATCCACCGGTATGGGGTGCGGTAAAACTAGCTCAAGAGCAACTAACGTGAGCACTGATGAGCCTCGCTCTCTGGGTATTTCACACCACAGGCCGCACAGCGTTCCATGGCTTGCAAAGGTTGAGCATACCGCTCACAAGCGGCCGCTGCACAATTGCCTGATTGATCTGATTCGCCATGGCATGAACCAGCACAGACGTATACTTTGGACATAGAATGAGATATTAATTATAATCACTACGTTATTATCTGTAGTGTAACATATTTTGCTATGAAGTACATTTGGCTATTGCTCTATGGATTGATCACAGTCACTCCAGCGGTTATACTGTGGCAACAACAGCCTGATAGTTCATTATATACTCTAGCTAAGGTAGCTGCTGTGACTGGTTTTACCATGCTGGTGTTGCAACTGGTGTTGGCGGCGCGCTGGCCATGGATTGAACGCTGGTATGGTCAAGATCGCATTATGCGCTTCCATCGACGCACCGGTACTATTGGCACCATGCTTATAGTACTGCACCCCGTGTTACTGTATAGTTACTATGGCTCTATTAGTTCAGCGGTGTTACTAGATTTTTTGCAACCGCAGTTAGATTGGAAACTGGTTGGACAAATTACTCTACTACTGTTATTGGCTATTGTGGCACTAGCTTTATGGACTAGCCGCTTCAAATTACCGTATCACTGGTGGAAAAAAATCCATCTGCTAGTATACCTAGTAATCATTGGTGGGTTTGTTCATTCATTTTTCTTGGGTAGTGATATTATAATGCCGGGTACTTTACGTACCTTTTGGTGGATATTAGCTGGCCTGGCGAGCGCAGCATTAGGCTATCGCCATGTGTGGTTACCACTATGGTTACGTTGGCGCCGCCACTATGTTATCGATACCATTCAAACACCAGCCAAGGGTGTGCATAGTATTACCTTACTAGCGCACGGTAATGAGCGGTTACAGTATACACCTGGTCAATTTATCTTTATACAATTTTTATCGGCCGAAGTCAGTAAAGAATGGCATCCTTTTACCATATCAAGTTCCCCCACTGAACCTAATCTTACAATTTCAATCAAAGAATCCGGTGATTGGACCAGTACGTTAAAAAATCTTATGCCCGGCGAAAAAGCCTTAATTGAAGGCCCGTTCGGTCGATTTAGTTCTACCCTGCTGCCTGAACAAGGTGATTTGGTATACATTGCTGGTGGTATTGGCATCACGCCGCTGCGTAGTATGGTGCGATATTTGGCGGATACCAACAGTCAACGAGCCGTAACCGTATTCTATTCGGGTCGAACGCGACATGATTTGGCTTTTTACGATGAACTCAAAACTATCACTAGCCAACATCCCAATATTCGGTTACTGGCCACGGTAACCGATGACCAAAATTTTCCAGCAGAACATAGTCGCATCGATGTACCATTGCTAAAAAAACATCTATCAAACAATTTGATTGATAAAGATTATTTTGTGTGTGGCCCGCCACCAATGATGCGAGCAATTAAACAACAATTACTCACAGCCGGGGTAGCGAAACACCAAATTCATACCGAAGAATTTTCTCTCAAATAATATGGCCTTGCATTCTCATCAACAACAGATTGTTGAATTACTACAACGGCGTGGTGAGCGTTTAACTAAGCCGCGTCTAGCAGTGCTGACGGTGCTGTGTCAACAACGTAAACCTGTTAGCGTGAAAGATCTTGAACAATACTTACCGCATATTAATATCGTCACACTGTATCGCATTGTTGAACATTTTATCAGCCTGGGAGTAGTGACTGGTTTTAATCACACTAGTAATGAACGAGTGTTTGAAGTATCAGATCCGTTTCATCCCCATCATCATCACACGATTTGTCGAGTGTGCGGCACGATGCGCGATGTGGCTTGTAAATTATCAATTCCAAAATTATTAAATTTTACGCCCGAATCGCATAGCGTAGTAATTTACGGTCGTTGTAAAACGTGCCACGTCTCAAGCTAAAATTTCCCACAGCGTTAGTAAAATATCCACAATTAAAGCAAAAAATACTAAAATCAATTCAATGTGTAAATCTTCTCGCTCGGTGATCAACGAAAATAAAAATTGCATTTCTTCGGTTACTGTATCCCACTTGGCGTTCACCTGGGCAATGCGACCGGTAATATCCAACTGCATCTTCAGTTCGGCATGAATGCGTTGCCGCCGATCATCATTCGAAGCATCGGCTGGCGCGTTATCAAAACCAAATTCATAAAAGGCGTGCGTGCGATCACGTAATACTTGGCCAAGCTGTTTTAATAACTGTTTGCGGCGCATGGTTATTTTGCCGTATTTTTCAATCGGCCGTAAAATTCGATTCAAATGATACAGTTGTTCATCGGCTTCGGTTTCTAGCCGAGCCAGCACGGTAGATTGGGCAAACACAAATGACATTGAGATAGCATCAGTCAATTCAAGTTTTTGTACAGAAATTTTATTATAGCCAATGTCATCCTTTTTATTGATGGATAATTGATACTCTTCCGTATATTGCACTTCCAGTGGAATTTTAGTGTAAACCATCATCTCGGCCAAAAAATGCTGCTGCTGTACTAGCGGCACATTCCAAAACACTACCACCCCAAATCGAAACACTACCGCAAAACTGGCCTGACCAAAACTATACAACAACATGCCGTCGCGTTCGGCATCTGGTAATTTGGCCAAGCGCAGTTTATGGGTAAAAATTCGTAAGGCAATAGCGCGAGAATAAATCATAGGACCCCTAATATTAACGAATAGGTGTGCAACGGCAAGAGTAACATTATGATGAATGGACTTGGCAATTCTTCAGCCCCCAAATTGCATGCTCGCGCACTAAGGCATCAGCATCATGTGCTAACACTGTTAAGGCTGCGGCAGCTTCAACGCTACCCCAATTACCAAGCGCCACTGCCACGTTGCGCAATAAACCACTACGTTTCACTCGCCTAATAGGAGTACCGGCAAAGCGTTGTTGAAAAGTGGCCTCGGTTAATTGAGCCAGCTCCACTAAATAGGGCGCCTGTTGATTACGTAGTGACTCTGGCCAATCAACGTTTGGGCGTTTACTGCCAGAGGTACTGTTCCAGGGGCACACCTCTTGGCAAATATCGCAACCATAAATTCGATTTTTCATCAGCGGGCGGATCGCTTCCGGAATAGCACCATGATGTTC
This sequence comes from Candidatus Kerfeldbacteria bacterium, assembly GCA_016182495.1. Lineage (GTDB taxonomy): Bacteria > Patescibacteriota > Patescibacteriia > UBA9570 > UBA9570 > JACPGK01. The sequence continues at coordinate 8,227 of JACPGK010000009.1, forward strand.
AATGGTTAAATAAGAAATACACTTGCGCGCATCAATCGTGTATGGCGCCACAATGGCTTTAGTTGGACAACTATCCAAACACCGCGTACAGCGCCGACAACCATCCTTCAGGCTGCGCGGTTGCCATAGCTCACACGGTTCATCCATCATGATTTCGGCCAAAAATAAATATGAACCAATCGCCGAGTTAATCAATAACGAATTTTTACCAATAAAGCCTAGTCCGGCGCGTTGTGCCAGCGCTCGTTCTAACACTGGGCCAGTATCAACATACGCTTTGGCTACAATGGCATGACCAACCGTTGTAGTGATGGCGGTAATCAAACCTTGTAATTTTTTTTCCAGGACCTTGTGATAATCACGCCCCCAAGCATAGCGGGCAAAAATGCCACGAGCTGGATCGTTCAAAATGGCGGGCGGTAAATCTTGTGTGTAGTATGAATAGGTTAAGGTAATAATAGTTTTGGCACTGGGTAAAATATGGCGCACGTCGGCTCGCTTATAATCGCGACCCTGGGTATGCATCCAGGCCATGCTGCCTTGATAATCGTGTTCGATCCAGTGTTGATAAGCCGAAAAAGTGATGGTTGGTTCAGCCGGAATAATCGCCACGCCAGTAAAGCCAAACTGCTGTTGGGCGATGCTAACAATCTGTTGTGCTAACGTTAAGGTCATACAATTTGGTATAATCCAACCATGAAATCTTTGACGCTGTCAACGCAGTCAATTCAGCGCTTACGCAAAAATCTACTAAACTGGTATGGCCACTGTGGCCGTAATCTACCCTGGCGCCAAACGCATAATCCTTACCGAATTTTAATTTCTGAAGTAATGCTGCAACAAACCCAAGTTGATCGCGTGCGACAGCGTTATCGGCAATGGCTGCAGCAGTTTCCCACGGTTCAGCACTTGGCTACCGCTCCAACCGCTGCCGTGTTGCGGGCTTGGTCGGGGTTAGGCTATAATCGACGAGCGCTAGCTTTGCAACACACTGCTAAAATGATTGTTGCACACTACCATGGCAAATTTCCCCAAACCATTGCCGAATTGCAAACCTTGCCTGGGATTGGTCGCTATACGGCTAGCGCCATCGCTGCCTTTGCCTTTGCACAACCGGTAGCCATTATGGATACGAATGTCAAACGCGTACTAGGACGAATATTGTTGGGCTGGCGACGCTTAGCCGAGCTGCGTGATGATAACGCCGCCGCCTGGGCACTTACCGAACAGGTGGTGCCAACTGGTACTACGGCCTACAATTTTAATCAAGGGCTGATGGATTTTGGAGCATTAGTGTGCACTGCCAAAGCTCCGCGCTGTCCTACTTGTCCAATGCGTCGTTTTTGTAAATCGTACCCTGATATTGGAACAGCCTCGAGTGACCAATTGCGCGTAAAAAGTAAGCGAACCGAGCCGTTATTTTTTGGTCAGCCCCGTCGGATTTGGCGAGGTAAAATTTTACAATTTTTGCAGTACCAGTCTAAACCATCAGTTGGCTATACCCAAATTGGGCGAGCCATTCAAGCTGATTGGTCAAGCACTCGCCTACCCTGGCTAAAGCAAGTGCTGCAATCCATGATTAACGATGGTTTAATTAGGCAACAGCGTAACCGGATCGCTTTGCCAAAATAAATTCTCCGCGTAAATCAGCTAGTTTATCGTCTAAATAATCTTTAGTCACCATCACCGATCGAGTAGCTGTTGAATTCTGCTTAATCTCTTCTGTAGTCTGTTCCAAGGTTTGTAAGCGGACTTCGGTGTTGGTAGCAAAATTATTAATTGAAGCCAAAATCAATTGATGAATGTCGTTCGATTCTTGAATATGCTGTTCTAATCGTTGAGCAACAGATGCCAGTTGAGCATTGATCGACGCCACCGTGCTATTGGTAACATCTAATCGATTATTGGTAGCATCTAATCTTTGAGTATTGAATTCTATTTTGGCACTGGCTGCATCTAAACGCTTACTAGTGAATTCTTGAGATGACTGAATAGCATCTAAGCGTTCGTTGGCAAACTGAAGAGATGCATCATTTGCATCTAACCGCTGATTGATACCATCTAACCGCTGATCGATTAAATTTAACCGTCCAGAAATCTGGCTAAGCAGGCTAAATATAGCTTGAGAAGATGATTGTGATTGGTTCATAAAGACACAAAACTCCCGGATTACCGGAAGCGCTCATTACTGCTACTATAGCCTTACTCGAAAAAATAGTCAACCACTGGAACAGTGCCAGCATTGTCCGAAATCGAGTAGGCGCGTAGGCGCGAGCCCACTTGTCCATCAATATTTTCAACGGCCACTTCGTAGTAACCAGGGTCCATGTACCCAAACGGAATCACCACGCTTAATTCAGTATCAGAGTTTACATAAGTGGCATTGGCTTTAAATGATCCAAAATAAGCAATGGCACCGTGTTGAAAATTGCTGCCACGGATACTTAAGGCTTTGGTATCAGTACTGCTGCCAGCTACTTTATTGCTGCTGGGCGTAACACTGCTTACTACGGCGGCCGGATCGGTATACGGAATACTGTCGCCGTCGCCCAAATCAATTTTTCGGATGACGTCGTTTAAACTATCTGCCACCAGTAAATTTTTTCCTTTTTTAACAATTCCAACCGGATTATCAAACTGACTATTATCGCGATCGCCATTGACATAGCCGCGATTACCATCACCAGATACTAATTTCACCGCGCCATCACCTAAATCGGCCACCCGGACGCGTTCGGTACCCGATTCGGCAAAGTAAATATGATGATCGTTATAGTACACTTCCACTGGCAAATTCAGATACGAATCCTCCAGCTTGCCATCGCGATAGCCTATGGTACTAGGGCTACCAGTTACGGTAGTTACTACCCCGGTGCTAATATCAACCTGACGAATGGCGTGGTTATCACGATCAGCCACATACAACGTATCACCAACTGAATCGATGGCTAAAGCAATCGGCACATTAAAACGAGCTTGGGTTTTGGTACCATCGCGATAGCCTTTTTGGCGCGGATTGCCAGCCAATAATTTGGTGCGTCCTTTATTAGCTCCGCGTAAGGTTAAACGCCGAATGATTTGATTCCCAGTATCGGCCACATAGGCATACTTACCACTGGGTTCCACTACGATAGCACCGGGCCTGGTAAAATAGGCACAATTTTTGCGATCCAATTCAAATTGATTCGGACAAGCTCGGCCTTCTTGATAGCCGTTATCAAATCCACCACCCACATTCACTTCGCCAGCGCCGGTTAAATAGTCGACGGTTTTTTCTTTGATATTAACCTCGCGAATGCGGTTGTTATTACGATCGACAATATATAAGTACTGTTGATTGGTTGATAGCGCCAATGATAACGGATCTGAAAAACGCCCGGCGGTACCGGCCCAAGCTTTATCATCGTGCTTTTGATAATTATCAATGGTACTGCCGACTAATTTTTTAATGCGCCGCTTATCAGTGGTAATCATTTTAACGCGATTGTTCTCGGTGTAATAAATTTTTGATGCATCAGGGGTAATGACTAAATCTTTTGGCCGACCAGGTAAGCCGTTCAAACCGTTACGATTATGGAATCGATCTTTACCGGCAAAAATTTCAACACTAGTAGCGTCGCCAATGGTAAAACGAGCTACTTGGCTAATACCAGTGACCGCTACGTAAATACTGGAACCATAGCGGGTGATGGCATTGGGATAATTCATGGCAAAAGTTTCTGAATCTTTGGCAAATAAGTACACTTCGCAATTGACATCTGCCAGCGCATAGTTACTGGCAGTATCATCGGCTAATACTAAATCTTCGGTGGTTTCGGGCACATCAGAACCATTCAAATCAAGTACCCGAATTTTGCCAGCATCGGCTGTGTTTTGAATTGGCACATCGCGATCGATAATATTACCAGGATCGCCAGTACCATCGGTAACATACACATCATCTTCATCCAACGAATTACCTTCAATTACCGTAACGCCCCATAAATTTTTGAAACGTGCCAAATTACACATGCCATTACTTTTGCCAGCTTCGCCGCTGGCACCGGCTATAACACTGCGGCTGCCATCAGATAATTTTACCCGCACTACGGTGTAATCTTGCGCATTAGTGATGTAGGCGTAATCGTTACTGGTGCGGACATAGATTTTTTTTGGGCCACGCAATGATGCCGTAATGGTGCGCAGGTTACTACCATCACGATTAATGGCATATAATGTATTGGCGGTATAATCGGTAAAATACACTGTGTTGTTGCGTACAAACACCGCCTCGGGGCGCTTAAGATCAGCTTTTAGCGTAGTTACCTTACCGCCGCTATATTTTTTTATCTTGCCGTTGGCCGAATCGGCAATGTAAATGTTATTGTCATCATCCAAGGCTACGCCACCGGGATGGGCAAATTTAGCCACATTACCTGAACCGATAATATCGCCATAGCCACCTACTCCCACTACCGTAGAAACTGTGCCATGACCATCAATTTTACGAATGACGCCGTTATAGGTATCGGCTAAATAAAAATTGCCGGAGCCATCCGAAGCAATATCTTCCGGAAAATCAAAATAGGCATCGGTGCGAAACCCGCCATCACCATATTTCAGTTGGCCAATATATACGCTGGTATCACCAAAGGCAGCCAAAGCAGTCGCCGGAAATAATAAACTAAAAAGCAATATGATACTAGGCTTCATTGAGATAATTTTAACATTATTTAAAAATAGTAGCTAGACTCCAGCGTAGTAGTCAAACACGCAAGCGAGCCCGGGGGATATATGGGTTGTTTGTACAACACCAATCCCGCGGGCTCTGCCTCCTCCTTATTGCAGCGCATTTTTGTTTACCCAGTATGCGCTCAACTGGGTTAACGGTTACTTTCCCATCATCACCCTCCAATCCTCCACGAACCGGCTCCAAAACTCGGCCGGGCCGTGGGTCCAAAACGCGAACCCGACAATCACGGACAGGGCACAAATGCCCCATCCGCAAAGCTTCAGCCAATTCGGCGTCTTGCTGTACATCAGCAAAAAAACGCCGAAGAAAAAGCTCTCGATCAGGCCGTGGTGGTGTCCCCCGGCCTGAAAAAATTGGATGGCGTTACGAATCGCCAAAATGTTGGGATAGTGCCACTGGTCAGCCATGAAGTTCATGGCGTACCGGGCGCTATACAACATAACGGCGGTCATAACAATCGACTCCACCAACCCCGGACCGTGGGCGTGGTGTTCGCCACCGGCGTAAGGCCTGCCACCATGCCGGCGGCCGTGGCCAATGGAGTTGGTTCGGCCACCACGAGTGAGCCGAATCAAAATAAAACCAAGAATCGAGAGAATCAAAACAATAATAACTAGCGTTCCGAAGAAGAACATACTTACCTCCCGTGAGGGTGGTGGATTGATTGATGGTTAGACAGACCAGGGATTGTACCCCTCCTTCAGATTCCTCCCCTTTCAGGGGAGGATATCAACAGAGATGTAAAATCCGTGAACTGCCTAATAAACCGCTAAATTGACAAAGAGCTACTAACCATTAATTATCTCACTATTAGGCTGTTGGTAATATGCCGCCACAGTGCCTAACATTGGCTTTTCGCTGGTATGCGAAAAACCGATAATAATAGCAGAAAAGCCATAAAACTTCAAGGGCTAAATGGTGCATAACAAAACATACCTGCCGGCGCAGGTATGGCTGTTCGCATTAAGTTAGGTACTATTTTTTCTCAATATAGCGAACAAAATAGCGAGAAAATCTCTCAAAAATACTTGGGCCAGATTGTACTGCTTTATACACTTCCATCAGCTTTACTTCAGCATACCCATGAATAATTAAATTACGAAAGTCAGTCATAGTAGCATGCTGTTGAGCAAATCGATTAGGAATAATTTTATGTTTACCAAGACTAAGAATGATATCTTTATAGGTAGATTCTGCTTGGCCAAATTGTTCGGCTAAAATATGATTACCAATGTTCACGATAATTTCAATACTTTCCACTAGGTAGTGCATGGCGGCACCTTGGACTGTATAATCTTCTAAAAATACTTTCTTAGAAATCTGTTGATAGCTACGCAGTAAAGTAATATTTTTCTCTAACAAGACAAGTTTGGCCTGGATGGTTTGTTTGTTAATGGGAGTCATATTATTTCAACAACTTTTGTAAATATACACTGGTAGGTTGGATGCGACCAAACATTTTAGTTTGTAAACGGCGTTTGAGTAGCCGAAATTGGGTATTACGTAATGATATGGTGTCTTCAAAATCACGCTGTACCTGGTGTTCAAAATGAAAACGATCTAGCTGGTTAGCTGCATATACTAGCCGACCAGAAAAAACAGCATTATGCCTAAGTAAAGGTTGATAGTTAGTGTTTAAATTAACGAGGTCTATTTGATCACTGTGTAAGGCCTGGTGTAATTCATCACGTAACATTTGTTCATGATAACGGTAGCGACTAACTTTGACCGTTGGGGAAAATAGGATAGCAATGTCAATATCAGAATGAGCTGTGGCATGACCACGAGCTTGTGAACCAAATAAATAAGCCAATGCTACCTGATGGCGTTTAAAAATTGTTTTTATTATCTTACTATCCATACATATAGTATAGCAATAATGGTTGGGCTTGGTCTATATAAACGAACCGAGGCCCAGGAGATATGCGTTGCGCGTGTGCGACAACATCTCCCGGGCCTCTGATTCCTCCGTTTTATCTATACACTTTCAGTGCTGGCCGCCCGAGCCACCGCCCGAGCCACCGCCCGAGCCACCGCGTCCGCCACCGCTACCGCCCGCAGGAGGGGCAGCAGCCGGAGCCGCGGGCGCCGCTGCCGGAGCAGGGCGTGCCCCGGCGGCAGTGGGGTTGAGACTTGAGTTGATGATGTTCATCCGCGCCAGTAGACCAGTAATGCCCTGGTCGTTCTGCGCGAAAATGAACGTGGCCGCAGATTCGAGGATACGACCTCGCGCCTCGGCCGAGAGCGTCGAATTCTCAAGGGTGTCAACCATCCCCTGGAACTTGGCGCTCTGCACCAACCTTTCAGTCTCCGCCGTCATGGTCGCAGCCGTGCGTCCAGCACGTGCCGCCATGATGGCAGAAACAGCCGCCTCAACCATCTCGTGAAGCTTGCCAGACTTGTAAACAAGCCGGCGAGCATCGGACCGAATACCACCAGCGGCCATATCGCGATCGAACTCGTCGAACGCAACCGCCAGCTGGGGAGTACCCGGCACGTCAATCATCTCCGGCGTCAAAGCGGTAGCGTCGTACCCACGCCGATTGGCGAGAAGTAGACCCAATTCGCCGTTGAAGCCGACGATGTTTGGCCCTTGAGCCGCATGCACCTCGATCATCAGCCTATCGTAGGCATGATCAAGGCGCTGGCTCGGGAACTGTGTTACCGTCCAATAGCGGACCACACTCCACAGCCGGAGTGTGCCGCCAATGATACCGGTAACGGTCTTGGACAAAAGCCCAGTGGCGCCGGGCTTCTGAATATCGATATCCGGAACCTCGGTAACATTCAAAGTCACCGGGTTCAGGTGCAGCAACCTTTCCCACCACTGCTTGGCGGGGGTCTGCCTGATAGCACCATGGTCAACATCGGCCGCCGGTGGGCCGATCCAGGGTTCCTTGGCGGACTTCACCTTCTTTAGAAGGGGCACGCCATACACCCCGGGAATCAACAACAACCAGGGAGCCGTTTCCGGGTCCACGCTCTGGTTGTTGCTGTTTTCCTGCAAACGAGCGATGTCTTCCCACCGCTCGTCATCTATCCATTCCTGGGGGATAGCGACAACCGGCGGCTCAACACCGTCGGTGTTCGTCACTGCCCTCCAGAACTTGTCACCCTGGGTGATCACTCGCGTGTCACCCGGATTTGGCAGATTGAAAGAGCCGAAGCCAAAATAGCTCAACACGTCCGTGCTCTTGAGAATGAGCACAATCATGCTGGCCGTTATGGCAACGCTCACGATCAGCCCGACCACCAACAGCCAGCCCGAGAGGCTAGCGCACTGAACCAGGGCCCAGTGCAAAAAGCCAGCCGGGAAGGCCATGATGATAACGGGCAGGAAAAAGGTGATCATCCAGTTGCGTCGGCTGGGCTTAGCCCAGTAGCCGAGCCACAGGATGATGCCAACGAACACCACGATCGCCAGGATCGTGTCGTTCGCCATCACCTTATTCCACAGGATCATCGGGATGTGGTATGCCAGGAACAGCGCTGCTCCTTGCACACCCTGGCCCCAGTTGTCAACATCCGTGCGTCGCGCTTTCGCCAACGACGACACCAACGCCAAACTGGCGCCAGTACCAGCGAAAATCGTCAACCACGGGGTGCCGATATCGCCAGTAACCAGGAGGGAGAAAAGACAAAGCAGTCCAGAAATAGCGAGAATCAGCATTTGCATGCTGTTTTCTATCTCCAGTGGGCGGTGTTGTCACACCACCCGTGCGCGAAGCTTTTTGAAGCTGAAAGGTTTTGGTAGATAGGGTTAAATATTGTGTGGTGAATTGTATAATGGATGCTAAATCACAAAAAAACATCCAACCCTACCTACATTTGTAATGAACAAAATGAGTGTTTTTCGCAGATACGAAAAACGCCACAGACTATCATATTTATGCGTTTATGTCAATCCGTCCGTCCGACCCCGCTTCCGCCATGTTCGTACCGCCACCACCACACCTATAATAATCATTATAATTCCCACCCATTGGGCGGCGCGTAAGCCATACCATTGGCTATCCAAAATTCTAAATGAATCTAACCACAGCCGCACTACTCCTTCCCAAATCAAATATAGTACAATATATATCGGCGGCGACAGTTTAAATTTATAGCGCAACAATGTAAAAATACCAAATAATACCAAGCCATCAATAACCAAATACAAACCATGGTTATGCCGCACCAAGCCATCGCCATAATACACCTCGCCCAGAAAAAAATCGGTAACGGTACCAGGATGATCAAAAATAAAAAAACAGCCCAAACGCCCAATGCCTACACCAAGTGGTAAAGCATACAAGGCCGTATCAACATACGGCCAAAACGATAACTGCTTTTTCTTAATATACAATGCCGCCACCACCACTGCTCCAATGAATCCGCCGCTCAACGACATACCGCCTTGCCAAATTTTTACAACATCCAGTAGGTTACCTTGAAATAACGACCACTCGGTGACCACAAAAAATATCCGGCCACCCACTAACCCACCCAGTACCGACCAAAAAATTAAATCAACCATCAGTTGGCTATCCAACCCCCGCTGTTGAGCAAATTGCCGCGCTACCGCCAGGCCAGTAATAATGCCTAGGGCTACAAACAATCCCCACACCTGAATGGTAATGGGCCCCAACTGTATAATCATCCAATGTAAATTCGGTAACATGGTGACTACTTGGTTAAAGATACTCGGCCAAAACGCTGGTTAAATACTCCACCCCCACATAGCCATCAATCAGTTGCTTAGTGTTATCGTTGTGCCAAATAATTAAATTAGGTTGGCTGCGGATACCTAAACGTAAAGCTTCAACAGTGTCAGCTTCAATCGCCGCCAGGGTAGCGGCATCGGCCTGACAAACAGCAAAAGTTGATACATCCAAGCCAATGTCACTAGCCAAACTAGTGTACACATCTGTTCCTAATACTTCTTGTTGACTAAACAGTTGCTTACTATATTCCAATAATTTATTTTGCTGGCCAGCGCAGGTAGCTGCTACGGCCGCCTGCTTGGCTTGCGGATGAATTTGCACCAAGGGATACTGTTTTACAATCAAACGAACAGTGGCACTATGATCACTAACAAACTGGCTTACTTCCGGAAAAAACTTTTTACAAAAACGACATTCATAATCAACGTATTGCACCAACGTTACTGCGTAATCAGTGACGGCGCCAAACACCTGCTGCTCGTTCGGCACAGCAATACTATCATTGTCTGCTGCCGGGAGATCAGTAATGGGTTCCGCCAAAATTGATTTTGAAACATCAAAGGGAGCTACGTCATAATGCTTCAGTTGGCCACCACTTAAAGCGTACACAAAAAATAGCAAGCCGGCTACGGTCATTGTAGTCATGCCAAACACAATGCCAAATACAAACGTCAAGCGGGCATTACTATGGCCGGTAAAAAAATGTTCCGATTGTACAATCGATTCCAACATGGCTACAGTGTAGCAGAGGCTAAACTACTTTGCCAATAATTTTGGCCAAAGCTTAATCAAACGATCAATCGCTAATTGCAAGCGATTACGTGAATTATTAGCAAAGGACATTCGAATATACCCTTCGCCATATTGACCAAATGATGTGCCTGGTAACACAGCAATGTTGGCTTGATCGAACATAAAATTATACACCGCCTGACTGGTTTGACCGGTGCCAGTAATATTAGGGAATAAATAAATGGCTCCTTTCGGTAAATGACACTGTACTCCAGGCAACTGCTGGAGGCCAGCGTATAATAAATCGCGGCGCTGACGCAATTCATCACGCATCGCTGCCACATCAGCCGCTACCGTGGGGTTGACCAATCCAGCCATAGCACCCCACTGGGTAAAATTAGGAGCACATGAAACCGAATTATTCACTAAGTTAGCAATGGTACTGGCGAAATCAGCATTCGGACACAAACCATATCCCACCCGCCAACCACTCATGGAATATGTTTTGGTAAAGGCATCTAACATAATGGTACGTTCGCGAGCACCGGGAATAGATAAAATACTTTCAAAATCACCCTCGAATACTAACTCGGAATATACTTCATCGGCAAAAATCCAAGCGTCGTATTGTTTGGCCACATCCACAATGGCTTGCAGTTTTTCACGGCTTAATATTCCTCCGGTTGGATTTTGCGGCGAATTAACAATAATTAATTTGGTACGATCGTTAGCCAAACGACGCAGTTCTTCAATATCAAATTCAAAACCAGTATCACCATTCATTTGTAACGGTACGGCCTTACCGCCCATAAAATTAATCACCGATTCGTACGTGGGAAATCCCGGATTGGGATAAATCACTTCATCACCCGGGTTAACTGTGGCTAAAATGGTATAAAAAATCATTGGTTTGCCACCGGGTGTTACTACAATGTCATCGGCGTGAGCAGCCAAACCGCGGCTAACAGATATTTTTTTAGCCAGAGCCTGGCGCAACTCTAATAAACCGGCTGATGGTAAATACTTAGTTTTATTTTCATGCAAAGCAGTAATGGCAGCTTCAACAATGGCTGTGGGTGTGTGAAAATCAGTATCGCCGATTTCCATATGAATCATGTCGCGGCCGTCACGTTCGGCTTGTTTGGCCCGAGCCAATACATGAAAGGCTTGTTCGGTACCTAATTGTGATAAACGATCAGCTAATTTCATATTCGCATGATTTATTGAATTAATAGTAAAACAATATCGCCAACATTAGTACCAGTTGGACCAGTGCGCACCAGGCAGCCAAGGCGTTGCAAACACTGAAACGAATTATTGGCATATAAGTATTCATGCCAATCAATGCCGGCGGTAACGCATTGTTCAGCCACGCTGGCATCGGCCATGGCTCCAGCAACGGGATGCGGAGTAATACCATCAATCCCATCGGTGGCTAAGGATAAAATTGACATCTGTCGATTTAAAAATGGAACGGCCGCTAACACGAGTTCTTGATTACGCCCACCATGACCTTTACCCAGCACGGTAACGGTAGTTTCACCGCCGGCAATTAATAAGGCTGGCCTACGAATAGGACGATTATAACGATCAACTTCGTAGGCAATGGCGGTAAGTACCCTGGCCACTTCTTTCGCTTCGCCACGTAACACCGATGTTAAAATGAGCGGGTGTAACCGTTGAGCTCGAGCCAAGCGAGCCACTGTTTCGAGAGCAATTTGGTTACTGCCGATTAAAAAGTTGTGTACTGGTGGTAATTGCTTTGGCGTTTCATGTAATGGCGGTGCGGCTACATGATAACGTTGTAACACCTGCTGGGCATCGGCCAGGGTAGTAGTATCCAAAACAGTTGGTCCAGAAGCAATCATGCCTATATCATCACCAATCACATCTGAAATCAACACACTAATCACTGTAGCCGGAGCCGCCAACTGAACCAGTTGGCCACCTTTGATGGCTGATAGATGTTTACGAACAGTGTTTAACTCACTAATGGTGGCACCGGCTCGCATTAACTTTTGACTAACGGCCTTTTTTTTAGCCAAACTTACCCCCAGGGCTGGTAATGGCATTAAGCTAGAACCACCACCACTCAATAATCCCAGCACTAAATCATCCTTGCCAGCTTGTCGCAGTAACCGAACAATCTGTTGCGTAGCCCGTACACTGGTTGCATCGGGATACGGATGGCTGGCCTGTTGCACTACAATAGTACCAATCCGAGAACGCCTTACCTGCGGCACATTAATGACGCCAGCGGTAATGCGCTTACCCAGTAATTGCACCAAGGCTTCAGCCATACCGGCAGTGGCTTTACCTGCTCCCACTACATAAATATGGCGATACCGGTTCAGCCTAAACTGTTTACCTTGAATGGTAAGAATATTGGAACGATACCGCACCGCCTGTTGCATTAATGTACTAGGTTGCAAACAATGCAACACTTGCTCGGCTAAATCAAGCAACTGTTTGCCATGGTTGAATTGTGTTCGTAGGGTTTGATAATTTTTAATCACACTGACCTCGCTGGGTGGTTAACCACGCTCGGGAGGCGTTGATGTTTGATAAAGGCGATAATATTTTTTACGGCCAGCATGCCCATCGCTACCCGCGTTTCATGGGTAGCCGAACCAATATGCGGCAACAACACTACATTGGGTAAAGCCGCTAACCCAGGGGTAAGGCGTGGTTCGTGTTCATACACATCAAAGCCAGCTCCGGCAATGCGCTGCTGTCGTACGGCTTGCACCACAGCTGCTTCGTTTACCACCGGACCACGGGAGGTATTAATCAAAAAAGCCGTTGATTTCATTTGAGCCAATTGTGGCTGGCTGATTAAATGAGTAGTTTCGCGAGTGAGTGGCACATGCAAGGTAACAAAATCAGATCGCCGCAGCAGACTGGTTAATGGTACTTTTTTGGCACCGAGTGATTTTTCAACATCACGCTCCTTATGCTTGGTATAGTAGAGAATGTGCATACCAAAACCATGATGAGCAATTTCAGCCACGCGTGAACCGATTCTACCTAAACCAATAATTCCTAATGTTTTTCCAGATACGCCATGACCTAAATATTGTAATGGTCCCCAACCTGGGTAACGACCAGTGCGCATTTGCTGATCGGCCCACACTACTCGGCGGGCAACGGCTAACAGTAAAGTAATCGCCAATTCAGCTGTGGTATCAGTTAATACATCAGGCGTGTTGCTAATCAACACACCGCGCTTAGTAGCGGCGGTGACATCAATATTATTGTAACCAGCCCCAAAGTTGGCAATTAATTTTAACTTGGGTGCCGCCGCCAGCACTTGATCGTCAATGGCATCGGTTAAAATTGGTAAAAGAATATCAGCTTGGCGTATGCCGCGCAGTAATTCTGTTCGGGTAATGATACTATCCGTTCGGCGAATAATGACCCGAGCATATTTTTTTAAAGCGACAATACATTCAGTAGGAATTGGCCGCGTGATAAATACCGTTAGCTGGGCTTTTGGCATAGGGTTGAATTGGCGTAAATAAATGCTCCAAATTAATGTAGCGCTGGGCTAAATGTTCAATGATGTTTTGTTCTACAGCTTGATCGCCAATGTAACCGGCTAACACACTATTCCACAAATCTTCAATCACATGATAGGTTACTACGGTGCTGTTTGATAAAATCGCGTCGGCAAAATTGAGACTGACCAGTTGATGATTGATCAAACTAGCTGCAGTATAGCAGTTTGTCCAAAAATCGACCATGGCATAATTTGGTTGCGTTTTTAATAATGCTAGTAGCGCGCTAGTGGCTTTACGCCAATGCAAGGCTTCGGGCATAACATGGGGAGCAAAGGCACACGGGTGAGGCTGTGGGCGTTTTAAATGGTACTGCTGAATGATCGGCAAACAGTACTGACTGAGAATACAAATATCGCCATCGCCTTTTAAAATACGGGCGTAGAGTCGTCCAAAATTTTTGGTGGTACGATGCTGCTGTACCCAGCGAGTATAAAAATTGACTTCAAAAATATAGTGCAGCACCATGGCAAAAAAAACTGGCAGATCGTTTTGATTCGTTACTTGATCAACCGTAGGAAAAGCAAACACTATCCCATATTCTTTTAAATGGCTAAAAAAATGCTTTTTCTTTTTAGCAAAATTGACTGCGGCTGTACCCCATTGGTTGGCCGGTAATACCAGTATCTGCACCGGGCGCTCTTCAAAATCGTCTGGACTCAATTGATGATATTGACTCAAAAATTTCTTCATCCATTGATCTGTCTCGGTAAAACGTAAAGCGGCTAATACTTCTAGGATTGGATGCTTTTTTAAGCAATCCGTGATAGTAGTATACCCCAACTGCTGTAGTACACCCGCTGGTGGGTAGTGTAACAAAAAGCTTTTTGCTACCGACAGTTTAATAAATTCACCACGCTGTACGGCGTTAGGTAACGTAGCCATGACGGTTTGCATACTGTGTTGCCAGCTGGCAGCTGTGGCTTGATACACGGTGGGGAAACGTTGCTCTAATAGGGTAGCTAACAGTTGGCGACGTTGTTGGATAACTGCTTGAATGGTGGCGGCATCGGCCTGGGGCGATAACTGTAATTGCTGTAAAGCAGTTTGCCAAACTTGATTCTGCTGAACAGTCACCCGAGCAAAGCTACCAGGTTCATGAGATAAATGCTCCAGTACGTTAATGTACTGTTCAAGGGTAATGCGACCGTGATTATACTGATGTAAAATTTCGACCAACATTACTGGTTTAACAATTGAATAATTTTTCGGTGCAGGGTGGGATTCGCCGTCACAATTTGTTGATTAGTATCACGCCATTGCCAGCTACTGCCATCTAATCTGGTAATTTTACCGCCCGCTTCGCGCAATAATAATGCGCCAGCTGCAATATCCCACGGATACGCTCCGGCAATAATATAGGTATCTATCCGACCACTGGCCAGCGAGGCCATGGCTTGAGCAGCCGAACCATACGATTTATAGTAGGTGGTATACAACGCCAACAGGGCTCGCCAATGGGCAAAACGTTCTAGCGAGCTGCGGTGACGAATATTACTAATATACACCACCATTTCTTCCAGTTGTGTTTCGCTACTAACATGAATACGCTTACCATTGCAAAAACTTCCGGCACCGCGCTTGGCAAAAAATAATTCGTCATGAATCGGATCATAAATAACGCCGTGCGTAATAACATTGCCTTTTGCTAAAGCCACACAAACGCCAAATAATGGAACGCCGCGAGCAAAATTAGCAGTGCCATCAAGCGGATCAATAATCCAAGTATAATCACTACGGCCGGTTAATTCACCAGCTTCTTCGCTAAGAATACTGTGGTATGGAAAACGCCGCCGAATCGCCGAAATCAACAATCGTTCCGAAGCGTAATCAACTTCGGTAACAATATCATGCTGCGAAGTTTTTTGTTGGCCGGTAGTAACAATGCCAAATTGTCGCTTGATAATTTTACCAGCCCGCACGCTAATATCTTGAATAAAACGATCAAGCGTAGTAGTGGTCATTGCCGTTGCAGCAGACGTTTGATGGCAGCCACAATATCAACCGCTTTCATCTGAAATTTTCCTAATAATTCATCCGCTTGGCCAGATTCGCCATAGATATCATGCAACCCAATATATTCCATTGGTACCGGATACTGTCTGCTTAAAGTTTCAGCCACCGCTCCCCCTAACCCACCAATAATACTAGCTTCTTCGGCTGTTACTACGGCTCCGGTTTTTTTAGCCGATGTCACAATGGTAGCTTCATCAAGTGGCTTAATGGTAGTTGAATCAATCACCTCAACGCTAATAGTGCCTTCTAATTGTTTGGCTGCTAGTAGCGCTTGGTACACCAATGGTCCGCAGGCTACTACCGTTACATCGCTACCTTCGTAGAATACTTCGGCTTTACCAATTTGAAACGGGGTAGTTGGGGTAGTGAACACAGGGTATTTATCACGTCCAAACCGAATGTAACACAAATGGCCAACCGTAATGGTAGCCATGGTGGCTTGTTGCGCCCGCACTGCATCGCACGGCGCTAACACTGTACAGCCAGCAATTGTTCGCATGGTGGCGATATCCTCCACCGCCTGGTGAGTAGCACCATCCGGGCCAACCGATACGCCAGCATGCGCTCCGGCTACTACGCCATGAAGATCATTATAACCAAAGGTAGTTCTAATTTGTTCCCAGCACCGACCAGGCGCAAAGGCAGCATACGAGGCCATGTATGGTATTTTACCAGCGGCCGCTAACCCTGCCCCAACGGTAATTAAATTTTGTTCAGCTACGCCAATTTCAATAAAACGATCAGGAAAGGCTTTTTGAAATAAATTCGACCGGGTTGATTCGGTTAAATCAGCGCACAGTACCACTACCCGTGGATCTTGTTTACCTAATTCAACTAACCCTTGGCCGTAGCCATCGCGCGTACCAGCTTGTTTGATAGTAGCGGCATCGAATAGATTTGGTACTAAATTGGCGGATTGGTTTAAAGGCATGGTGGTTATGTCATGTGGTCTGTTTCAATCTGTTGGCGCATTTTTGCTAAATCGGCTAAGGCAACCGGTAACTGATCGGCCTTGGAGGGTGCTCCTGGTACATCACCTATACCGGGCGGGGCGCCGTGCCAAATATAATTATTTTCCATATAGCTCACGCCCTTGCCTGGTACCACATTGGCTAAAATCAACGTAGGACGATGGTGCATACTTTTAGCTTCTTCCAGAGCATCAATAATGGCCTCCATATTATGACCATCAATTTCAATCACGTGCCAATTAAAGGCTCGATATTTATCGGCCAATGGATCCAGTGGCATGATAGTTTCAGTAGTGCCATCAATTTGAATGTAGTTACGATCCATGATCACGGTTAAGTTATCTAACTGCTTGGCCGCAGCAAACATCACTCCTTCCCAGGTATTACCTTCTTGTTGTTCCCCATCACTGGTTAAGCACCAAACCCGCTGGCTGGTACCATCCATTTTAAAAGCTAGCGCCATACCGGCCGATTGTGACGTACCGGAACCAAGTGGTCCACTGGTCGTTTCTAAGCCCGGTAAAGCACTACGGTGTGGATGACCTTGTAAGCGGGTGCCAAGTTGGCGTAAGGTCATTAATTCTTCTTTCGGAAAAAAGCCAGCCTGCGCCATGGTGGCATACAATACGGGACAAATGTGGCCATTTGATAACACAATGCGATCGCGCTCGGGCCAGCTAGGATTAGTAGGGTCAATCTTCGCTACATTAAAAAACAAGGCTGTAAAAATATCAGCCATGCCTAATGGTCCGGCGGAATGACCCGATTTGGCCGCCGCTAAAGATGTCATGATATCCTGGCGGATATCCATAGCCTTCAGGCGTAAAGCTTTTAAATCGGTCAGGCGATGGTTCATTGTTGTAGGTTGGCGATGGCAGCGGCAATATCTTTAGATTGAAAAATGTAACTATTTGAACACACAATGCTGGCGCCGGCTTTGATAATATCAGCTTTAGTGACTGCATTAACTCCTCCATCCACCACAATTGATAAGGTTGGTTTTAAACTGCGCAGGTAAGAAATTTTTTCCAAGACATCAGCATTAAAGGCTTGCGCTGACCAACCAGGCTCTACTGCCATAACCATTATGGCATCAACCTCATGTAAAAATTCCTTCACATCATAGGTGGGGGTATGGGGATTAATAGCCAAGCCGATTTTTTTTTCGAGCCCTTTGATTAACCGGATACATTCGGCCATGTTCTGCACAGCTTCGCGATGTACAAATATAGTGCTCACTTGCGGAAAGGCCCATTTCCGTAAAAACAAATCAGGATGATTGATCATTAAATGCAGCGATACCTGTAAATTGCCCCAATCTAATTCGGCCACGGCCTGGGCATCGTTGACAGTAGTATTCGGTACAAATTCTCCATCCATCACGTCGAGATGCACCTCATTACAAACCCCTTTCACCAGATTAAGTTTCCGTTGAATTTCGTTGATATCTTTTTCTAAAATAGCTGGTTGAACTTGAATCATACTGTTTAGTGCCAGTGTTGCTGTTCAAATTGTTTAATAGTATCAAGCCGGCGCAAATGTCGATCGGCTTGAGAAAATGCTGTGTTCAACCAGATGTGCACAATGTCTTTAGCCATTGCTTCGTTTAACCAATCACCCGATAAGCCAAGCACATTGGCATCGTTATGCTCACGGGCATGTTGAGCGGCTGTTACATCGTGTGGCGCTACTGCCCGAACATTTTTCACTTTATTGGCTGCTATCACCATGCCAGCAGCCGAACGGCAGGCCAATATGCCGCGATGTTCTTGAGGATGCCGAGCCACGGCTTGAGCCACCGCCAACGCAAACTGTGGGTAATCATCTTGAGCATCAAACTGCTGCGCTCCGATATCTTGGTATGGTATGTTCCACTGGTTGAGCCACTGTTTAATTTGTTCTTTTAGTTGAAATCCGCCATGATCAGCTCCCAGGTATACCATACGGCTAGTATAGCATATTTATTTGGTCTTTTCTACTACACTAGCCACGATACTTTCCCACTGTTCTACACTATGAACACCCAACACCAGCTGACCATTCACAAAGTAGGTAGGAGTAGCCGTTACTCCGCCTAATATGCCTTCATCGCGATCTTGCTGAATTTCGGCTAAATAGCGTTGCGATTCATAGCAGGCTGTGAAATCAGTCACATTAAGGCCTAGTTGGTTAGCCCAGGTACGGTAAATACCTGGCAGAGCTAATTTACTCTGTTCACTAAAAATTAAATCATGGTATTCCCAAAATTTATCTTGTTCGTTAGCACAATTAGCTGCTAAGGCAGCGTTGATAGCCTGGGGGTGTACTGAATCAAGTGGAAAATCACGATACACAAAAGCTACATCGGTTGGATGATTTTGCAATAACTGTATCATAATCGGAGCAGCTAATTCACAGTACGGACATTGAAAATCTTCAAACGATATAATTTGTACAGCAGCCTTAGGATTACCCCGAATAGGATCATCATCCCTACTGGGCACAAAGCCCGACACAACATTAGTAAGATTGGTCGCTGAATTAACCGTACTAGTATTAGCGAATTGTGAAATTTCACCCCGCTGAATTTTTTGATACTCCTGCAGTACTAACCAAATAAATAAAACGACCACAGCTACTATACAAACAATCACTACTAATCCTACCACTACCCAAAACCGTTTATACCACGGTTGATCATTCATACAGTACAATGGTCATGTTCACAGGTATCGGTTGCGACATAATCGCCTGACAAATCGGCTGTTCCATTAAACACAGTTGCAAGGCGGGTGATGATTCCTGCTTGGCCAGCACCCGACCAGTGGTTAATAATACTACCATCACACTAGCGGCCATCAGTATCAGCCAGCGTAACCGTGGGCGAGCGGCTGATCGGCCGAGTAAACGATCGAGTCGAACATTCAGGCTAGAAAAAAAAGTGGCGGCAACTTTAGGTTGAGTGGCCGTACCAGATAATAATTTCATTAATACTTGCCGCAGCTGATGATCGTCATTCATATCAGCATCAGCCGCCAATTCACGCATACCCATGAGATATTCCACCACTGCCCGGCTGAACGGTAAGGCCGCTTGTACCAGGCTAAGACCAAAACGTTGTAATGGATCAGCATGGTGGGCGTGACTTAATTCGTGTCGCAACACGGCCCACAGTTCCAGGCCAGATAACGTAGCTTCTAAACCGGTACTAATATACACCTGCGGTTGCCATAAACCAATAGTAACCGCTACTGGTTCAACTTGATCTACTCGATGAACAACTACTCCCTGACAAACCGTAGTTGAAATAGTATGCTGTTGTAACACATTATGTAAACGAGCAGTATTACGTATTATGGTGATGGCTGCATACCCTATGCGACTGATTAACACTACTACTAACGTCACTCCGGCACCAATACTTAAGGCGATCCAGGGGGATTGCACAAATTCAACATACGAACTACAGCCACACGTAGCCACCACTGTACCACTGAACTGCTGCCACCAAATAATTACCTGCGGCCAAAATTGATACCAGGCTACAGCTGCACTGATGATCAAACCACTGATGATCAACACGAGCGTAATCAATGTGAACCAATACTGTCGACGTAAACTAGTAGCATTATTTAGCGCGTTCATCAATTTGACGCTTCAACTCTTTAAGTTTGCTGCCATCAATCTCATCCAGCGCGTCCACAAATTGAGCAATAGCTAAATCGCCGTATTGACGCAACAGATTACCCAGCATAGTGCGCGATACAGTGGCATTAAATTGTTGTTCATTACGAGTAGCTTGATACAGGTAGGCTTTTTGTATTTTACGACGTTGCAGTATACCTTTTTTAGTTAGCCGTTCCATGGTGGTCATAACAGTAGTATAGGCAATAGCTCGCCGCTTATTCAATTCAGTGCATACACAACGTACATTCACTCGCTCGTAGCGCCACACAATATCCATAACGGTTTGCTCTAATTCTCCTAATGGTTTAGTAACAGAGGCCATACTACTATCTAGTGTAGTATAAAGCTTTGGCTATGACAAGAGTTCACCAGCCGCTTGATAGGCTTGGGTGAGCACGTCGTGTCGTATACCAGTACGCTTGAATAGTTGTGTTAATGGCTGCTTCACAAATTGATCAATCACAATAATCTGCTGTTTGATGAGTAATTGTTTTTCTTGAACGGTGAGCATTGGCAACACTGTAATAGGGTATAAGCGCTGTTCTTCCAGCAGATGATTTAAACCTTCCCCCGCCGGAAAGTGCCAGGCCAACAAGCGCATCTGAACACATTGGGCATATTGAATAGCATCACTGGTAACTTTGGTATTCGTAATCACCCATGGTTGATAGTGTTGATCGGACAATTGATGGCGTTGCTGCCAAACAGCGCTAACATCTAAAAAACGAGCATACACATACAGAGCCACTTTGACATCTGTTTTAGCACCAATAAATTGATGATGCTTACACTCAACCAAATAATGCTGATTTTTCTTTTGAGCAATAATATCAACTTCATGAGTAACACATTTTCCCGGCACTTGTTGATTGGTGCGCACCTGATAATTAAACCGTTCTAACACCTGGGCAACAAACTGCTCAAATGGATAGCCCGATGGCCCCAATTCCATAATGGCTCGTTTTAAATTATACCGAGCCGCGGCAGCCAGTTGATTACGTTGCAGTAACAATTGGGCAGTCTTCACGTGTAAATGATTAGTCGAAGCTAAACTAGCATCATCAGCGGCTACCATTTCGGCTACTTCTTCTGCCAGGCTATGTTCTACACCAGCCGAACGCACGGATTGATACAGTTTGGTTTGATTAAACGGTTCAGAGGCGCCAGAGCCTTTTTGAATATGTTTGACCATATACAAATTATAACATAAAAACGTAGGAAACGGTCGCGACTGTTTCCTACGTTTTTGTTTATGTTATATTTAACAAGCGCATTGACCGCCACAATCGCAGCCATCGCCACTTTTGAATGTATACATAGAATCAATATTAATTATTTACTACAGCTAGTAGTATATCAATGCTTCAACCACTTGTCAAACGACCAAAGATTGTGTTGAGTGATAATAAGAATACTGGTCAAAGCCAATAGAACAAGATCACGCCAAAGCAACTCCGGAAAAGTTTCGCCAAAAGAAAAACTTGAACCGAAACAACCACATTCATCTAGGGTGCGACCACGACTCATATTAATAACAATACCAATAATAAACGATAACAATAATCCAGCAATACCGCCAGCCGCCAGCCGCCGCCATAATCCTACAATTACCAGTAAGCCAAACACCACCTCGGCCCATGGCACAATGGTAACGTACCAGGTAAGCCAGGGATCAGCTATAATATTCCATTGTCGAGCAATGCCAATAAACTCTTCAATTGGTTGAGTGAGTTTAGCCAGGCCAGCCAATACAAAAATACCGCCAACTAAACCTCGGCTGATAATAACTACCCAATGATTATTCCAAATATTTTTGAATGGCCGTTCGGAGATTATCATAACTACCTACTCCAACATAACGTTCATCGTTAATAAACAAGGTAGGAGTTGATGACACTTTGGCATCTTTACCTTCAACCACATCTTCTTGTACAGCAGCGCGTTGTTCATGATTAGTGATACACGATTCAAATTGAGTGGTATCAAGAGCCAGTTGTTCAGCATAGATCACAAAGGTAGCAGTAGGATCACGTTCAATGCTCCAAATATCTTGCTGCTCGAATAACACATCATGGTATTGCCAAAATCTATCTTGCTGCCAAGCACATTGAGCGGCTTCGGCCGCAGCAAAACCATTGGGATGAATTTGTGTTAAAGGATAATCGTTGTATTGTAATTGAATGCTATCGCCAAATTCATCAGCGGCGCGCTCCAATAACACTACCATTTGTTCACAAGCCGGGCATTGAAAATCGCTGTATTCTTTAATGGTTACTACCGGCGTGGTACCGCCCCGAATTGGATCGGGCGTAGTGCCGGGTTGTACCCCAGCTGGTAGCAAAAACTGTTGCATCAGAAAGATAGCCACAACAATTCCAAGTACAATGCCTCCACCCACCACGATTTTTTTGGTAGTAGGGTTCATTTAATTTTAGAAGCGTTACCAGCCGCACCAAAAGCAATTAAACGAGCAGCCACCATGGCTTTTAAAGCAGCTCGAGCTGGGCCAAGGTATTCACGCGGATCAAATTTATCGGGGTGTTCAGCAAAAAACTGTCGAATTGCTCCGGTCATAGCAATGCGACCATCTGTATCTACATTAATTTTGCTGACGCCTTGTTGGATAGTGCTTTGCAATTGTTCAATATCAACCCCTTTGGTATCGGGCATTTGGCCACCATAGCGATTAACGATGGCCACCAATTCAGCCGGCACCGATGACGACCCATGCATCACTAATGGCGTGGTGGGTAGCCGGCGATGAATATCTTGCAATACGCTGTGCTGCAGTTCGCATTTCTCTTTAAACTTATAGGCTCCGTGCGATGTGCCAATGGCAATAGCCAAAGAATCAATCGGTGCCTGTTGTACAAACTGTTCGGCTTGAGCAGGATCGGTTACTAAAATACGCTTCACACCAGCGCCATCCTCTACCCCACCAATCGTACCAAGTTCAGCTTCAACACTCACACCCCGCGGCCGAGCATAGTCGAGCACCGCTTGAGTGATAGCGAGATTATCTGTAAAGCTTAAAGCTTTTTTACCAGATTCATCGAGTGAACCATCAATCATCACTGAAGTAAACCCTAAACCAATGGCTGTTTTAACAACGGCTAAACTATTGCCGTGATCCAGATGCATGGCCA
This sequence comes from Candidatus Kerfeldbacteria bacterium, assembly GCA_016182495.1. Taxonomy (GTDB): domain Bacteria; phylum Patescibacteriota; class Patescibacteriia; order UBA9570; family UBA9570; genus JACPGK01. The sequence continues at coordinate 31,753 of JACPGK010000009.1, forward strand.
TGGGAATTTCAGGGTGTTCTTCAGCGGCAGCCTGAATAATGTTGCGTAGATAAATTAAACGCGAATATTGTAAAGCACCGCGCGATACTTGAATGAACACGGGTGATTGCGTTTCGGCAGCGGCATCAATAATAGCTTGCACTTGTTCCATGTTATTAGCATTAAACGCACCCACGGCGTAGTGGTTGTGAAAGGCGTGATCGAGAATAATTTTACCAGGTACGAGCATAAAAAATAGTGTAGCAAACAATCATACTACCGGCAATAGTACGTACTTGAGTCAGGCATCCAATTGATTTTATTCAATCTACAAAACTGATATTTTTATTTGACAAAATTACTATGTTAGAATTATACTATAAGTAATACTTTACTTTAAAAGTAATACTACTATGATTTTTCAAACAACACTTACCCAAAAAGGTCAAATTACTATTCCAAAAGGTATTCGTGACATTTTAAAACTATCCCCGTTCGCTAAAGTTCGCATTCGCTTGGCTAACGATCAAAAAACTGCTCTGATTGAACCAGCGGAAGATTTTATCAACCTGGCTCAACAAGTAACAGTAAAGAAAAAACATAACCCAATAAAAGCTCGTGAACTGCTGGAGCGCCGCTATGAAAGAATTTAGCGTTTTTATTGACACTAATATTTTTTTACGTGTCTATACACGCGATCAAGAAAAAAAAGCCAAAGAATGTGAAACTGTACTGCGCGCTATTCAGCAAGGCAAAATTATTGCGGTAACAGCCGAGATTGTATTGGCGGAATTTATTTGGACTTCGTTAAGTTATTATGATATTCAAAAAGAATCTGTCATTGCTATGGTAAAAGCAATTGTGGCGTTACCTAATCTGCATGTTCAAGGAGTATCTGATATGCTCACCGCCATTGAATTCTACGAACAGCACTCAATTAAATTCATTGATGCCATTATTGCCTCGTGCGAGTTAGTGCGAGTGGGCACTTTACCAATGTTATCATACGATGCTGATTTTGATAAAATTGGCATCAAACGCTACGAACCAGCTGATTTGCTTAAACGCATTGGATAGAATTACGTGCCCATTTCCCAGGATGCTAGATATTTTTTCTGGGCTGGAGTGAGTTGTTCTAGTTTCACGCCCATAGTTTTTAATTTAAGCCGGGCCACTTGATCATCAATTTGCGGGGGTACATTATATACTTGAGCCTGGAGTTGGCCAGTTTGCCGCACTGCCCATTCGGTGGTAAGGGCTTGCACAGCGAAACTCATATCCATTACCGAAGCTGGGTGTCCTTCGGCGGCTGCCAAATTAATTAACCGACCTTCGCCTAATACATGAATGGTTTTGCCGTTCTTGAGATGGTAGGCTTGAACAAATTCACGCACTCGTACTACCGATTTACTCATTTTTTTCAAGGCATCTAAATTAATTTCCACATTAAAGTGCCCAGAATTAGCAATCAAAGCGCCAGATTTCATAGTTTTAAAATGCCGACTATCGAGCACATTGATATTACCAGTGACCGTACAAATCACATCAGCCAATTGAGCAGCTTCGGCCATTGGCATTACTCGAAAACCATCCATCACGGCTTCGAGCGCTTTAACTGGATCGATTTCGGTAACAATCACATTCGCACCCATACCACGGGCGCGATCAGCTAAACCACGGCCGCACCAACCGTAACCAGCTACGACAAAAGTACTACCGGCCAATAACACATCAGCCGCTCGTACAATGCCATCAATGGTAGATTGACCAGTGCCATAACGGTTATCAAAAAAATGTTTGCAGGCGGCATCGTTGACTGCCACCACCGGAAAACGAAGCACACCATCAGCGGCCATGGCTTTCAGGCGAATAACGCCGGTAGTAGTTTCTTCCATCGAGGCCACAATGTGATGATGTAATTCGGGATGATCACGTAAAATGGCCGTCACCAAATCGGCTCCGTCATCCATAGTAACATTAGGCTGATGCGCTACCGCGGCGTGAAGATGTTTGTAATAGGTTTTATTATCTTCTCCAGTAATCGCAAACACGGGAATGCCATAGTGTTTCACCAAGGACGCGGCAATATCATCTTGAGTTGATAGTGGATTAGAAGCACACAGCACCACATTAGCGCCACCGGCTTTAAGAGTGCGCACTAAATTGGCAGTTTCGGCGGTCACATGCAAACAACAGGACATTTTTAAACCACGTAACGGTTTTTGCTTGGTAAAGCGCTCTCGGATAGTTTGCAATACCGGCATATCGTGATCGGCCCACTCAATGCGTTGTTTGCCGTGATTAGCTAAAGCGATATTTTTGACGTCGTATTTCATAAACGCGTTGTTACATTAAATAGCTACTTTCTTTTTAAATAGTTGATAATATCTTTTTTTAAACTGTTGCCGAGTATACCTATGTTGCTGGGTACCATACTGCTCAATGGCATAGGTAGCACATAAGGCTGCTACTTGACCAGTAGTCATAATATCCCAATCATACAACAATCCCATAATAACGCCGGCGCGATAGGCATCACCAGCGCCAGTGGGATCGACTACCCGGATTGGTTTGGCAATAGGCATTTTAAAAATTTTACCATCAACGTACCAGTTGGCACCATGATCTCCCAGTGTCACTATTAAACGATCTAACTTGTTTGCTAAGGCTTTAGCCGTGGTGTTCAATTTTTTTTCAATCAAGGCCAACTCATAATCATTCACCACCAACACCGCTGCACCCCGGAGCAGAGTTTTAAATTGAGTTGCCGTGAGCCAGATAGTTTGCTGACCGGGATCAAGAATATAACGTACTCCTTTACGGAGATACAACTGCGCTAGAGTAAGCATATCGGATAAATTGCCAGCCGCTAATAGGCCAAGAGCGGTGGGTTGAGTGAGTTGCTTGGCTAGTTGGCGTGTTACCAGGCTGGTTACAGCTGGCTGCTGCATAGCACCAAAATGAAAGGCGGCAATTTGATTATCGCGTTGATCAGTAATAATGTGAGCGGTGGCGCAGGTTTCTGTGGCAATGAATCGAACGTACTGTAAACGAACTCGCTGCTGTTGTAGCCAACGTTGATAGGGTTTAAAATCGTGACCAATTTGAGATACTACATACGGATGCTGGCCAAATAAACTAAGGTTGTAGGCAATGTTACCAGCGGTACCACCAAACTGAATATTCAACTTTTCTAAACCAAAGCTGACATTAATGTTGTGAATTTTGTGCGGTAAAATATGATCAGAGAACTTTCCAGGAAAGTTCATGATGCGATCATAGGCTAGCGAACCGGAAATGAAAATGTTCATCGGACCGCCGCGCGCAATTGTTTCACCCGATCGGTTTGTTCCCAGGGCAAACGCAAATCATTACGACCAAAATGGCCATAGGCGGCTACTTGGCGATAAATTGGTCGGCGTAAATTCAAGGCTTTAATAATCATGCCGGGGCGTAAATCAAATACTTTACTAACAGCTTCGGCAATCAGTAAATCTTCCACCAGGCCGCTGCCAAACGTATCTACCCGCACTGATAACGGTTCGGCAATACCAATAGCATAGGCAATTTGTACTTCAGCTCGAGTAGCCAGTTTAGCAGCCACGATATTTTTAGCAATCCAACGAGCTGCGTACGAACCAGTGCGATCAACTTTGGTAGAATCTTTACCGGAAAAAGCCCCGCCACCATGCCGAGAATAGCCACCATAGGTATCAACAATAATTTTACGACCGGTTAAACCAGTATCACCCTGGGGACCACCAATCACAAATCGACCAGTGGGGTTAACATAGTACAACGTTTTATTATCTAATAAGCTAGCCGGTACCACCTGTTTAATCACTTTGGCAATAATTTGTTTACGCAGCGTAGCATGTTTAATTTCGGGATTATGTTGGGCAGCAATCAACACCGAGCGCACCCGCACTGGTTTGTCGCCGGCGTATTCTACCGTCACCTGACTTTTTCCATCAGGCCGTAAACCCAGGACCAGATTTTTTTTACGCACTTCGGCTAAACGCTTAGCCAATTTATGCGCTAATACAATGGGCAAAGGCATTAACTCTTTGGTTTCGGTACAGGCATAACCAAACATTAAACCTTGATCACCAGCCCCAAGTTTTTCGAGATCTTCTTGGCCGACTCCGCCAGTCTTATTTTTTTTAAAACTATCCACCCCCATAGCAATATCGGTCGATTGTTCTTTGATCGCCACCATCACACCAGAAGTCTCCCATTGAAAACCGTATTCAGCTTTAGTATACCCAATATCACGAATGACGCCACGGACAATTTTTGGAATATCAACATAGGTTGAGGTAGTCACTTCTCCACCAACCACACAAACGCCATTGGTCAAAAACGTCTCCACTGCTACCCGACCCTTTGCATCTCCCGCCATAATGGCATCAAGCACTGCATCAGAAATTTGATCAGCCATTTTATCGGGATGTCCTTCGGTGACCGATTCGGAGGTGAATACTTTACGAATGTGATTATCTTGCCGTGCCATAATATATAATGATATGTGAATAAAAAATAATAATGCTCAAAGGCCGCTGTATTATAAAATAGCTTGATAGTTCGGTCAATAATACTGCCGATACGTTCCATCAGGCTGAATACTAAAGGTAATGGTTCCTAACTGATCGTTGCGCAACACCGTGGCCACTGGTGCCAGCCTGGCCAAAGTTTCGGCATGCGGGTGGCCATAGCTGTTACCCGCGCCGGATTGAATAATCGCGTACTCGGGTTGACTGGCTTGAATAAAATCAGCTGTCGATGAATAGCGGCTGCCATGATGGCCAACCTTAAGAATATCAACATCCGTCATCAGCCCGGCTTGCAGGAGTTGATCTTCTACCAGCTGGGTGGCATCGCCCATCAGTAATACCGAACGAGGTTGAACACTAGCTAAATCGTAACGCAGTACAATTGAAGTATCGTTAACATCTTTTAGGGCAGTTAGATTGGTTTCAGCAAATGGATACAACACCGTGAATTGCTCCAGTGGGCCAAGAGTAATGGTATCGCCAGTGTGTACGATTTGAATGGTTGTATGCTGCTGATTAGCCACTGCCAGCAAGGCTTCATAAGCGGCATTGTTATACTGGACTGGTTCCAGCACTAATTGATTAACTTGATAATAATTAAATACTTCTACTAACCCGGCTACATGATCAAGATGCGGGTGAGTCAGCACCATAATTTCAATAGTGCGATCCCAAAATGGCATCGCCTGGCCAAGTTGATTGACCAATAAACGATCTGGGCCACCATCAATTAAAATATCCTTACCTGATAGTGTCCGCAAATACATGGCATCGCCTTGACCAATATCAAAAAAATGCAACTGGGCGCTAGCCACTGATTGATTGGTCCAATGCCAGTAGGCTGCCACCGACCAAATCATGGTAGCAAAAATAATTAGGCTGTAACGTGTCGCTCGTGCCATAGAATAAACATAGTGAGGCCGGCATACCAGGCTACCATACTCCAACTGGGCAATTGAATATCAGTGAGGCTGGCCCATGGTAGCTCGGCTGATCGTTCAACAAACCAAATCATCCAATCAGTCAGTGTATGCACTGGGTAGGTAGCTAGCCAAGGCCACTCACCCAGTAGCGGAGCAATAGCCACCGTAATAATTCCGGCAAACAGTAAAATATTTGAGGTGGGCACAACCACAATATTGGTGAATGGCCCCACTACTGCTACGCTACCAAAAACCGATAATAATAATGGGGTGGTAGCAATGGTGGCGGCTAAGGTAGTAGTTAACGTTTCACGCAAGGTTAAACTAGTTGGCACCCACCCACAATATGGTTCCAGCAATGGACGAATATAAATAATGCCAAGGGTAGCCAAAAATGATAACTGAAAACCGACATCGTGCAGTACAATGTAGGGATTATGGGCTGCCATGCTGGCTGCTACCACTACCAAAGAGTGGTGCATTGTTGGACGCCGCTGATAGGCCCGCGCCAATACTGGAATACTACCCATTAAACTGGCCCGCCACACCGAAGCAGCTAATCCAGTGAGCACAGTAAACATGCCTAGAATTAGTATCAGTATAATCAACAGTTGTCGCGGTGATAACCAACGCTGCATGACCGCCGTCATTACCGCCACAATAATACTAATGTGCATGCCTGATACTACCAAAATATGAATCACGCCGGCCCGACGAAAAGTGTCGACTAGCTTGGGTGATAAATCATCTTGAATACCAAGCAGTAAGCCCAGCATAATACTGGCGGTTGGTTGAGGCCATAATTGCTGCACGCGCTGTTGAATAGTGTCGCGCCACTGACTAATTTGTCGATACCACCAATATCCCCCTTGCCCTGGTACGTGGTGTAAGTGAGGCTGTCGGCAGATAGCTTTAGCGCCATGCCGAGCTAAATATTTATCAAAAGCAAAGTCTTCAATTGGTTCTGGCGGCACAATCATACATTGGCCCTGCACCATATCGCCATAGTGATACTGTGGATACAGCGGCACAGTCAGATAGATGGCTCCCGACCATTGTTCAGTAGTGACATATAGTTTTTGGTCAGTAGCAGTGCGGCGGGGATAGGCGCTAACATAGCCAACTAAGTCAACTGTGGTGTTGAACGGAATATCATCGGCCACTTGGCCAAACAGCTGGTAACGCCATTGGCCTAACCACCAACCGAGAATCACTAATACAATGACGACAAATTTTTTAGGATGTCGCCATACTAATACTACCGCCAATGATGCTACTACCGTTAGGGTCAGCTGACCAACACCCGCTAACAAACCAAGGGCCAGCCAAAAAATAACTTGTGAGATATGAATACGATCAAACACAAAAGCGCTCCCAACCGGACAGCGCTCATAGGGTAAGTTTACTCTACCGTGACTGATTTGGCAAGATTACGCGGCTGATCGATATCACGCTTTAACTGATCGGCAATATGGTAGGCCAATAATTGTAAGGGTACTGCTGCCAAAATAGGTGTGAGCATCTCGAGTGTTTTTGGAATGGCAATCACAGTATCAGCCACCTTGGGTAAAATGGTATCGCCGGTGGTGACAATGGCAATCACTTTACCTTGGCGAGCTTTTATTTCTTGAATGTTGCTGACAGTTTTTTGATAGACGCTATCCTGTGGAGCAATGGCTACGGTGGGAAACTGGTCATCAATTAAAGCAATCGGGCCATGCTTCATATCACCAGCCCCATACCCTTCGGCATGAATATAGGAAATTTCTTTCAACTTCAAAGCCCCTTCTAGGGCCATGGGGAAATTATATTTGCGGCCAATAAAAAAGAAATCGTGGTAAGCGCCATACTGTTTAGCCAAGCCAGCAATAGTATCAGCCTGATCTAAAATCTGCTGCATCTTGTGAGGCATCTCTAATAACTCTTTAGCGATACGTTGGCCCATTACCAAGCTTAAATCGCGCTGCCGACCAAGAAACAAAGTTATTAACGCCAGCACGGTTAATTGAGCGGTAAACGCCTTGGTTGAAGCCACGCCAATTTCTGGGCCGGCATGAGTGTAGGCGCCGGCATGAACTTCGCGCGCCATGGTACTGCCCACCACATTCACAATACCCAATACTAAAGCGCCTTTTAATTTAGCCTCGCGCACCGCGGCAATGGTATCGGCGGTTTCGCCACTTTGAGAAACAGCAACCACCACAGTGCGATCGTCTAAAATTGGTTTACGGTAGCGAAATTCGGCGGCGGATTCAATTTCGACTGGTAATTCGGCGTACTCTTCAATCATGTATTCCCCCACCATGGCGGCATGCAGGGCGGTACCCATTCCCACAATAATCATCCGATTACACTGCTGCAAACGTTCACTGTATTCATGCAAGCCCCGTAAATGGGCTAGACCTTCTTCGATTTTTACTCGACCGCGCAAACAATCTAATACTACCCGTGGTTGTTCCATAATTTCCTTGAGCATGAAATGCGGGTAGCCTTGTTTTTGGGCTTGCGATACATCCCAATCTACTTCATTTACGGCGTGATCAATTTTTTTAGCTTGCAAATCTTTAATCGTGTACCCTTGAGGTGTGAGCACACACACTTCACGATCTTCTAAATAAATCACTTGGCGGGTATGCTGCATAATAGCGGCTACATCTGAAGCAACAATATATTCACCATCACCAACAATGCCTAAAATCATTGGGCTGCCTAAACGGGCTGCTAAAATTTTCTCGGGCTCTTTATTAGAAATAGCCACCACCCCATAGGTGCCAATCACTTCGTTCAAAGCTGCTAAAAAAGCCTCTTCAAAATTCAAGGTTTTATGGTGTTGTTCAATTAAATGGGCCAACACTTCGGTATCGGTGGCAGAATAAAAAGTATGTCCTTGTTGTTCGAGGGCGGCTTTAATTTCGTAATAATTTTCAATGATACCGTTATGATTCAAATAAATTTCTTCCTGGCAGTCATGGTGCGGATGGGCATTGATATCATTTGGTTCACCATGAGTAGCCCAACGGGTATGGCCAATGCCAACGCTGCCTGGTAAATCATACTTAGCCAATTCAGCCTGTAAATTTGCTAACTTACCCATTTTTTTTCGACACTCGATGCGTTGATCATTCACGATCACGGCTAAACCAGCCGAATCGTAGCCGCGGTATTCCATGCGCTTAAGGCCATCCATAATAATCGGTGTGGCCGGTTGTTTTCCAATATAGCCGATAATACCGCACATAAGATCTATACGCTAAAGCCTATCATTGAATTAGTCAACACAATTCAATCTGCATACCTAAACTAGGTCATCAAATTACTTGAATAATAACCAAACCACCAGCCTGATTTAAAGCTGCTTGCGAAATTGTCACCATTGATCGTACTGCTGTAGTCATATTTACTATATTAGAAAAAATTAGACGCTTAGTCAATGAAGTATAGGCTGACTTCATTTGAAAGAAACTAATAGAGTTGGCTATGGGAACCAAGCTCTACAAAAGTTGCCGTATCATCGCTGGTTTTGATATATAAAGCTCTTAAGTCGGGTGCGATGTCGATGCTGCGATAACCTTGATAGCGTCCAACCAAAGGATGCACCATAAATAACTTCAACCGTTCGGCTACTTTAGTTTTTTCTTTCTGTGATAATTTCTTAAGCTGTTTATTGAAGTTTTTATGGAAGACGATGATCATAGCTTCCGAAAAAACTCATCAATATCCTCGGCAGTAGACAGCGACCGAGATAAATTCTTACCTTGTTTAATATCTTTATCAATAGATTGTAACTTTTTTTCTAATGTAGGAGACATCTTCTCGGCAGTAAATATTCTAAACGTTACCTCATCCGCATGAATAAACTGCTTTAATTGCGCATTAATCAGTGTACTCAAAGAAAAGCCTAATTGTTCAGACCGTTTTTGTGCAGCGATTTTAACGTCATTATCTAATTTGATATACGTAGCAACCTTCATATGACTGAAGTATATATAATAGTTAGAGTTTAGTCAACATCGTCATTACTAACACGCGCAGTAATAGTGTGACGCAAATAGGCCTCCACAAAACCATCCAGGTGGCCATCGAGCACAGCACTGGGATCAGTTTCTTCGTAATCGGTGCGATGATCTTTCACTAATTTATACGGATGCAACACGTACGATCGAATTTGATTACCCCATTCAGCCGAGGTGTACTCACCGCGTAACTTCGCCGCCTCGGCTTGATGTTTTTCTAATTCAAGTGTATGCAATTTGGCCTTTAAAATTTTCATAGCCGTAGCTTTGTTTTGGTGCTGCGATCGTTCATTTTGACAAGTGACTACCGTACCAGTAGGCAGGTGAGTAATACGCACAGCTGAATCGGTGGTATTCACGCTTTGACCCCCATGGCCGCCTGATCGAAATACATCAATTCGTAAATCTTCTTCTTTAATTTCAATTGGATTCAATTCGCCTAAATCTGGCAACACTTCAATCAAGGCAAACGAAGTTTGACGAAGAGCATCGGCATTAAACGGTGATTGCCGTACTAGCCGATGCACACCATGTTCACTTCTTAAATACCCATAAGCATAGCGACCGGTCACCTCGAGAATGGCCGATTTAATGCCAGCTTCATTACCAGGCGAAACATCAATGGTTTTGGCGGTTAAACCACGTTGTTCGCAATAGCGTAGTACCATACGCAACAACATGTCGGCCCAATCTTGCGCATCCACGCCACCAGCTCCGGCATGCACGCCAATCAAAGCCGGATAATCATCGTATGACCCACCGAGTAGTAATTGGAACTCGAGCTGCTGAAACTGCTGGGCGGTCGACTGGAGTTTGTGTTGCAGTTCTGCAGTAATGTCGGGGTCGGGAGTAGTACGATTTAATTCGGCCAATTCCGTAATGGTGGTAAGATCAGTCTGCAACCCCTCCCAACGGTTAACTTCGGTTTGTAAGTCGTTCACCGTTTTACTGACCTGTTGCGCATGATGCGGCTGCGACCAAAAATCGGATTCAGTCATTTCCACTTGCAAGGCGTGCAATTTAGTTTTCATGCCAGCGATGTTGAGTTGCTTGCCAATATGATCAAGACGATCAGCCAACGCTTGAGCTGTTTGAATTAGTTCATCCATCGGCCTAACACTAGCATAGTTTTGTGGTATAATAAAGGCTGGTATGAGCCGATATTTTCGTTTATTTATTATCAGTGCTGGCGCTATTCTGGTGATATTGCTGGGAGTGATTGGCTATCAACGTTGGCAAGCCAATACCCAACCCAAGCAAACATCTGAACAAACGGCTCAATTGCAACAATTAGCCGACGTGTTGGCTAGTGAATATCAAAAAATTATTTTTCTGACCGATGATGGTACCCAGTATGTGGGAGATTTAGCCTTACGCAAAACTGCTGCTTTAACCGCACCAGCCAGTGCCACAATGAGTAATGTGATTAGTTCGCCTACCAGCTGGTTTGGTATGACTGATACAACTCTGGTGCACTACACATTTACCGGGTCGACTACGGTGGGTAGTGTTACGCACCCAAGTACTGCTGATGGATTAGCGCTTGATACTACTGGTCAATGGCTAGCTTGGGTAACTGGTTCTTCTGGAAAACAACAGATTATTCTATACAATGTAAACGATCATACAGAAACAGTGTTATTTGGAGCAGATGGGGGTGGCAGTTTTTCCAATTTAACGTGGGCACCAGATAGTTCAGCCTTGGCGTTTACTACCGCCACCAATACAGTACACTTTATCACTCCCCAGGGAGTGGAACCCTATACCCCAATTGGTTTCACTGACCTAGAAATTAATTATTTACATTGGCTGGCTGACGATCAATTGGCTGGCGTAATTACTCCAAACGAACAAAGCAGCAGCTCGTTTGCACCGTATTTGGGAGTATTTGATCGATCTGGTACCATGATTGAACAGCACCGGGTATTTGAAAAAATCGGTATTCCAAAAGTGATTTGGGCTCCGGATGCAAAAACTTTTGCGTTATATAATCCCTGGAAAAATTATTTTGTGGTGTATAACCGTTACGATCAAATTCAACAATTGTTACGCCTAACATTACCAGGAAAAATTACAGCACTTGGTTGGGTGAACGGTAACGTTGCTCCTGCTACCACCTTTGGTACCACGACCAACTCTACCACAACCAACATCAACTCCATTGCGCCTGATACTACACCGGGATTATTTACGGTCACAGCCGATGACTGGGAGCAGTATAACGACACAGTGCGCAACGTGCTCAATCAGTTCAAAATTGATTTTTCCAGTTATCGTTTTTCAACCACTAATCAAGGTATTGTTATTACCGCCGAGCTTCAACCTGAAGCTAATCAACCTGAATTGATTTTCATTCAAGTGCTAACGCAAACGTTTGCACTGTTACCTGATATTCCCACTATCTCCCTCACCTGGCGGTATAATACCAATCACATCATTACGGTAGAACAATTATCACGAGTTCAAGTTGAAACGCTCGCTCAACAATTTACCAATCACTCAATTGTTGAACTATTTGTAATAACGAAAAAATTCCCGCTTGGTAAAAAAACCCCCAAACCAGCTAACCCTAACCATACCTACTTGGCCGATACGGTGTATTCAAATTTTGGAGAATATATTCCCCTGCCGGCGCTTGGTTTTATCAAGGCGTTGATTGACGAAGATACTATTCATTATAGTTCAAACTATACACTGCGCTATCCAAACAGTTGGAGCATAAAAAATCGTGGCGAAGGTAATATCGTTTTTTATACAGCTGATACCGAGTTTGTGTCTGAATCATCATGGACTGGCTTTAGTGTTACTGTGCGACGTTATCCCGTGCCAGATATCACTCTCGATCAATGGCTATTCGTGAACCGCAGTGATCGTACTGTAGAAAATGTCACCATACCGTTAGCGGCACCGTTGCAGGCTAAACACATTGTGGCCGAACAAACTTTTGCCGATGAATATATCATGATGGCAAATCATACTGTTTATGTGCTCAACATCGAACGGCCTGGCGGTTTAACCACTATCGATCAGGAACAATTTACTCGTTTAGTCAGCAGCTTTATTGATGGTTCCGCCTATGTTCGAAGTTACTAAACAATTTAACTTTTCAGCCGCCCATTTTTTAACCAACTACCATGGACGCTGTGAAAATATGCATGGCCATAATTATGTAGTAGCGGTGACGGTGCGCGGACCACTACAACCTGATGGTATGGTGATTGATTTTGTTGAACTAAAACAGCTGGTAGATAGTAAAATAATTAGAGAGTTAGACCACACCAATTTGAATGACCGGTTTACTAATCCCACCTGTGAAGTGGTCGCTCAATGGATTTTTGATCAATTGAAACCGACCGTGCCCATCACCACAGTACGGTTATGGGAAACCGACACATCATTTGTGACCTATAATGAAGCATAGGTATTATCTAGCCTTAGGTAGTAATTTAGGTGATCGATCAGATCATCTGCAACAAGCCCGTACTCAATTGGGACAATTCGGTGATATTATCAAAGCTTCCAGCATTATTGAAACTAAACCGTTTGGCGCAGCTGACCAGTTGTTTCTGAATCAAGTGCTGGTCTATCAAACTGACCTGGAACCAGTTGCCCTGCTTGATGCTATTAAACAGATCGAAACTGAACTGGGCAGAACATTTGCCGCCCGCTGGGGTAACCGCGAAATTGATATTGATATTATCTTGTGGGATGGTGAGAAAATTGATACAGTAACGCCCCACGGTTATCGGTTAATTATACCCCATCCCGGTTTACCACAACGTCAGTTTTTCATTAAATTGTTAGATGAAATAAAATGAATATAAACAAAAGTACCATAGCACAATTAATTAAAAAAATTCTCACCGAAATTGACCCCGAACCCGACCGTGAAGGTTTGCGTGATACGCCGGCTCGAGTAGTGAAGAGTTTTGAAAAATTATTTGGCGGCTATCAGGTGGACCCAGCCAGTCAGCTGACATTTTTTGATAGTGAATCCTACGATGAAATGATTACCTGTAAAGAAATTGATTTTTATTCTACCTGCGAGCATCATCTGCTGCCATTTTACGGTCAGGCGCATATTGGGTATATTCCGAATAAAAAAATTGTTGGATTATCGAAATTACCGCGCGTAGTTGAACTGTTTGCGCGTCGCTTGCAAAATCAAGAACGACTAACTTCACAAATCACCGCTTGCTTGGATCGAGCTTTGCAAGCTAAGGGCATTGGCGTGATTCTTGAAGCTACTCATTTATGTATGCAGGCGCGCGGTGTGGAAAAACAAAACACGATTGTAATCACTTCATCATTTCGCGGTTTGTTCAAAAATAATTTAAATACCAGGAATGAATTTTTGAAAATAGTCAATGCCTAGCACTATATTTGCCTTAGTTGATAATCATCGAGCCTGGCTGGGAATTGGCTTACAGCGGATTATCACATCATGGCTAGAGCTGGAGCGTTGGTTTTACGGTAACACAGCCGCTCGCCAAATTGCCATCGGGTATATTCGCTATGACCAAACTGTTTATTTTGGAATTTTTCAAAAGCTGCAATCAATCCTTTTACGCCAATTAACTGACGCTAGTCCGTTTTGGATAGAACCATTACGTGGCGAATCATTAAACGTCTATGCCGAAAAAATAGCCAAACTCAAACGTCACTTAGCCATCGGCGATATCTACCAGGCCAATTATTGTTATCGTTTCAGCGCTCACACCAATGCTACAGCCAATCAATTACTGTATTGGTTTACTCAAAAACAGCCTACGCCGTATGGGGCACTGATCAGCACGCCAACTGTGCAAGTGATTAGTAATTCCCCCGAACTTGGCCTGCGCATTACTGGTAGTGTGATTGAAACCAGGCCGATGAAAGGAACGCAACCGCGCAAAAAAAACATGTATCGCGCTTTGCTCACCAGCGCCAAAGACAAAGCTGAACTGGATATGATTACTGATGTTGCCAGAAATGATTTGGCTCAATTTGCCGTTCCGGGTAGTGTTAGCGTTAAGCGTCGCCGCCAGATTGTTGGCTACAATACTATCTGGCAAGCCCAATCGATTATTCAAGCGCGCCGGCCAAAGCACATTGATAGTTTGGCTGTCATTCAGGCCATGATACCATTTGCTTCTGTAACTGGCGCTCCTAAATTACGGGCTGTAAAAATATTAAAAAATTTAGAAACTCATCCGCGTGGCCTGTATTGCGGAGCCATTGGCTATATTGCTGGCAAAAATAAAGCCGAATTTAACGTCGCCATTCGTACAGCCACATTGCAACACGGCCAACTGCAGTATTATGTTGGCGGTGGCATTACGCTTGATTCTGATATTAACCAGGAATATCAAGAAACTGTAGATAAAGCTGCTATACTATTAGCATGTCAGTGATTATGAAAAACCATCGAGGCGTCTTTGAAACTATTCGGACATATCGAGGCAGACCATTTGAATTACCAGCCCATCTACGGCGTTTGCGCGCTTCGGCTCGGACACTACGCATACCAATCCTAGAAAATAATCGTAGCTTAACTCAACGCATCATAACCCAGTGTCGAATACGGGGTGAAACTCGTTTAAAAATTATAGTAACGCCGTCTGGCCGGTTGATTGAAGCAACCGCACTGCGCTTTTCTAAAAAAATATACACTAGCGGTGTGGCGGTAGCGACGTATCAAGTAGAACGAAAAAATCCAGCTGTAAAAAGTATCGAGCGCAAAGCAGAAGATACCGCCTATGCCAAAGCATCCAACCGCGGCTACTTTGATGCTTTACTAGTGCGCCGTGATGCTACTATTCCAGAAGCATCACGATCTAATTTATTTTTGGTAAAACATGGCATCATTTACACCGCCAACCGGCACATTTTGTATGGCATTACTCGGGCAGTGATTTTACAATTAGCCAAGCGATCTTTTAAAATAGATTATTTTTTGCCAACTCTGCATGATCTATACGAGGCTGATGAATGTTTTTTAACCAGAACATCAACAGGCATTGTGCCAGTAGTTAAAGTCAATCGACGCAAAATTGGAAATGGGAAGCCAGGACCTATCACTAAGCAGTTAATGAAGCTATTTGAACGTTATGTCTAAGCATCTTCCCCAACTCATGGCCATTCTCAATGTTACGCCGGATTCATTTTCGGATGGTGGGCGCTATCGCACAGTAAAACAGGCTGTGTGCCAAGCCAAACACTTTATCAGTGAAGGAGCAAACTTGATTGATATTGGTGGTGAGTCAAGCCGCCCTGGAGCTCAACCAGTTTCAGTTGTGGAAGAATTACGTCGAGTTATTCCGATCATTGAACAGATTCGCAATTTTTCGGATATCCCCCTATCAATTGATACCTATAAACCAGTGGTGGCAGCCGTGGCATTACGTTATGGTGTGAACATGGTGAATGATATTACTGGTTTACGTGATCCACTAATGCGCCAAGTGGTGGCGCAGGCTCACTGCCAGGTAGTTATTATGCACATGCAAGGCAGGCCCGGCACAATGCTACGCCAACCTCGCTATAACAATGTGGTGTTGGATATTAAAAAATTTTTTCAGCAACAGGTACGTTTAGCGCAGCAAGCTGGCATTAAAAAAAATGATATTATTTTAGATCCGGGCATTGGCTTTGGCAAAACCGTCAAACATAATTTGGAAATTCTAAAAAACCTGCAGCAATTTTCCAGTCTGCGTTTACCACTATTGATTGGCGCGTCACGCAAATCATTTATCGGCAAACTCACTGGTGCAGATGTACAGGATCGTTTAGCTGGTACGTTAGCGGCGCATTGGCTAGCGGTGCACAATGATGCCAGCATTGTGCGGGTGCATGACGTAGCAGCCCATAAACAGTTTTTTACAATTCTTTCATCCTAAATAATTTTAGAACGTCATTCAAACAAAATCGTTTCGAGATATTGATTGAATTCATTTTTTTCGATATTGTCCTGATCGCCTTTACAATCAACAGTCAAGAATTAGTATCAACGACCAATCGTCATCCGTCGCACTAACCATAAACCAATTCGGTGCGGTAATACTTTCAACAAGGCAATGTTAATATGAGCATCGCGCGAGGCCGCATACCGTAAACGATTATTGTTACTGATAGCAGCTTTGTAAATCACTTTAGCAACCACCATTGGGTCGGCACCGGTTTTTCCAGCGCGTTCATATTGTGGCCATAATTTATCAGACATCGCTTTATATTCTGGCGTGTAATCCATGTTTTTCCCTTCTTGGCGAGAGCGATCATAAAAACCAGTGTTAATGGCACCAGGTTCAATTACTTTTACCCGAATACCATATGGCAACACTTCATGCGCTAAACCTTCACTAAATCCCTCCACCGCAAACTTAGTACTGTTATACAGGCCGTAATACGGCACCACAAATCGGCCACCGATAGAAGAAATATTAATAATCGTCCCAGTGTGGTTGGCCCGGAAATGCGGCAAGATCGCCCGGCACACGTTCATCGTGCCAAATACATTAACAGCATATTGGGCTTGCACATCGGCTTCTGAACATTGTTCAAACGCCCCAAACAAACCGTAGCCGGCATTATTAAGCACCACATCAATGTGGCCATGTTCAGCTACAATCATATTGATACAATCAGTCACCGCTGCAGCGTTTGTCACATCCAACTGATACAACAATGGATCGGTTGTAGTAGTACGAGTAGTACCAATTACTTTCCAACCGCGTGCACGAAAATAATCAGCGGTGGTTTTGCCAATGCCACTGCTCACACCGGTAATAATAATAGTGTTATGCATACTAACAGCCATAATACGCGCAAACTGGGCTGGAATCAATAGTACCAGTTTGGTTGATAATGGCATTGATAACAGCTTGAACGTGCTGGCGGTACTTGAGCTTGCCTTGGCTATCAGCGTAGCGGTTAAAGGTGCGTTCAATTGCAGATTGAATTTTAGCTTGGCTTAACTTGGGATACAACGCACTGATGGTATTGAGATACGTTATGAAATCGCTCCAGGATAGTTGAGTATGATAATAGTAGCCATTATAATTGCTCGGGTGTTGCAAACGACTGGTTATATCGCTGATAGCAGTAGCATGATCATGTGCCGTGTCATCCTGTAAACAATCAAGTAGATTTGTTTTGGCTAAACAATTGGCGCGATCAGTGTTAAAGATAGTGTTGAATTCTTGAAACCATAAACCGCGGTTGTAGGCAATGGAAATAATTTTAATGCCAGCTTGAGTATCCTGCGATTGATCTACAAACTCGCTAAAACGATAATCAAATGAGCGATTCAACATTGTTTTGGTAAAAATATCATAGTAAGCTTTCGCAATAGCCGCGGTGACGAAATGATTAGTACCAATAACGCTGGCATAGTCAACATCGGCAAAGCGCTCTGGCCAAATGCGCTGCAGTTCGGCATAGGCGGTGCCTTGTTCAATTTGAAAGTAACCATCGGTCCAGGTGGATTGTAGATTTGATTCTTTAATGGCGGTGGCAAAAATAACGTTCGTGGGATAGTGTTTTAAGCCGCTGCGCTTCATTAGTTGGTGAGCATGCACCAGCGCCAAGGCCCACTGTTTGTTTTTGATTGATTTGGTTTGAGTTTCACCCCAGTTGAATACTGTCACATCAGTACCCAATTGTACGGCGGCTTGAACTGTTACCGGCTTAATCCAAAATATTCCAACCAGTGCTACTATCAGCCCGATTATTTTTAGCATGGTTATAGTATAGCACATACCATAGTAGAAAATCTTTTTTCAACACCTCAAAAATACTTGACGATTCCCTCTTAACCAATTAAGGTAGTCTCACCAAAATCTGCAGCGAGTGGTTCCGCTGTAGATGGTAGGAAGGAGCATCAATGAACCACGCTCATACTGCTTGCTCGCATTGCGGGATTGGTTTGAATGGTTCAGAAAGAATTTGTCCGAGCTGTGGGATTGGATTTAATCTTAATCCCACACTAACGTGTACCACCTGTGGTGGTGGTGATACGTTTAAAGATTTTAGTCATATGATAGTACGGGGGTTTTGTCGGAAGTGCAACAAGCACTTTGAGATCCCCAGAAGGAGATGATAGGTCAACTATGGAGGCACGACCCCAGCGGTGATCCGAACCAAAACGCTACCCACCTGAACCCATAAATTCCCTTTAGGCTAATTCCAGGGATAAAATCTGGTAGCCGAGCAAGATGCGGACATAATGTACAAAGTATCCAGTGACCGATCGTGGAAACGATGTCACCAGGTTGAGGTGGTCTTTTAAATAA
>JACPGK010000007.1 GCA_016182495.1 Candidatus Kerfeldbacteria bacterium
ATTATTTAAAAGACCACCTCAACCTGGTGACATCGTTTCCACGATCGGTCACTGGATACTTTGTACATTATGTCCGCATCTTGCTCGGCTACCAGATTTTATCCCTGGAATTAGCCTAAAGGGAATTTATGGGTTCAGGTACTAGTCTTGCTTCGACATTACTTCTTTAATTTTTTCAACAATCTCACCAGTGGTAAAATTCGCTTTTACTAAATAATCAGCCGCGCCTAATTGTAAGCCACGTTCCACCTTACTTTCTTGACCAAAGTTCGACAAAATAATTACCGGCGCTTTGCGTATTTTGGGACTACTATGCGCTTTTAGTTTTTCAAGCACTTCAAACCCATCCATGCCGGGTAACATGATATCAAGTAACACAATAGTTGGGTTAAATTCTTCGGCTTTTTTTAAACCGGTTTCGCCGTCACCAGCCACGGCAATATCAAAACCCTCTTTATCAAGCTTGGTAGAGATTAATTCGCTAAGAAATTTATCATCTTCAACGATGAGTACTTTAGTGGTATCAGTCATACTCTAGATTTCACTATGGTTTAAGGTTAAATTGTATGATACTGTAACAGTATACATGAACATTAATCTGGCGTAAATGGGGGTTATCTATTCGGTGGCTACACCAATTGGTAACTTAGAAGACATCACCGTACGGGCACTGCGTATTTTAAATGAGGTGGAGTTAATTGTGTGTGAAGATACCCGAGTGAGTCGAATCTTACTGCAGCATTATAATATTCATCAGCCGACCAGCAGTATTCACCAACACTCCACTCCCCAACAGCGCCAGCGGATTATTGATCAAGTGCAGGCTGGTCAATCAATTGCCATGATCACCGATGCTGGTACACCTGGCATTTCTGATCCTGGAGTAGCCTTAATTCAACAAGCCATTGCTCAAGGAGTACGAGTTATTCCCATTCCCGGAGCCAGCGCCGTGATTACGGCTTTGCAAGCGGCTGGAGTAGATTGCAGTCGTTTTTTATTTATTGGATTCCTGCCACATAAAAAAGGCCGACACACTTGGCTACAAACCGTGATTGATTATCCAGGTACCGTGGTGATGTATGAATCACCTCATCGCTTATTAAAAACATTAACGGTGTTAGGCGCCAGTAAGCGTCGAGTAGTAGTAGCCCGAGAGTTAACCAAACTGCACGAAGAGTTTGTGCAAGGCACAGCCCAACAAGTGTATGAAGAATTTGCTAAACGTAGTAAAATTTTAGGCGAATATGTTATTATTGTTCATTAATCCCACCGGTCTGCTCTTAAGCTTGCATCGTAAAAAACTGTCGGTACTGCAAAGCCTCACTTAAATGATGTGGCGTAATGTTGGTACTATCTTCCAAATCAGCGATGGTACGAGCCACCCGCAAAATGCGATGAAATCCACGGGGCGATAACTGCATGGTTTGCATAGCCTGGCGTAATAATCGCTTACTACTGGCATCAATCGGACAATGCTGATTAATGAGCCGATTGGGTAAGGTAGCATTGTTTGCCATGGCTGATCCAGCATATCGTTGCCGTTGTCGATTAAGCGCTTGTTGTACCCGAACTCGAATAGCCGCCGATGATTCAGTGACCGTTTGACTGGTTAAGGTGTCAAAATTAATACGTGGTACATAGCAAAATAAATCAACGCGATCTAATAGTGGACCAGATAATTTTTTATGATATTTGGCTAATTGAAGTGGCGTACAGGTGCACTCTTTTTCTTTATCACCATAGTAACCACAGGGGCAAGGATTTAAACTGCCGATAAAAATGGTTTGGGCCGGATAGGTGATACTTTGTTCAACCCGAGCCACCGTTACGGTATGCTCCTCTAGTGGCTGACGAAGTGCTTCAAGTACCGCCCGTTGAAACTCGGGCAACTCATCAAGATATAATACGCCATGATGAGCCAATGAAATTTCACCCGGCCGGGGTAAACGCCCACCACCGACCACTGCGGCCATCGAAGCCGAGTGATGCGGCTGTCGAAATGGCCGACTACGAACGTAGGTTTGATGATGCGATAACAATCCGGCAATGCTGTACAGTTGGGTGACGGATAACATTTCTTCAGCCGTCATATCTGGTAAAATCGACAAAATACTTTTTGCCAAAATAGTTTTACCAGTACCGGGCGGGCCATACAATATAATATGGTGGCCACCAGCCGCCACAATTTCTAACGCCCGTTTAATAAATTGATGCCCTTTAATATGAGTAAAATCTTCTTTGGTACTAATTGGTTCGGGTTCCGGCGGCCGATGCACTTGCACACTTAATAAGTGTTGACCAGAATAGTGTTGTAACAGACTAATGATAGTACTCACCGACAGCACAGTGATAGCTGGAACAAGCGCAGCTTCGACAACATTGCCTGGCGGTACAATAACATTGATAAAACCTTGCTGTTGCGCCATCATGGCCATCGATAACACGCCAGTGACTGGCCGTACCTGACCATCCAATGATACCTCGCCCACCATCATGGTGCGTTCAGGGTGTGGTATGGTCAATCGGCCAGCGGCCATTAAAATACCTACCGCGATTGGCAAATCATAACTCGGGCCTTCTTTACGCACATCGGCTGGAGCCAAGTTAACGGTCACGCGAGTATCTGGAAAGGGTACTCCGCAATGGCGAATGGCTGCTCGAATGCGTTCACGCGATTCTTGAATAGCGGTATCGGGCAAGCCAACAATTGTAAAACTAGGAAAACCCGGTGATACATCAACTTGTACTTCAACTGGATGAGAAATTAAGCCTTGAATACAGGCTGAATAAATTTTTGCTAACATAAAACGCTATCTCCCTAACCCGGATAGCGCTCATTACCTGCATACTAGCACGTCATCAAAAAAGATTCAAGTGGCCGTATCGTTGAGTTGTTTTTTCAGTAACGCTAATTTTTCCATATTATCGTTATCTTGTACCCGATTATTGCGTTCATAACCACAGCGCTCGCAGTGATGCGCTAACACCCAACTGCCGTGATCCAAGAGCACATCCTTCACAACCATTAACCCGCCGCAGGTGGCAGCCCGGTCGCCAGGATTGATATCAACATGCATCGAAGTAAAACACTCGGTGCAGTGATTAGTATAGCCATTGCCTTGAACTAAGGTACCACAACGCTTACAGGTAAACCATTCAATGGTGCGTTGAAACTTTTTTTGGTCGATCATAGATAAATAAATAAACTACCCATACAAACACCGCCCCGACAATGTAGCTATCGGCTAAATTAAACACGCTGCCATGCCATTGCCGTAGTGGGGTGACATTAATAAAATCAATCACTCCACCATACCACCACCGATCAATCAAATTACCCAGCGCGCCGCTTAAAATAAATGCTACCACCACAAACTCAATCAACTTACCATGCTGGATAGCCCGCCCTAGTGTTATCAGCAACATGGTTATGATGACAACGATAAACCCATAGTATAACCAGGGCAGCAGGGGCAAACTAAAGGCCATGTCGGTATTTAGGTGCAACTGCATATACACCACTTGGCCAATCAGGCTGTACGAGTAGCTTGGATCATGAATGAACCACTGTTTGGTCACTCGATCAATAATAAAAGCCAAGCCAGCCAGCAACGGACCAAGATACCACCAAACGGATTGCTTCATACAGCCGAATTAGTGGGTTTGACTAGTTGGTGGAATAGCTATTTCGGCAGCTGGATTAGCCTGTAAACGTTCCAAAGCAATAGCCTCTCCAGTATGGATATCATTACCATAGGTACCATTGGCAATGCGTTCTAAGGCCGCTTTAATTTTTACTAAATGATTTTCCAGCTCTCTGGTAACAGCTAAATTAACCTCGTAGGCTTGCACTTCATCGGGCGAATCTGAACCGGCATCAAGATAGTTTTCTTCACCAAAATTAGGAAATTTTGCAGCATAATCACCCGGTACATGATCGCCGGTATCAGGTTTGGCTACCGTAGCAAGTTCTTGCTCAACTTCCGCCTGTTGTTTCAGGAGTAGTTGTTTGAATTGATTCAGTTGGGCTTGATCCATTGGTGAGAGTACTTGTGGTTAGAGCATTTTGTTCTTCCTGTTCGACAGGTTGTTTACGACGAGCATCACGTAAGGCCTGAACAGCCGCCAGAGCATCAGTCATATCTGAAGTGCGGGCTCGTTCACCAGCTGAAGTAATTGGCAATTCGTTCATAGTAATAAAAATCTCTGTAGGGGTGCCCCCCTAACAGCTGTCACCCAACGGGTGACAAAGTAATAGTTAGTACGGACACCCCTGACCCGCTAACGTTTATCTTTTCCCGATTTCCCTTAAGGAAATCGAGGTAAAGAATACAGTGTAGTGGGAAAGAAGAGAGCCGTACCTACGTTGGCTGGGATCGTAGTTACCCCCGAAAATCGGGTTCTCTGACATGCCGCTGCCCCTCGACCAGGCCGAAGCCTAGCATAAATGAGGGCTGGCGGATGTAAAAGGTTTTTACTTTTTGTTTTAACCAGCCTACATCTCAGAGAGAAAATTAGCGCTCATCACCAGGTCAACCCGGAAATTAAGCGATAATTACTCCCTGCAATTGCGACGTAGGTACCATATATTAAGCTATAAAAGGTCAAGCTAATCTACTGTTGCTATATTGTACCAAGAAATCAACCTCTGGTCAATTTGTAGTATATGTATATAAAAAATAATGGCTTAAATTAGCCAAATATTTATAGTTTGACAACTGTGGATAAACTATAATTTATCCAACTTTTATCCACCATAGTTATCCACAGATTGTGAATAACTATACTTTATCCTTATTTTTATTGATGATTTGAATTACTTCTTCAGCTGCTTCTTTCAATTTACCTTCCTCGTTAACCACTAAATAATCCCAATCTAACAGATTTTCTAGCTCTTTTTGAGCAGTAGCTAGGCGCTGTTTAATGACCTCTTTGCTATCAGTTTCTCGATTCACTAACCGTTTTTCAAGATATTCATACGATGGTGGCATAATAAAGATAGTCGTGGTATCGGGGTACAAAGCTTTATAGGCCCGAGCGCCTTGTGGATCAACCTTCACAATCACCACCGCATGATCCGCCAACTTACGTTCAATCTCGGCTTTGGTGCAACCATAATAATTACCATACACTTCAGCCCATTCAATTAACTCATCGGCGGCTAAGCTGGCCTTAAACTGTTCTACCGTAACAAAATAATATGGATCACCAGCTTGTTCGTCGAGTCGCTTAGGACGAGTGCTGGTGGTAACAACCTGACCAAATTCTAACCCTAACTCTTTAGCGGTATTAATCACGGAATCCTTGCCAGCACCGGATGGACCGGTTACTACCACTAATTGGCCGCGCTGGGTGCTCATAATGTTATAACAAGGCTTTACGGGATAAGGCAATGCGACCACGTTCACGATCAACTTCAAGCACTTTCACTTTCACTTGATCACCTTCTTTTAAAATATCAGACACCTTATCAATTCTACGATTATCAACTTGAGAAATATGAATCATACCCGTATGTTGAGCCGTTAACTCAACGATGGCACCAATTTCTTTTTGAGTATTACGATCAGTGACAATTTTTACTACCGTGCCAGTATACACCTCACCCACTTCTACTTCTCTCAATAAGTCGCTAATTAATTGCTTGGCCTGTTCCATGGCATCTTTATCAACCGAGGTCACATACACTAAACCAGAATCTTCAATATCTATAGCTACGCCAGTTTGATCAATGATGCTATTAATCACCTTGCCCCCAGGACCAATCAGCTCGCCAATCCGTTGTGGATCAATTTGGATAGTTTCAACTCGTGGTGCATAGGGTGATAATTCAGCGCGCGGTGCAGCAATTGCTTGAGCCATCACTGCTAAAATTTGATCGCGGCCGGTTTTAGCTTTGGTTAAGGTATCGCGCACCATGACCATAGTTAAACCATCAAATTTAATATCCAGCTGAATAGCCGTGATACCTTGGTTAGTGCCGGCCACCTTAAAATCCATTGATCGATCGTAATCTTCCACATCTTGTAAATCGGTCAAAATAGTATAGTGATCTTTACTATCATCTTGAAAAGCAATGCCCATGGCAATGCCAGCGACTGGGCGCGTAATCGGTACGCCGGCATCCATCAGGGCCAACGATGAGCCACAGGCCGAGCCTTGTGATGAAGAACCATTGGATGATAGTACTTCTGATACTACTCGAATGGTATAGGGAAACTGTTCTTTGTTCGGCAACACTGGCAATAAAGCTTTTTCGGCTAAGGCGCCATGGCCAATTTCACGGCGGCCAGGACCACGCATTGGGCCAGCTTCACCCACTGAATAGGGCGGAAAATTATAGTGATGAAAATACCGTCGTTTTTCATCTAAGCGCATGGTGTCGAAAATCTGTTCATTATTGGGCGAACTCAATGTGACAATGGATAAAATTTGAGTATCACCCCGAGAAAATAAACCAGAACCATGCACTCGCGGAATAAATCCGACGGTAGCGCTTAATGGACGAATATCATCGAGTCCACGGTTATCAACCCGTTTACCTTCAGTAAAAATTCGACGAATCATTTCTTTTGCAAACAAGCTTTCAAATTCAGCTACGGCCACCTTGGCTAAGGTACTATCATCATCCGAAAACTGGGCAGCCAGTGCATTGCTAGCTGTCGCTTGACGCAGATGTCGTTCGTGCTTGTTCCCCGGCCCGAACAAACTATCACCGTGTTCAGTAAAATAGGCAGCGGCTTTAGCTTTAGCTGCCGTATGAGCCGTTAGTTCTTCAGCGGCAAGTTCAAAGTTGGGTAAGGTTAATTTAGGTTGGCCAAGCTCTTGTTGGATAGTATTTAACAAGGTGATCACTGGCTCAAGTTGCTGTACACCAAATTCAATAGCTGCCATGGTAGTGGCTTCGCTGGCCTCCCGTCCATCGGCTTCGAGCATGACCACTTGGTTGTTACGACCGGATACAAATATATTCAAATCGGAACTAGCCATAATATCGGCATTTGGATTGAGATGAAATTGTCCATCTTTCGAGGCCACCATACAACCAGCTAACGGACCATTCCAAGGAATCGACGAAGTCATTAAGGCGGCAGCCGCTCCAATTAATCCGGCAATATCAGGATCGCTACTATCATCATATGACAACACGGTAATCACTACTTGAATATCACGCCGCCAGCGATCATCGAATAATGGACGAATCGACCGATCAATAATACGAGCTGATAAAACGGATTGCTCCGAAGGCCGGCCTTCACGCTTAATAAAGCGCGATCCAGAAATTTTTCCGGCAGCATACATATTTTCTTTATATTCTACCTGCAATGGAAAATAACTAATATCCGGCCGGGTTGATTCAGAAATGACGGCCGTAGCCAAAACCATGGTATCACCGTACTGTACGGTACATGATCCAGTAGCTTGGTTAGCTAACCGATTAAATTCGATAATCAGTGGTCGGTTGCCCCAAGTGAGTTCGTAACGTTTTACTGCTGGCATAATTGTGCGCGTTGCCTTATCTAGAGATTAGAGACCCCCTTGATTGGGAGAGAATCTATTGATCTATAGATAAAGGTAAACATTAATTATAAAATTAAATAGTCACGTAATCATTTAACCGAGCTAAAAAATTTTCACTGCCACGAAAATCATACAGCCTATCATCAATCAACAAGTGTACCACGGTTAGCTCGGAACCATCTTTGGCGCTGGTTATAGTAAGGCGTTCAGCCGGCCAACCAGCTACTGTTATCGCTTGACGCTGCTGTACTGGCGTTTCATTCAACACCATGGCTTGATAACTGCTGGGCATGACATTCATATAATCACTATCCGAAAAATGGTAGGTAGTAATATCACCCGCTGTAGTAACAGTAGCTTCGGCTGTTACGGTGAGTTGGGTTTGAGTAACAGTGATAGTGGTAGCTGGAGCGCTGATTTGAGATCGATAATACAACCAACTGACACTGGCAATAACGATCAGCGCTACTAGCGCTAATACCAGCGTAGTAGCATGGGTAGATTTAGACACTGTCTTTTAACTTAAGGGCTTTGATTAACTGCTCGTAGCCAGATTTGTTTTCTTTTTTCAAATACCGTAACAACCGACGACGTTGACCAACTTTGCGCAATAATCCACGGCGCGAGGAAAAATCCTTTTTATGGGTTTTAAGGTGTTCCCCAAGATCTTGAATTTCGTGGCTCAACAACGCAATTTGTACTTGCGGAGAACCAGTATCGCCTTGTTTGGTGGCGTACTTTTGAATAATCTTATTCTTTTGCTCTTTGCTAATCATAGCGGCAATGGTACTTAGCGGCAGCCAAGCCTATCCATGAGCGCTGGATAAGCCTAGAATACCGACTGCAAATTAAATATAAAGCCGAGTGTAGCAGGCCACTGTTCGTTCGTCAAGGCTATAGGCTACTGTGTTTTAAACCGTTTCCAATCAGAATAAGCTGAACAACCAGCTCCATTGCAGGCTCGTACGCGGAAATCGTATTTAGTGTTGGTGTGTAATGAGTGTACGGTTTTGTTATGCTTTTTGACATTAGCATAGGTTGTCCAGCTACTAGACTTTTTATTACCGTGCTTGCGCAGTTGTACCTTATATTTCTGTACTGTGGAATCCTTAGGCTTCTTCCAGGTTAATTTGGCACTGGCTGATGTTGGCTGTTTAGCTTTTAACTGTCGCGGTTTAGCCGGCGTTTGATTAGCGGTCAGATTAGCATTATAGGTCACCCCATATTGGGTGAAATGATCCGTGGTAATAGTAATGGTGTTGGCATCTTTATCTTGAGTGATATTATCGGGCTGTTTCCAGGCGCCACTGATTTCATCCCAATACTTTGGTAAGAGGTTATCTTCATCAATGCCTAAATCAAGCACGTGATCATCGGTATACTGTATTTCGATCGTGACATCAGCTGTAAAGGTTTCAATCAGCGTATCACCTTGAAAGGCTTCAAAATTCCACGGTACATTCAATAAATTATCACCGGTGCGGATAATATCACCCATCGGTGAGGCCGTTACGGTGACATCGCCGGATGAAGCCAGCGCATTGGCCGGAATAGTTAGGGTAGTGCCATCACCTAGCACAATGGTTTTGTTTTCACTGGCACTAAATGTTTCCGACACGCTATCATAGAAAATCCAGGTATCGGATTTGGTCAAATTAAATTCTTTAGAATATTCACCGGCCTCTTCGATAAACCGATCAAAGGGCTCATCGGTCCAATACCAATCATTCCCAACTTGAGCATCGCAGCCAGCTTGCCAATGTTGGCCACTTTGCAGTGCTAGCTGGGTGGTAGCATCAATCACTTCATTGTACGAAAAACTGCCCTCTTCACTCCAGGCCCAACACCAGATATTGTCTAAATCATCAGTACCAGCGACTCCGGCGGTAGTAGCAGCGACAGTGACAGTGGCTACCAGGCTAGAATCTGCTTGGGTAAAATTAAATTTCACATCATCGACGCTGGTTTTGTTGCCAGTGAAATCGACGGTTTGATGAGCTGGTGATAGCCAACCTTCGTTAGCATACTCCGGCGGCAAGCCAACCCCACATTGATAGGTATGGCCCGATACCACTGCCACTGAAAATTCACCATTCGTCACCTGGCCGCCGCTATCAATTATGGTACCTTCTTCAAAATCTCCGCCCACATTCACTTCTTCCCAGTTGCCGCAATACACCCAAGCAAACTCCACTGGGTTACCATTGGGATCCTTCACTCGTCCGCTCACCGTGGCATCGGCTGATAATACTGTCAGCACTAATTTTCCAGTTTCTTCAGCCGCTACCGTAGTAGTACCATTATTCTTACTCCATATTGGAATATAACTTTGATCTTCGAACCATACTCCGCCAGTGTACGTGCCGGGCACAACGTTGATAGATACTTCACCATCTTCATCAATCATAGCATCGTACCAAGTAGTATTTTCTTTATTCGATAAAAACACTCGCCCAGCCGTTGCATTTTTGATTAATTTACCATTATTATTTTTAATAAATATAGTAACTGTGGCGTTGCGTGGTACAAGTGTAAACTCAATCTGTCCAGTTTCACCTTCACTAACAGTAACAGTTTGTGCTTGAGCTGCTCCCAAAGTTTCATCCGATACCCATAAGCTACATTGCCCAGTAAACTGACCGGTGGTTTCATTAACTAATAGATTAATCGTACCAACGCCATTATTAATACTGGCGCCATAATTATGTTGATAGTTACTATCATTACACCAGGCATAGCCATACAACTCGGTAGGTACAGCCCCAGCGGCATCTTTCACTAATACGGCAATAGCGGCATCTGGCACAAACATAGTAAAGCTAACATCAACGGTTTCGTTTTCAGCTACTGTTAGGCTGCTGGCGTTTTCATTATAAATATATTCTTCTGACCACACGTTAATATCATATTTTTTTCCAGCCTGTAAATACAGGGTGGCTTCACCGGCATCATTAGTGTTAGCACTAACCCATTCATTTTCACGCCAGGCTTGGGCTTGGATATCGGGTAATGGATTACCGGATTGATCAGTGACGATAAAATGGACCGCCGAATTTTTTTCTGCCAACGCCACCGTCAAACTGTTATTACCTTCCACAATAGTAATGGTGGTAGATTCAAGATAGTATCGTTCCCACAGAGCATTCTCACTGGTATTGGGATAAAAATAAACTGTATAGGTGCCTGGGTTTAAATTCATCAGGTATGATCCATCACTACTGGTGTAGCCAGAATAATTACTGTTATCATTGGATAACTGTACTGTCCCAATCACGGCAGCACCATCCGGACCAGTAACCATACCGCTTAATAACGAGGTTGTTCTGGTGACAGTAAAATCAACATTTTGGGTTTCAGCTGTAACAATAGCAAATGATTCGCCCTGACCATTGTAAATCCAATCAAGAGCAGCTGCTTGCTCGGCATTCGACCGATCGATATTGGCATACACACTGACTTGATACGTACCAGCCCGGACTCCCACATTGTAATGACCGGTACTATCAGTCGTGGCATTATACCCACTCCCGCCATTGGTTGGATAAAAATACACCGAAGCATTGGTAATAGGGTCACCGGGTGCGCTGGTTACTGTAGCTGAATCATTATCGCCATACACAATGATACCAGTAAAAAAGGTGACGGCGGCATCTACGGTAATATCGCCATTGATGGTTGAGCTGCCATCGTAGGTGACAGTTTGTTCAGTCACTAAATACCCAGAATCAGTATTAGGATACACGGCCGCAGTGTACTCGCCAGCTGACCAATAGCCCGCGTCAAAATAATCCGTAAATAAGCTATAGTAGCCCCATTCGTCGGCCGAGGTGCTACCATAAATGGACCAATCACTATTATGTAGCGAAACATTCGCATAACGTAAGGCTGTGCCAGCGGGCATAGTCAAGATTCCACTAAGTAATTGATTGCCAAAAATGGTTGGCTGATCAGCCATCGTTACATAACTCATGGTTGAATCTGTTTCTGTACTAGCCGACGCTTCTACACCAAACCGAGCGGCCACGGCAGATGATGGGTTGGTAACATTGCTAACGGTCAACGTGTGGCTACCAGGGCTTAAGGCAGTGCTTAGCTGGATGGTGAGTACGGTACCACTATCGATTACACTGCCACTTATTCCAGTAATGGTAGCGGCGCTAAAAGCATGATTACAGCTAGTATAATCAGCCGCTGCACAGCCAGCCGTGTAGGTATGCAGATATAACTGACTATCTGCCGGTAAAGTAGTATCAGTGGTAAAACTAATACTATATTGAGCCGTAGCGCCCAACACCTGACTTGATACGCTAGACACACTGACTGCAGTAATATAGTCGTCATCCACCGTGGTGGCGAAGGTAGCCGATGTCCAGGCTAGTAGTATACATACACTAAACGCTAGGATGGCCAGCCAACGTTGTTGCAAAGAAAAAAATCCTACCATAATTTTTTGAAAATAATAAAAAATTGATTGTTGACTATAGTTCAGTATAGAACAGATACTAAAAACTAAACAAGAGCTATCGTCGCACGGTGTTTGGGCGACGCCGACGTAATGGATTGGTATTAATCAAGATATCCTCTTTTAGTTCAGCTAAATCAATAAATTCATCAGTTTCGGCTCGAAGTAAACTAGAAGACGATGGACCAAAGGCCATTACTTCTGCCCGACAACCCAAGGCTTTGACATGTTTTAACAAATCAGCGAAATCACCATCACCTGATACCAATACCACTACATCTAACTTGGCGGCTAACCGCATTACATCCATAGCAATGCCAACATCCCAATCACCTTTTTTGTTACCGCCATAAAAGGTTTGCAAGGCTTTGGCCCGAATTTCTAAACCACGTTTTTTCAGTGATTCAAAAAATGGCTGTTCCTGCTCGTTTTCGGCCCGAATCACATAGGCAATACCACGAATCAATCGGCGTTCACCTACCGCCCGCTCGAGCACTTTGCCAAAATCCACTTTTTGACCAAACAGCGCTTTGGCCGAATAATACATATTTTGAATGTCGATGAATACACCGACTCGTTGATTATCTGTAGAAATCATGAATAAAGTATAGCATGATTATAGCCAATGAAGCTAAAGTGTCGTACAATATTGTTACTATGTCCATCAATCAACTGATCACTGACTTTTTACAATACTTAGAAATTGAAAAAAACCGCTCTCAACAAACTATTAAAAACTACGATTTTTATTTACGGCGGTTTGTGACCATGACAAAAATTAAGACTGCCACTGATATTAGCAGTGAGGTAGTGCGACAATTTCGGTTACAGTTGAATCGTACCAATCATACCGTAACTGGGGAACCGCTCAAAAAGAAAACTCAAAACTATCATCTGATTGCCTTGCGGGCATTTTTAAAATACTTGGCTAAGCGTGACATTGCTTCGCTGGCATCCGAAAAAATTGAGCTGGCCAAACAAGAAGACCGGCAAGTAGAATGGCTAGAGGGTAACGAATTGGAAGAATTGTTAGAGGCACCGGTACGCCGGGTAGAAGCTTTGCAGGCAACGCCTCTACCGGTGATTCAAATACGCGACAAAGCGATTTTAGAATTATTGTTTTCGACAGGTTTACGGGTTTCGGAATTAGCTCACCTACAACGCGATCAAATAAATTTAAAACGTGATGAATTTTCTGTGCGCGGAAAAGGTCGAAAAATTCGAGTAGTATTTTTATCGGCTCAAGCGAACTATTGGCTAAAAACCTATTACGCTGCCCGCACTGATGTATCACCGTATATATTTGTGGCTCATGATCGAGCCAGTGATGCGCGAGATCAAACCGATGCTCAACCACTCACCGCCCGATCAATTGAACGCCTAGTTCAAAAGTATGCCCGCCAAGCCGGCATTATGAAAAAAATTACACCGCACACTTTACGACATAGTTACGCCACCGATTTATTACGCAATGGAGCAGATATTCGGTCGGTGCAAAGCATGTTAGGGCATTCATCAATTACGACCACGCAAATTTATACTCACATCACCAATCAACAACTGAAAGAAGTGTATAAAAAATTTCATGATAAACAGTCGCCCTGATAATTACAGCATTAACTTGGCCGGGTATAACTCCCGATTAAAAGGATTGATGCTGAAGCCTAAATTTTCTAACGTAACCACCCCTAAAATAAAACTGTCATCCTTTTTTCCAAGTACCACTGGGGTAACAGATTCTGTCCCCTGCAATTCAACGTAGGCACTCCCAATCAGTCGCTCAACAATAGAACCATCGGCTAAGGAAAATTTTTGACGCCGCTGCGGATGCAAGTCGAGTTTTTTCCACACCGCTTGTGGTAGAACAGTATATTGTGCCCCGGTATCTACTAAAAAATCACCCTCGTAGATTTTTGTAAGGTCTGAAGGATTCTTAATCTTAAGACTGGTATTAACTATGCCCATAAGATTAATATCGTAGCGCTGATACAGCGTTGTGTCAAATTAAAATGTTTGCAAAAATTTTACCTCCCTTTTTGCCCGCAGGCGATACTGACCATTCCCTGAACGATAGTCGTGATGAGATTGTTGCCAGCGCTGTTCACGAATATGGCCAGCACTCGGCAGTGTCAACAATGGATAGATAGTGTGTTGAGTTGTCCAGTAAGCATAGGTATCTTTTTTGTTTGCGTGATAACGGTATAAGTAGGTATTGGCAATTGGTCCGGCGTACAGTTCATCAAAATAGACTGTGCCACTGCCAGTGGCACCATCACGATTATCAAGCACGAATGAATCAAATTGTACCGGACGATCAAGTTTACCATCATTGTTACCACTCCAATGACTGGAGGGGTTATTCAGCTGCACAGTATAATAAAGCCATTCATCAGGCAGTTGGCCAAGATTATATTGAAAAGTTTCACCACTAGCATCAATCACCCGCAGCCGTAAAACAGTGGCACTAGCATCTCCTTTAGCTAAAAATTGTACAACACGAGTATGAGTAGACAAACTTTTACCTAAAGTAACTGGAGCATAACAATTAGTAGTGTTGGTGAATCTATAGGATACCTGCAAGGTACTGCGATTAGTAATATTTAATACTCCATCAGTACACACCGTACCAGCAAACCGCCAACCTAAATTATGAATAAAATTATCAATAATCCGATACTGCGGTAACAATTGATCTTTGAAATAATGACGATTGAGATGTTGTTGAACAAATTGATAGGCACTGTAACTTGTTTTTGGTTCATACAGATGATTCAATAGACCAAATTGGGCATCGATGTATTCTTCTGTACTGGAGGTATCATTGAAACTATACCAAAATACCTTACGCACATTGGGAATAGCCAACGCTAAACTATATAGGCGCATCAAATATTCGGCTTGGCGTTGTTCAGAAATACCAGCTGTAGCCGTGGTCCAACCCATTTCTGTTAACCAAATTGGTATGGCAGCTTGATGATGACGTTGCAACACCGCTTTAATATTATATAAATCAACGGTCAATGAATTTAAGCCATTAATCACTTCTTCGGGGGTATAGTTATAGTTCCCATCGACTACCCGGTAGGGGTGCACGGCCACAATATCAATAACGTTATCATCCGCCAGTTCAGCATACACCGCTTCGAGATAATCTGAATCAGTACCAGATAATCCGCCCAGAATAACTTTGGCATTGGGATTAACCTGGTGAATAGCGTCAGCTGCTACATGAAGAATGTTGGCATACTCGGCCACAGTTCCGTTCCAAAACCCACTATAATTTGGTTCATTCCAAATTTCCCAATATTCTACCTGGCCAGCATAATGCTCGGCCACTGTACTAACATAATCTTGCCAGGCCACCACGTTAGGCGGATAAAATTCGTAATCAGGTGCCCCGGCATTAGTTGAAGCCCAAGCACTGCTATAGGTAAGTAACCCAACCGGAATAATATTGTTAGCTTGATATTGCGTGATGACGGCATCGTAAGTAGTGAATGAGTAATTATTATCGGTAGGTTCAAGCACATCCCAATTAAACTGTTCGCGCCCCCATTGTACACCAGCCTCGGCGGCCAAAGCCATAACAGTTGACCAGTCGTTTTCGACCACACGCTGACGCAAATGAATATTCATGCCAAAAGCACCTTTAATCATATCGCCACGGGCCAGACCGATATTGGGGATACACCAAATCAGCACACTGATAATAATAATTTTATCCTTTATAGGCATTGCGGTCAGCGAGAGCTGCTCGATACGTTCTCATTATGTTACGGGCCTGGGCTTCTGACACATTAGCTAAATCGGCCACTAACTGCCCAGCCCGCTGCTGTAAATATTCCATAGTATTACGTGTTGGGTCATCCATCACTTCATCTAATAAGCGATGTAACACCACTCCAACCTTGGCCCCAGGTAGTAAACCAAAATCGCGCATGATATCATTGCCATCAATGGCTAAGCTACTGGTTGAAATGGGATCTTGCTGTACATATTCTATTCGCCGTTCCAATTCGAGCAACTTAAACGGTTTATCTTTTTGCACGCCAGAACCTAACCGATCGGCAATACGTACGGCCATGAGATTGTTAATATGTTCTAGCCCCACTCGCCGTAATAAACGACGCACTCCGGCATCGGTAATTTCACCAACATTATAATAAAACATGTGATGCTTTACTAAATGAGTCACTGTAGCAATGTCATCATTGGCAAAAGCTAACCGTTTCATGATGGTGCGGGTTAGTTTAGCCCCAACGTGTTCGTGATTATAAAAGGTGCTCAAACGCCCTTGGCCTTGTTTTACGAATGGTTTACCGACATCATGCAGCAAGGCAGCTAACCGAACCCGCCAGTTATCGGATGGGCAATACTGCAAAGCTAACAGATTATGAAAAAATACAGTGTAAATATGATGCAGGTTTTGTTGTACACCAACCCCCGCTTCGAGTTCAGGTAAAATATAATGTATTAAGCCGCTATCCAATAACAACCATACAGCACGCAAGGGATCATCACTACTGATCATTTTAATCAACTCATCACGTTGGCGTTCAGGCGAGACATGTTCAATTAACACGGCTTGTTGGCCAATAGCTTGCCAGGTGTTGGGTTCAATATTAAAGCCTAGTTGGGCGCTCAACCGAATGGCCCGCATCATCCGCAAAGCATCTTCCTGAAACCGGTCAGTGGCCTGGCCGACGGCTCGCACCATACCATGCTCAACATCAGACACCCCATTATAATAATCAACCAACCCTGATCCATTATAGGCTAAAGCATTGATGGTAAAATCACGCCGAGCTAAATCGTGTTCTAGGCTCACTCCAAATTCAACCGTATCAGGATGACGAAAATCGCTATACTGACCATCGGAACGATAGGTGGTAACTTCAATATCCATATCAGCACAGCGCACGGTGACGGTGCCAAAAGCGTTTAAATACAAGGTGTGTTCAAACAGTGTTTGAATTTGTTCTGGCAGTGCATTAGTGGTAATATCCCAATCGTTTGGTTCGCGTTCAAGTAAAACATCACGCAAACAACCGCCCACCACATAGGCTTCAAACCCAGCTGTCTGTAGCTGGGTTAACACCTGTTGTACTTCAGCAGGCAACTTGATAGGATAGGACATACCACTGATACATTAGCACCTTAGTCCCCATAGCTCAACGGATAGAGCAGTAGCCTTCTAAGCTACTTATCCATGTTCGATTCATGGTGGGGACACCATGTAAACATAATCAATCATCCATGTCGAAACAGCATCAAACAAGAAGTGGCCCAGAAGCCGACCCAGCAATACTTAAACCTAAATTAACGGCCGAGTTACCTCCGTTCATAGTTCCTAAATTTGCCGAAAAGTATTTAGGGTCAGATGCCATAGCTGGTATTACCAGTATGGCCGCAACCCTAGAACCATATGAACGGTACATTGTTTCTGGAGAACTACCTAAAAATTTTGTGCTGGAATATTTATCGGCTACCGGAGAATTAGATCATTTTTCCAAGCCAAATTGATACCTTGATTACTGCGATTGATACGCACATGCCAGTAGCTATTGCTGAACTAGCAAGATACCATAGTTCAGAGGAAGCCTTAGCTCGAGTGAACCGATCAATCATTAATGCTTTACGAGAATTTATAAAACGTCCATTACTTGAGGCCATGGTGACTGAAATCATCGTACGTAAAAAAATGAACGATGTAGAAAAATTAATTACCGATAGACGTCGCTACGGTTACGCTGAACCAGAAGCAGTATTAGCGGTACATTTACGCAACTCTGGCCAAACCAAGGAAGCTGCCAACAGCAACACAGTGGATGCCTATACATTTGCTGGTGCGATCAGTCGGAAATTACCAACCATTACACCTGAAGAAGCTGAACTCGAGGCAATTGAGGCAGATGATATTTTTTATAATCTACGAGTAGTTCAATTACAAAAGCACGACTCAACCGTAACTATTGATGGACCAAAATCTGATCTGGCCATTCAAGGATTCAAAATGATACCGGATCCAGATATGCCACTGGGCCTAGTGATTGGAAGGATTGAATTAGCTCAAAAATTTAATACGGAAAAACAAAAAATTTTTTTTAACATTTCTTTACTGAACGGAGAACTATGTTTATACGGCATGAATTTTATGTCGATGCGACGAATTTTTAAATTTTTCAATATACCACAGTACTACGACCACTTACGCTTGCAGATATTACGAGCTATGGAAACGGCGGTACTCGATGCTTTAGGAGTTGATCACCGACAGTTTATGCAGGTATATCGTGGAGAAATATGATAAATCTTAATCTTGTCAAATAACGATATTGTTTGCTATTATAGCCAAGCTCTTTCTATCAGGCAGGGTAGCTCAGTGGTAGAGCAGAGGACTCATAAGCCTTTGGTCGCGGGTTCAACTCCCGCCCCTGCTACCAGTGGCGTTCTTTCGAAGACTCAAGACTGCACTGGCAAGCTGTTCATAAATAATGTATGGTTTACCCGTGCGGTTACGAACGATTAGTGAGTAAACGCCTCGTGGTGGGCGTGGCGCAGTGGTAGCGCAGCGGTTTGTGGTACCGTTGGTCGCGGGTTCGAATCCCGTCGCTCACCCAAAGGAAATTTTAGACAAAAAGACTCTGTGTATGCAGAGTCTTTTTGGTTCTAACTTTGCTTCTTATTCAACCCAGTTTCAATAATTTTTTGCATTGGATTATTATTCTGCGAAGCACCTACAATACAAGCCGCTAAATATACTTCTCGATCACCATAGTTAATCGGCTCGAATCCTAAAGTACCAACTAATAAATCCAGAAATAGTCGAATAGTTCGTTACCGTTAAATATTGGGTGCTTGTACACCTAAGATTTCAGGGAATTGAAGACCTGGTTTTAAGCTGACCTGTAATGAACATTTCCCATTAAGATATTTAAACTTTGGACTGCAGTCGGTAAAATTTTTACTTCGTCGTCTTAGAATTAAACCGTTTAACCACAGTAGTGCATGCTGTTCGGTTTTAAATCCTTTCAGTGTCCGTAATCGTGCATTAAAATGTGAATTGAAGAGTTCAATTAAGTTAGTG
>JACPGK010000010.1 GCA_016182495.1 Candidatus Kerfeldbacteria bacterium
AGCAGAGATTCAAGCTGTATTGATGAGTGTAGTACAAACATTGGCCTTACGAGGTAAGTCTATTATGGATACCCTGCCCAAACTCTTGGCTGTACCGGCTCAACGGTATGCGGTAGTACTGGATAAAGGTGAATAGTTACTAAGATTGGCTAATTAACTAATTAGTCCTAAATATGCACTATTTTATTGCTGACTAGCAACAACTAAACATACTGAACCCGGCTAGCTTTATAAAGCCGGTGCCACTCCCTTAACTCCTCTATAATCAGGTTCCAACTGAGCCTCGCAGGGTCCACCAAATTTAGAAAACGACTTCGACATTTTCACAAGACAGTACTAACTGAAGACCTGATTTTTTTTCAGATTTGATCACAAATAATAATTTTAGACGGACTATTTAGCGCCGTCGCGATGGCGCTACAACTTATTGACAGAGGACGCAAGCGTGTTACCGTTAAGTAGTGAAAAAATCATTACTCATTGTGGCCGCCAGTATAGTCATCTTAACTCTCATAGTTGGAGTGTTTTACTGGTATTGGCAGATAAAACTGAGGGGGGGGCTCATCATTTCAGCAAGTTACACTAGACAGTCAGCATTTATATGATGATTGCAGCGGCAATCCGTTTACAGGTACATGCCAAACTGATGGGAAGTGTATTGACAATATATTTGAACAAAGAGTATTTGATTTATGGAAGAAGGATTTTATAAAACGACAAAATATTTCGGAGCAAGTATTTAATGATTATGTAGAAGTTAGTGATGTTGAATTAAAGCAATCGGACGCAAGTGTAAGTGTACGGATTCAGACAATTTTTAAAAACGATTGGGCTCGCAGCAGAAATAGTGACACTCCATCCATTCGTACCATATTACCCCTTGATGAAATTACCGATGAACAAATTCAATCAGCTTTAAATTCTCTTTACCCTAGCGGTGCAAAGTATAGGACTGTTCTACATACCGGCAGTGTAGTAAGCTTAGATGAAGTAGAGCGTCTCATTGACGATGGTTACAAAGGTCATGTTCTTAATTCACATTTTTGCGGTATCAGTTCAAATAATTTAGGGATTTATTTAACATTTGGACTGACAATTGACAAGTCAAAAAATCAGTGTGGCAGTACGTCACTAAATTTATTAACTAATGTAGCAGATTATAATGACTCCCCATGTGCTATTAACTGACTGCAACTATATGAACAAAATTGTTTTATCACTTCTCACTAGTTTAATAGTTATTACTTTTTATCAGCCGGTTTTAGCTTCAACAAATGATGTCACTGCTTTGACTTCTAATCAGCAGGTCAGTTATCAAAAATGCGAGATAATGCACCAAGCTTGAGCGTTTCCTGGGATAAACTAAGCCAAACACCACGGTTTATAAGTATGCGCGGTTTAGTGCCGTCATTACCACCTGATGTCAGTTTTGCAGATCAAACCATTGGTTTTATCAATTCCTATAAACCTTTATTTAAATTTGATGATAGTAACCAGAACAATGTGTTCGTACCTATCACCACTCGAACAGATCGTTACGGTATGAACCATGTTGTGGTCGAACAGCGTTTCAAAGGCATACCAGTATACGGAGCCAGCATGACTGCTCATTACGGGAAAGATGGCTCTCTGACTTCAATTAACTCCAGTTTATTACCAAATATTCCAGATTTATCAGTGCAACCATCTATCACCGTAACCCAAACAGTTGAGGTGGCTAAACAATACTTGCAGGAGCATCAAATCCCTGTTGAAGATGATATAGATATCGCAAACCTCAAACAGCAACTGTATATCTATAATCAGGGTTTGTTTTCGGGGCAACAAGAACCAACCCATTTAGTACGGAGCTTTGCTCTGTCAGGTAAATTATTTTTTATTGATGCCCGTGATGGTAGCATTGTGCATGTACTTGAAAATGTGCTGACCGCCAAAGCTAGAGAAACATATGTTATGGCGGACTGCACAGATACCGCTGGTACTTTAACGTATGACGAGAGTGGTTTGGTTGATGGAGTGAGTGATGACAGCCAAGCATTAACTGCCCATGAATATGCAGGCATAGTGTATGACTACTATAATCAAACTGTTTTTGGGCGTGATAGTTATGATGGGAGAGGGAGTGTTTTAGTATCTCGCACCCACTATATCCCTGACGATGCTTGCGGTAGTCCATATGTAAATGCAGAATGGGATCCCACTGAAAATGTCATGAAGTATGGAGAAAATTATTTGGCCCTTGATATTGCTGGACATGAGATGACCCATGGTGCTATCCAGTATTCAGTTGGAGTAACAGATACTGACACACTAACATACGAAGACGAATCTGGTGCCTTGAATGAATCGTATGCAGATATTTTTGGAGAATTTATTGAGTTAGAAAATGGCGGCGAAGGTGAATGGCTGATTGGAGAAGACTTACTTTCGGGTACACTGCGAGACATGACAAATCCGTCAAACTATGATCAACCTAGTCATGTAGAAGGAATGCTCTATGGTGATGATGTACCCTGCTCAACTACCTCTGACGCCACTAATGGTTGTGTTCATTTCAACAGCGGCATTACAAATAACGCCCTCTACTTACTTGTTAACGGAGGTGCTAATCCATATAGTGGCTTAACCGTAGATAACCCAATTGGTCGCGCGGCGGCTGAGGCTATCTATTACCAAGTACTCACTGGGGGTTACCTCAACACCAACGCGACCTTTGAAGATGCTTATTTAGCCACATTTCAAGCCTGCCAAGAATTGAACCAAACCGATCCAGCAACATATCCATTTTCATACTGTGAATCTGTCTATGATGCGTTTCAGGCTGTTGGTATCACTAGCACCACAACCTTTTTGCACGTCGACATTCAAGCCACACCAACCGAAGGGTATGCACCACTCACCGTAGATTTTGATGGCGCAGCTTCGCAATCATTTGGTGGTACTATTACAGATTATGAATGGGATTTAGATAGTTCAGTGGACAGTGATAGTAATGGCAGTGTCGTGGATGATGTCGATAACACTGGTCCAGTTGCTGCGTCAACCTACGACGATCCAAAAACACTCAATGCTCGTCTCACGATTACAGATAACACCGGTAACTTCAGTCACGACAGTGCGACCATTACCGTAAATGATCCTCTTGAGCCGACGTTCTCAATGAGTGGCGATGGTGTCACGGCTCCGACTACAGTAAGTTTTGATGCTTCCGGTACCATGGTTTATACCGGAACGATTACAGATTATACTTGGGACTTCGGTGATGGCGTAACTGAAAGTAGTGGTACAAGTGCAACAACGAGCCATGAATACACCAGCGATGGATATTATACTGTTACGTTAACCATCACAACAGATACTGGGTACAGTGAAACGTACTCACACATGGTACTGATTGGCTCAACCGCTAGCGGTGGCA
Source organism: Candidatus Kerfeldbacteria bacterium (assembly GCA_016182495.1). GTDB lineage: Bacteria > Patescibacteriota > Patescibacteriia > UBA9570 > UBA9570 > JACPGK01. The sequence goes on from JACPGK010000010.1 coordinate 3,419, forward strand.
GTGGAGCCACCGAAGTAGAGGGTACAATTAATAACGATACCTGGACAGTTGCTAGAAGCCCATATGTGGTGAGTGGTTCGGTTACTGTTGCCAGTGGTTACACCTTAACGATTGAACCAGGCACTGTAATTAAGTTTGGTTCTTCGAGCGCCCTCACTGTTTCCGGAACTCTCGATGCCCAAGGTACGAGTAGTGATCAGATTGTTTTTACTTCCTATAAAGACGATACATACGGTGGGGATACGAATGGAGACGGTTCAACTACTACTGCAGACGCGGGAGATTGGGGGTGGATCAGAGTATCCAGTGGTGCTACTGCTTCCTTAGATTATGTTACCATACAATATGGCGGATTTAGTTCAATGCTTCTCATTGATGACAATGCGGCTAATGTGTCCATTAACCACAGTATACTGCAGTACAGTGAGTATTATACGATGCAAGTAGATCCAGGCAGTACGAGTATAATCCAAAACAGCATTATAACTAACGCTGAAGTTTCGACAGCCGTTTATATTGCGGGTGGTACGAGCACTTTTACGAACAATACCATCAGTTCAAACAGCTGTGGTCTGAGTATAAGTAATGCATCATCGACCATTACTGGCAATACCTTCACCAACTCCTCCTACGGTCTTTGTGTTTCCTCATCTGCTTCTGTAATTAGGGACAATACATTTACAGGGAATATCTATCCAGTTAAGTTGTCTAGCATGGTTGCAGGTATGACTCTCACCGGAAACTCTGGTTCTGGCAATACCTATAATGCCATTGTATTAAGTGGTTCCACTTCCGACAATTTTTCTATTAATGCGGATAATGATCTCCCATATGCCTTTGGCAATTTTACAGTGAATGCAGGTACTACATTGACCATTCCACCAGGCTTGACGGTTAAATTTGTTAACTCTTACGCTTTATTGGTTGTCTCTGGCACCATTGATGCCCAAGGCACTAACACCAATCCTATTGCTTTTACTTCCTATCAAGATGACATTTTTGGCGGTGACACCAATGGTGATGGTTCTGCAACTACTCCAGCAGTGGGAGATTGGCGTTATTTTCAAATTGCTAGTGGTGGTACAGCGAACTTAGATTACGTCACTATGCAATATGGTGGGTCTAGTAGTTCCAGTCCTATGTTACTGATTGATGACAACGCTACTAATGTGTCTATTAACCACAGTACGTTACAGTACAGTGACGAGGACACAATTGAAATTGATTCTGGCAGCACGAGCACAATTTCCGATAGCATCATCGCTAATACTGAAGGTTATGATGCTGTTTATATTACTGGCGGCACCAGTACGTTTACCGACAACACCATTAATGCTGTCGGTAGCGGTTTCGCTGTGTACGTGAGTAATGCCTCACCAACATTGACCAACAATACCATGACGGGTGGTACCTCTGAGTTCTATGTTACTGGTGGAATCTACATCACTGGCTCCTCATCCACTCCAAACATAACAGGTAACACAATCACTGGAAATGGTTATGGAATTTATGTCACGAGTAGTGCCAACCCTATAGTAGCAAATAACACTTTTACAGAAAACACTAATGGAATTTATGTCACTGGTTCATCCGCGCCTACCGTTACCGACAATACTTTTACAGAAAACATATATCCCATTAGCCTTGATACCGTGACATCGGGCATGACGCTGACTGGCAATACCGGTTCCGGCAATACCTATGATGCGATCCTGTTGTCTGGTGAAACGGCCGGCGATTTTACTCTGAACATGGCAAATGATCTACCTTACGTCTTTGAAAACTTTACAGTCAGTTCTAGTAATACCTTAACGATTAATCAAGGAATGGTCGTCAAGTTTTTGGATACTTCAAGTTATGTAACAGTCAGTGGAACGTTAGATGCCGTTGGCACGTCAACCGCACCAATTGTATTCACCTCCTACAAAGATGATGCCAACGGTGGAGATGCTAATAATGATGGTTCAGCCACCAGTCCATCTGCTGGGGACTGGTACTATATGAACATAGCCAGCAGTGGTAGGGCAACGCTTGATTATGTCACTATGCAATATGGTGGTTATACAGGTAATTCCATTGACTACGCTATGTTATTAATCGACGACAATGCAGCCAGTGTATCAGTAGATCATAGTACATTGCAGAGCAGTCGGTATTACACTCTAGAGATCGATCCAGGCAGCACTAGTACTATTCAAAACAGCACCATCACAAACGGCGTAGACCAGTTTGCTACGTATATTACTGGTGGCACCAGCACCTTTACCGGCAACACCATCAATGCCGTCGGTAGCGGTTACGCTGTGCTCGTGAGTAATGCTTCCCCAATATTAACCAACAATACCATGACGGGAAGTTTTTATGGAATTTCTATTACCGGTTCATCGTCTCCTACCATTACAGATAATACAATTTCTGGAAATGACTATGGAATTCGTACCTCCAGCATTGCAAACCCTGTAGTCACCAACAACCGTATTTATGATAATACTAGTTCCGGTCTTTACAACGATACTAGCAGCATTACAATAAATGCTAAAAATAACTGGTGGGGTGATACCTCTGGACCATATAATTTCGTGAGTAATCCAACAGGTATCGGTGATGCTGTCAGCAGGTTTGTTGATTTCAATCCCTGGCTCACCGCCGACCCTACGGCCGACACCACTCCACCCAGTGAGGTGACCTTAGGAACGGTCCGTAAAGATGTCTGGGCACCAAGTGTCACCGTCAATTGGACCAATCCCACGGACACCGATTTTGACCACGTTCAGATTGATCGGACAGTCGTTACTACTGGCACGGCCACAACCTTATCAAGCACTGAAACTGGCACAAGCTACGTGGATACCACAACCAGCTACAATACCAATTATACCTATACGCTCTCTGCCTGTGATACGACTGGTAATTGCAGCAGTGGTGTGACCACGGCTAGTCAGCGCGTGCGGAACCCGACACCAACCGGATTAACGCTGACGGCAGGTAACACGACCATTGCGGCTACGTGGACAGCCTCTTCAGCTCCTACTACCACGTTAGGTGGATACATGGTTTATTATGGTACAAGTCCAACTGCTTTAACCTCCGTAGTGGATGTGGGTAATGTTACTTCGACTACCTTGACTGGGTTAACCAATGGTACACGGTATTATGTGGCGGTATCGGCGTATAGTCGAGTTGAAGTAGAAAGTGCTCTAACGACTGTTAAATCTACTCGACCGCATCCATAACTTTGTAGAGTTGATACCATTCCCTTAGTTCCTCTATCAATAGGTTCCAACTGATCCTCTCAGGGTCCACCAACTACTTTCACCATGTAAATAGAGTTTTCAATTTGAAATCGAAGTGGTCAAAATTACTCGCGAGTAAATTTGACAGGTATCCAAATTACCCATATACTAGATTCATGGCTGTATTTCAACGATATTTATTACACCAAGTAAAAACTGACCTAGCAAAGAAAATGGTCTTTGTGGGTGGTCCGCGTCAAGTGGGTAAAACCACCATGGCTTTACAAGTGTTAGATGGTAGAACTGCGGCCTATTTAAATTGGGATACAGCGGCCCATCGAGAGAAAATTTTGCGTCACCAACTTCCGCTGGCAAATTTATTGGTCTTCGACGAAATTCATAAGTATCGACAATGGCGCAATTATTTGAAAGGATTATATGATGAACAACATCATCAGTTACGCATTTTAGTCACTGGTAGTGCGCGTTTAGATTTGTATCGTTTTGGCGGGGACTCGTTACAAGGCCGATACCATTATTTACGTTTGCACCCATTGTCTGTTAAAGAGTTGGCTTTAGATACTCAAGCGGATTTTATTGAGTTGCTCAAATTAGGTGGTTTCCCAGAACCTTTTTTTTCCGGCTCTCACATTGACGCTAAGCGTTGGTCCAGAGAATATCGAACGCGTTTATTTACTGAAGATATTGCCACCCTAGAACGTGTGCAAAATCTTGGTACTATGGAATTATTAAATTTACGTTTACCCGAATTGGTTGGTTCACCACTATCCATCAATGCGTTGCGCGAAGATTTACAGATGAGTCATAAGACAGTGGCCAATTGGTTACAAATTTTAGAACGTGTCTACGCAATTTTTCGTCTACCCCCATTTGGCGCTCCACGCATTCGAGCAGTCAAGAAAGAACAAAAACATTATCATATGGATTGGTCAGTGGTACCTGATCAGTCCAAACGGTTCGAAAATTTGGTCGCTTCCCACTTATTAAAGTGGGTACATTATCAGCAAGATGTCTATGGCTCTGATTATGACTTATGTTACTTTCGAGATATTGATGGTCGAGAGATAGATTTCATTGTGACGAATGAAAAGAAACCTGTTTTGGCAGTTGAGTGTAAGTGGAGTGATACTGATGTCAGTCAAAGTTTGCGTTATTTTAAATCACATTTTCCAAATTGTCGGATGGTGCAAATAACAGCTCAAGATAAAACCGAGTACATGTCTACTGACGGTATTGAGGTACGATTTGCTCATCGTTTTTTATCAGAGTTTATTTAGCAGCTGGAATTCAGTAAAGCTAATGTGGCTTTATAAAGCCTATACCATTCCCTTAACTCTTCAATAATCAGGTTCCAACTGACACTCCCAGGGTCCACCACAATTGAAGATTTTTGGAACCTTAATTAATTGACAGTCTAGTTGATGTAACATATACTATATTAAGTAAGATTTTCTTACTTAATTTGCTTAACCACCCAATATGTATGCAACAATTTCAAGTAACCAGTGTTTCATCTAAAGGGCAGGTAGTCATCCCTAATGACATGAGGGGGTCTTTAGGTATTACTTCAGGAACAAAGCTACTAGTCTTAACTGATGGTATTAATGTATTATTGAAACCCATCCAAGATACTTCATTAGCTGAATTTGATCAGCTTATTCAAGCTAGTCGGAACTTAGTCAAAAAAAAGCTTTACGCAAGAATCAAATTAAACAATTGATTAAACAGGTTCGTCATGAAAGTCGTGTTTGATACTAATGTATTAATTTCTGGAATTTTTTGGAAAGGGGCGCCGTATCAAGTATTGCAATTGTGGGCAGAACAAAAGTTTAGTTTAGTAGCCACTCAGCCAATCCTAAATGAATATATTAGGGTCTTAGAGAAAATAGATACAGAGGGAGCAGTCGTTAAACACTGGTCTTCATTTATCGTTCGCAATACAGAGGTGGTGCCAAACAAAATAATACTTAAAATTTGTCGCGATCCACTTGACGATATGTTTATCAATTGTGCTTTACTTGGGAAAGCGGATTATATTGTTAGTGGTGACAATGATTTATTGGTATTAAAACATTTTACAATCCGTTCCATCATTGGAGGTTCGATTGTTGCATTAGCTGTGATTTTATCTAGTAAAAAAATTATTCCAGCCGTAGCTAAATCATTATTTTTCCCTGGCCCCATTGCTTTAATCCTCTATGCTGGCATCGCCAGTCTAACCTTCCCAACCTTTGGTGTGTGGTACGGCACGGTCATCTGTTACTTAGGGGTAT
>JACPGK010000011.1 GCA_016182495.1 Candidatus Kerfeldbacteria bacterium
TGGAAGCGATGCCGGACCAGTCTCCGGCTTGGGTGTAGATGATCAGGTCATCGTAGCCATCACCACTGAAGTCATTGGGGACAGGAAGGTACCAGTGTTCGTTGGCTCCTTGGGTGTACATGTTCTGGAACAGGTTGGCGTAGTAGGTGGCCGTTGTACCGGTATTTCTGGCCAGCCACCAGCCTCCCATAGTGGGGTAGTACACCAGGAGGTCGGGGTAGGAAGGGGTGAGAGGAGTGGGGGTACCGGTGACACCGAGGGTACGATCGGGGGGTTGATGGATTGCATCGTTGGTCAGTTCGTAGCAGTAGGGTAAGGGATCGTTGATGTCGTTGTCGTCGTTGGGATCCCCTAGACACAGCTGCCAGCTGGGTGAGTACCAGCAGAAGGTGGCTTCACCGAAACGCTGCACCGAGGTGAACTCGCTCGTCGGACCGCAGTACGCCTGAATGCAAGACTCCTTGCTGCTGCAATCAGGATCGTAGGGGTCGTATTCCAAACGCGTGGTATCCAACTCGTCACCGAGCGGAGCACCGAACACGTCCGGACCGCCGTAGGTGCGGTAGATTTCCCAGAAGCCATGACGCAGGACGTAGGCTTCCGTCTGATCGACGTTGGAGGGGTCGAAGGTGAGGGCCACCCAGTCGTCCCCGCTGCCCCAGGTACCGCCGTCCCAGTCCTCGATGATGAAGGTGGTGTCAGTCGCGTCGTCACCACCATACCAGTGCATGTTCTCAGTTTCGGTCTGGATCAGGTCGTCTGCCCAGAGTTCGTCGGCCTTGGTGCGGATGGCGTCGAACGCCTCCTCCGTGACTTCACGGTTGTTGGAGGTGATGTTGTGTCCGTAGTACTGACCGTACGAGAGGGAGTTGATGTTGTCTTCCCTGGTTTGTCCGGCTTGCAGCTCTTCATCTTCCAGGAGTTGACCATCCATGGGGCTCGGCTTGACGCTGTTGCCCGAAGAATTGAAGATGCAGAAGTGGAGATGAGAAGAATCGGTACCGTTGGCACCCTCAACCCCAATCACCTGGCCAGCACGCACCTCATCACCCACCGACACGCTATTGCTGCGGAGATGCATGTAGAGGGAGTAGTAGTTGTCTTCGTGCTGAATGGCGATGTCATGACTGAAGGCAGTACCGTATCCGTTGTGACCGGATTCACGATCCGCCACAACGATACCACCCGCGATAGCCGTAACCGAATAGCCGTCGTTGTTCGGAGCGTTGAGGTCGATACAGTAGTAGGACGTCCCGTCATGATACGGCGCCTCGTTGTAGTAGGAACCGTGGTTGGTACCAGAACCACCGCCGAGAACCGTCACTCCCTTCTGATAGGGAGTATGGAACTCGAAAGGAATCTCCTCGGCCTGCGCCTGGTTGATGAGGATGATGCCGAACATCGTGACGATGCACAGCATCAGGAGACGGAAGTACCGTTCCATGATGAACCTCGTTTCAGTTGTGAACGAACAGTCTGTTTCCGGTTCGAGTGAATTCCCGTTCCGGCCGCTCTGCTCTTTAAACAAGAGCAGAGGTGGTCGAAATAGGAATGTTTTGGTTAATTTTAGTTGACACTCATTGTTTCAATTACCGCATTAATATATTGTAAGCCGTCTAAATTATCATTGCCAATTCCATTTAAGGACTCGCGTAATAAAGCTCGAGCATTAATGACAACCGTAAAATCGTTTTGTTTGTATGCCAAAGCAACATAATGATCACCAAATGGTGGCTCTATTTGACCTTCGCGCTTCACTACTTCAATTTTATTTATTAATACTACATTACATTTAGATTGAAGGTCATAAATATAATCACAACTTAACCATCTATCCAATGTTGGATTGGTTACGCCATTACCATAGACGATGTCCTCGTGACGATCGCTCCAATGAATATATAAATTTACTAATTCATGATCATAGATGTCATTGTTATCTAAAACTTCTGTAAAGTCGTCTCTGTCTTGTGTGCGTTCCAACTTCCAATCCTTGGGATATTTAAAAGACAGTGGTAATACCTCATTAGTGTAGGTGAGCCAATCACTGGTATCTACTTCAGAATTAGTATTGGTGATATTTGTATTTTCATTGGCCACCACGGCATTGGTCTTTTGATTTGTGGTATCAATGTTAGTATTACTGACTACATTAGTATTGGTAGCCGCTGGTACGGTAGTACAACCAGTCACTAATACTAAACTAGCTGCCACTGCGGAGAAAGATAAAATTGTTGTTCTATGCATAGGGTTTGGTTAATAAAATAACGTCCTAACCAGTACTCCACCGATGTTGAATCGCTGTGGGTAAAGGTGGACGCCTTTGGAAGTGATAAATTGTATTGGCAGTCTAGCATGCATACGATGAAGTGTACAGTGGATAAATGGGAGTGCTTTCGCCTCCCTCGTGATCCCGATCGTTCACTACTAGTGATAGATCCGGATCGCCGAGGGAGAACCAGAGCATACAGAGTTCAGTTCCTTGGCCGTCCGTGACAAGAAAGCATAATGTGCTGTGGTGTGGAGGGTGCGAAAGGCTGTAATTTAGTGTGAACGGATATGACACAATAGACAAGGGGTGGTATGCGACGGCGCAAGGTGATAAAAGCTGATGTTAGTATTGTGGTTGTGACACGAGATGCGTGTGGATAAATTTTGAGGCGACGGCGCTGGTTTGTGAAAAAACGACCTATTGAGAATCAAAGCATTGCAGCAAAAATAATATGCACAGCTTATACTAAAAAAACGGTAGACGATACTGATTGTAGCGACTATGACACATTTTACGATCATGTTCTTGGTAGTTCGTCAAAAAATTGTCCTCGAGATTTCCAAACGACGCCACGAACTGTTTGCCTACACAACGATTCCAAACTGTCCAAACAACACTAACTTAATTGAACTCTTCAATTCACATTTTAATGCACGATTACGGACACCGACAGTGTCAGGAGTCGTTTCCACTCCTGATTTTAATCGACAACATGTTCTTGTCGGCTAATTTCAAGAGTAGAAAATATTTTTTATTTTATTAACTGTATAGTTGATACGATCTCTTCAATTAATAAAGCGTGCGTCACAATTGGTTTTTCAAGTCTGGAAATCCTAATAATACCTTCCGTAGAAGCTAAGTATAATTCTTTCCAAAGTCCCAATACATCTGTTGTTAATTCAATACCTGGCTGATCATTTAAATTTTTTGTTGTACTTGCAATGACCCAAGTGGAATCTATATTTTTTTCAATCCAATTTTTTAAAGCTAGCTTTTCAATATTTTCTTTGTAACAAATATTGACATCGTATGTTTTTACCGCATCGGTATCAACACTTGCCACATTGGAATACTTTTTTGACCATTCAGCATTATAAGTTTTAAGTTCTGGACTAATTAACTCGATGCATTGCCACTGTTCTTTGTCTATAATTTCCCACTCCCCTGGATACCTAAAACTAAACCCATACTCTTCATTGGTGTATGTAAGCCAGTCTGAAGTATCAATTTCCTCTTTTGTTTCAAGATCTACAGCAACTTCATTGGTATTGTCTACAACTTCAACGGACTTATTGGTGTTTGTGTTTATTTCAGTAACAACATTCGTATTATCATTAGTGTCCCCTGTCTTGTTAGAGTTAGCCGGCACTTGGGTGGCTGTGCAGCCGGTAAGCACGACGAGGGATGAGAGGGTGAAAATTGAGAGTATATACATAGGGTGGAAAAATTGGGAAGTGGATAAGTATACTGGCCGGTCTTGGTGATCTGGATCAGGAGACGCAGGATGCGTTCCATGAGTTACCTCACTTTTTGTTGTGAAGGTGCGATTTCTAGCTTTTGGAGGGTTCCTGAGCTAGCCTAGTGTCTCCAGTACTTTGAAGGCACTAACGCTAAATCAGGAGTTTTTAATACTGCTAACGGTTCCAATAATATATTCATCAATTATCTGTTCATTATTGATGAAATAACTAAATGATATGAGTCTATTTTTCATTTCAAAATAATAAACCATTTGCTCCTCATCATAATAGGCATTATGTTCTATAAAACTATATACTTGAGGACTAACTAACTCAACATTTTTAATATATCCTTTGATTTCAGATTCATCTAATGAAGTTTTAATATCGTCATTTATAATAAACGGAGCTTCATCTAATTTTTCGTATATATTTATATGTACGTCCGCCACGGCATCGGTTGTATTAGGCTTTATTGCAAATTTATAGCTCTGTGCATCATAAACACCTATATAATTTTCATTTTCGATTATTTCCCACTCCTTTGGATACCTAAACTCAAACCCATAGTCCTCATTGGTATAGGTGAGCCAGTCTGCTTCGCCCTCTGGACTTCGCAGAACTCCATCACTCGTATCGACCTCACTCCCCTGCTCGGTATTCGCAGTTTCATTGGTATTGTCTACCACAACTGCATTAACGTTGCTGGCGTTGGTCTTGTTCTCATTAGTGGTTGGTTGTGTACATCCGGCTCCGACTAGTAACAGGAGGCTAGCGGCGAGGGTGGAGATCATGATGGGTTTAGATGGGGTCATAGTTCGATAAGCTCACTATTAATATATTGATTTTAATAAAATAACGTCCTAACCAGTACTCCACCGATGTTGAATCGCTGTGGGTAAAGGTGGACGCCTTTGGAAATGATAAATTGTATTGGCAGTCTAGCATGCATACGATGAAGTGTACAGTGGATAACTTGTAACTATTCACCTTTATCCAGCACCCTTTAAAACACTGAAGATTTTTGCTAAACTGTAAGTATGACCATGCAGGAAGAATTAGGGAAACTACGTGTTGAAGCCGGTGGTTTACGTAAGAAATTTGCAGATACCTGGAAT
>JACPGK010000013.1 GCA_016182495.1 Candidatus Kerfeldbacteria bacterium
ATTATTTAAAAGACCACCTCAACCTGGTGACATCGTTTCCACGATCGGTCACTGGATACTTTGTACATTATGTCCGCATCTTGCTCGGCTACCAGATTTTATCCCTGGAATTAGCCTAAAGGGAATTTATGGGTTCAGGTTACTGGGCTTCTTGTTACTGGGCTTCTTCAGCAGTGATGCTTAAAGCCGGTGTATTTTGCCAAAAACCTTGATCGAGAACGTTCCAGGGAAAATCTCCAGTAATATCTTTGATATACATTTGTTCAGCCCCATATGTTTTTGAACGCAACCACCACACCCAGCCATCACTGCCAGTTATGCCAATTAATTCTGTATCGCCACTGCCACCACTGAATTGGACCGTTACATCTGCGCCAATGACTGGAACAGTACTACTAGCAGTATCGGTGCCTTCGACTACTTGTAATCCCCAACTAGCTTCGGTGCCAGATTCATTTATATTTAAATCCGTTTCATTCACCCATACACTAGTGACGGTTGTAATCGAATTGCTAGAATTACTATTACCGTATTTATCTGGATACAAATCTTCAAGAATTGAGTTAGTTGGTGTATTAGTATTATTATTATCAAAAGACAAATTAATATTGAGCGGCGGATATGCATCCAATACTTGGTCTGTTGTATTGAAGTTACGTTGAGCCTGCATCCAGTCGAATGAACTATTATAGTCATCACACGTTTCGCATCCAAAGCCTAAGGTTACTACTAATAGTAGTATTGGTAAAAAACGTTTCATATATACCATTCTGTTCATAAGTTGGTCGGGGATCCGGGACTCGAACCCGGAATCTCACGAACCCGAATCGTGCGCCTTACCAATTAGGCCAATCCCCGGAATGTCAGTAGTATAATTAATTTAGGCGATAATGACAACCTAAACTGGCCTGCCGTCGTACAGCAGCTGCTGCTATTAAATAACCCACTCGAGCTAACTGGGCTGTTTCTAATCGCTGTTGATTAAGGCCACTGGCACATAGTTGATCCGCTTGTACTACCAGCTGACGCAACTTATCTCTAGCTTGACGTAAACCAGCCGCTTGACGAATTACCCCAACCTGCTGCCACATAGTAACTTGAATTTGCCGCCGAAGATGCTGGCTGGTGGTATCGGCTGAAATGACCATTGGTAAAGATTGGCGTATCAACTTTGGTTTGATTGTTGGCTGTTGTTTAGCTCGTTGCATAATGTGCTCACTAGCCTGGTGAGCATATACGATACATTCTAACAATGAATTGCTGGCTAAACGATTAGCGCCATGCAGCCCAGTGGCGGCTACTTCACCAATGGCATATAAACCAGGAATAGTAGTAGCACCGACTTGATTAGTCACCACTCCACCACATTGATAATGTGCCGCCGGAGCAATTGGAATTAATTGAGTAGCCGGATTAATACCATAGCGTTTTAGTTGTTTGGTAATGCTAGGAAAACGCTGACAAATATACTGCCTGCCTAAATGACGTAAATCAAGATACACCGGACCAGTAGTTAATTGTTGCACAATCGCTCGACTGACAGTATCGCGTGGGGCCAGCTCATTAATAAAACGCTGCTGGCGATGATTAACAATATAGGCTCCTTCACCACGCACCGCTTCTGAAATTAAAGCAGCTGGTTTGCCCGGCAATTGCAGGGCCGTGGGATGAAACTGAATAAACTCTAAATCCTTTAGTTTCGCTTTAACTTGGTAGGCCAATGCTATCCCGTCACCGGTAGCACCACTGGGATTAGTAGTGTGTTGATACACTTGACCACTGCCGCCAGTAGCTAATACCACAGCTTGACCAAATAACCTGGTACAACGTTGCCTACGAATATCTAATACTAGTACACCAGCCACAGTGCCGGTAGTGGTACAAATCAGCTGTACCGCTTGATGGTATGGTAATAATTGAATGTTGGGGTGGTGTTGCACAGCTCGCCACAGCACCTGCATAATGGCTTGTCCGGTATGATCGGCCACATGAACCACGCGCCGAGTTTGATGGCCGCCTTCGCGCGTTAAATCCTGTGAAAATTGAACACCGAGCTGTTCTAACCAAGCAATGCGCTGTGGAGCAGATTGCACAACTAATTGTACGGCTGACTTTATATTATGCTTGGCTCCAGCTTGGATGGTGTCACGATAATGTTTCGCAAAACTATCATCCTTGCCTAGGGCCGCGGCAATACCGCCTTGCGCTAAACGTGAATTGCTCTGGTGCAACGATCGTTTGGTCATAATAATCACTGGTAGGGTATCAGCCAGTTCTAAAGCCAACCCAAGCCCTGCTAAACCGCTACCAATCACGATAATTGGCTTAGTCATGGCACTATTTCAAACGATACATCAAGGGCTGGCGCCGAATGAGTTAAACTACCAACTGATATCACATCAACGCCGCTGCGAGCATAGGCTAAACAATTATCAAACGTAATACCACCAGAGGCTTCAAACAAATATCCTTGATAATACCGTTGCTGTTTTAACCAAGTCATCGCCGCATGTAATTGTTTTTGAGAAAAATTATCAAACAATATGACATCAATATCAGCATTGTTTGTACAAATTGTGTGCAATTGTCGACGCGACGCTATTTCAATAATGCGCAATCTGCCTTTAGGCCAATGTTTTTTTACAATAATTGTGGCATCAACTAAGGCCCAATGGTTATCTTTAACTAAAATGCCATCAGCCAAACCTAACCGATGGCTATAGCCGCCGCCAGTAACGACAGCGCGTTTATCCAGGGGCCCCAGAATAGTTTTACGCGTAGCCGCCACTAATGGATATGGTCCTATTTTTTGTACAATCCGATGAGTACTCGTAGCAATACCAGATAAACGCTGCAAAGTGTTTAACATCGTGCGTTCGACGCCTAATAAAATTCGAGCTGAACCAGTTAATTTAGCCAACACATTGCCTGGTTTGCAATATTTGCCATCCCCTATTTTTACAGTGCAACTAATACCTAATTGTTGGGTAGCCCATTTTATTTCAGCTAAGCCAGCTACTACACCAGGGGCTTTGCTAATAATATAGCCTTTGGCCAGTTGGTGATGATTAATCAAACGATGAGTAGTACTATCATGATCAATATCAATCATCATTGGCTCGAGTACTAAATGACGCACTTGCGTGCGATACCACCGTTCAGTCAATTGTAAAGCAGCTGCTCGATTATATAACGTTCTGGCTTGTTGTTGCCGTTGAGTAATATTCATAACTTTATCCAATCGCGATCATTCGATCAATGGCTAATTTAGCCCGGCGCCGAACATCATCCGGCACTGTAATACGGTGTTGCATATGTTGCAAAGCCTGAAGAGTGTTCTCGAGAGTAATTTTTTTCATATACTTACAAATAGCATCTTCTTTGAGAGGAATATATTTTTTTTCGGGTACGGTTCGCTTCATTCGTTCAATAATACCTATCTCTGTACCAATAATAAATTCGTCGGCTGGCGATGCGGTAACCGCTTTAATCATACCACTGGTTGATAATACTTTTACGTTAGTGAGTTGCTGTTGATCCATCATATACAAACATTGGCTAATGCAGCCGCATTCGGGATGCAAAATAATTTCAGCCCGGGGATGGCGCTGCTGTATGGCGGTTAAATGTTCTTGCCGAAAACCGGCATGCACATGGCATTCACCTGGCCAAATATGCAGTGGCCGGCCAGTTTGACGCTGCACATAGGCGCCTAAAAACATGTCTGGGCCAAACAAAATTTCTCGATTGGCTGGTATGGCTTGTACCACCTTAACGGCATTCGAAGAGGTACAGCAATAATCAGCCTCGGCTTTTACTTCAGCTGAAGTATTCACATACATCACTACCACTGCCTGGGGATGTTCAGCTTTCCAAGCCCGTAATTGATCGACCGTAATTGATTCAGCTAACGAACACCCCGCTCCCAAATCGGGCAACAGCACCGTTTTATCAGGGCATACAATAGCTGCCGTTTCAGCCATAAAATGCACACCACAAAATACAATTACAGCAGCCGTGGTGGTAGCGGCTTGGCGTGACAGTTCTAGCGAATCTCCAATAAAATCAGCCACGTCGTATATTTCTGGTCGCTGATAATTATGCGCTAAAATAACAGCCTGGCGTTGCTGCTTAAGGGCAATAATTTGTTGACGGAGATCGGTATTAATCATGGCTAGCTCGAGTAGCTTGTTCAATCAATCTTTGAATACGATGGTCAACGTAGTTCCGCCAAACTGGATTGTTGCGTACAATATGTTCACGAATGGTAGTACCATCAATCATAATTTTTTTTTCAACCGGCTGAACAGACTTGCCAGCTGCTTCAAACAAACGCTTCACCCAGTCGTTACCGGTATAGGTAGCGGTGTATGCTGAAACTTTGGTTTTAACAATGGCATCGACATGATCAACCCAATGATCATCATCATTCACATCTGGGATAGCTACTGTAACCCAGCTCGGGATATCCTTCCGTCCAATCAGTACAGTGTGCAGTGATTGTTCACGTTCAGCCAATGACAGTGGGTTATCTAATGTTCGACGATATTGGGCGCTACCAATACCAATAATAATTTGATCGTAACCTAAACGACCAAGAGCTTGTAATACCGACAAGTGCCCACTATGAAACGGCTGGAAACGACCAATGAATAAAGCGTTCTTCATACAATAACCGGCCTGGGTGGCAACTGTAATTTATGTTCGGCCGCCTGACAAAGCTGGCGTACTCGCTGCACCAGCTCAACCGGAAATTGATTGACTGGTTGATGCTGTTCGAAAGCTTGCAGAATGTGATCAAGTTGTTGATACGACATCCCTAAATCTGCCTCATCAGTTTGATTTGGTCGCAAACCGGCACTGGGCGTTTTGTTAATAATCTCTGGAAACACTCCTAACTGTTTAGCTAACTGCCACACTTGGGTTTTATAGAGATGGCCGATTGGTAACAAATCTACCCCGCCATCACCATATTTAGTAAAATAGCCCGTCAGCAATTCTGTTTTGTTTCCAGTGCCGATGACTAATCCATCCACGGCGTTAGCCTTGCTGTACAACAAAGACATCCGAATACGCGCTGGTAAATTTAATTGAGCAGGCTCATTAGCGCTACAGTCGGGTAAAAGTTGGCCGTACATATCCATCAAGGGTTGAATCGGGATAGTTATAGCAATTAAATTAAGCTGCTGCACAATGCGCTGTGCATCGGCTACCTCGCTTGGCGGAGTAATGGCCAAAGGCATGATCAGGGCATAAATTGGCTGCTGGTGTGGTAAAGCCTGGCGTAACAACCAAGCCACCACGGCGGAATCTACTCCTCCGCTTATACCAAGCACGGCTGGGTGTGACCCAACCTGTTGACGTAAAAATTGTTGAATTGTTTCAATCATACTCCGGTACTACCAAAACCTCCGGTTTGTCGAGTAGTGCGAGGTAATTCCTGACACTCGATGAGATCAGCTGTAGCAACTGGCTGAATTAATAATTGGGCTATTTTTTTACCAGTTTGCACAGTGTATGGTTGCTGACTAGTATTGAACACCACTACCATAATTTCACCACGATAACTGGCATCGATTACCCCAGCTAGCACGGTAATGCCATGATCATGTGCCAAACCAGATTTATCCCACACCAAACCAACATAGCCAGCAGGAATAGCTAACGCCACACCAGTATTAATACGAGCTCGCTGACCAGCGGCCACTACCACCTCACCCACCGCATATAAATCCATCCCGGCATCTGATTGATGAGCATAGTGCGGCAGTTGAGCCTGGGGGTGTAAGCGTTGTACGTTAACGGTTATAGCCATAAATTGTTTACTACTGTATTAATATCAACTTGCACTTGTTCTAAAGTACGGTTAGCATTAATTTGTATCCAGCCGGGTTGTTTGACCAGTTGGCGAAAATAGCGCCGTACAGCTCGATGAAATTGAATGTGTTCAGCTTCAAAACGAGTGAGCGCTTGTTGCTTCATTTGACGCCGTTTGCGTTGTAACCCAATGATTGGATCAACATCCAGATAAATAACTAGATCCGGTCTTAACTGACTACGAGCATAACGATCCATTGCTTTAATCAAGGCCACTGGAGCTAATTTACGCCCACCAATTTGATACGCTAGGGTGGAGCCAGAAAAACGATCACACACCACCGTTGTGCCAGATTGTAACTGTGGCTTAATATATTCCTCTACGTGTTCAGCGCGATCGGCTAAAAATAAAAACAACTCGGTTTTTGGCCGCGGCGTATGGTTAGTGCGTAATACACTACGACGAATGGCTTGGCCTACCACGGTAGCTCCTGGTTCATACGTAGTCACCACCGACCAGCCTTGGACTCGTAAATACTGTTGTGTCAGTTTAACATGATGAGATTTTCCACTGCCTTCGCCGCCTTCAAATACGATGAATTTTCCTCGAATCATTGCCACAGTATAGCAAATACAATGAACTATTTCCAACCATCGATTCTAGCACCAGTAGTGATACTAGGGTCTGCCACGAGTTGATTCAATACTACTGGCAAATCAGCTTGTAAGCGATATGCTTTTACCCAGGCTTGACCGATACTAGCTTGACTAAACAATAGTTCTCTGGCCCCGGTATTATCATCCCATTGCAGGGTAGCTACATCGATACTGCCAACGAAAGCTTCACCAAATGGCGCCCAAGTGTACCCTAGTTTTTTGCCACGACCAGAAAATAGGCGCACTGTGCCAACCCGACCAGATTCAGTACCAACAACAATATCGGCTAAGTTATCACCATCAATATCGGCACTCGTTACATTAACGCCGCCAGTAAATTTGCGCTGAAACGGCGGAAAAATTTTTTTAACGGTTTGTCCATCATGGCTAATGATGGCTATGCGAGTAGCTGTACCGGCCCGTGTTCCAACGATAATTTCCGCTTGACCATCGCCATCGGTGTCACCAGCCGCCACGTCAACACCACTGATCACGTTACTACCAAAAGGTTGTGCCGCCCATACCAAGGTGCCGTTACGCTTAAATACTTTCACGGTAGCGGGTTGATTTTTACCTGAACCAACGATAATTTCTGAATTATCATCGCCATCGATATCACCGGTTGCTACCCGAATTGTACCAACTGCGAAGGCTTCAAATACTGTCTTACGATAGCCGGTGGGTGAAAATACCGCTACTTCGGCCGCTGCCGTACTACTGCCACGACCAACGATACTATGTTGGCTAGTAGCTGCCACATCGACACCATTATTCCAATTAGCCTCAAATGGAGTAAACGTATTCAAGACAGTTTCAGCAAATGACCATTGCTGAACAGTGCCAGTAGTATTGCCTGCCAAACCGGATATAAATGCTGGGGTAGTTAAGCGCTCTGGATCTTTTACTAATCGAACCGTTTTGACCGCTTTATTATGGGCATTATCTCGTACTACCACTCGTAACCAAATGTTTCCATCCGGCCAAGCTGTTAAATCCAAGGGAATGGAAAGACTAGGTGTGATAGTAGTCGTCGAGCTAATACTTGTCCATGGTTGGGTTGTATCTGTTCGTACTCGCCAGCGCACCAATTGCACGCCCGATCCAAGATCGCGCGGTGTGATGGTTAATAAAGGTGTATTCGTCACTACTTGGCCTGACTCTACATTAACAGTGAGCTGCGGCAACCAATGATCATCCGTTAGATGATTAGGAATATAGTGTTCGGGATCAAACCACTGCTCGGCGGTAGTACTATCATGCACGTGTCCATAGTATACCCAATCACCGGTATAGGCAGTTTTATGAATACCAAAGTGTAAGTGAACCGACCAACCACCATTTTCTGATTCATCACCTAGCACCCCAATTATGTCGCCGGCCTGGACTGTATCTCCAGGTGTTACTCGAACATCACTAGGACGCAGATGGCCATACAACGACACGTTGGCTTGATCGCTGCCAGCGTTATGTTCAATCAATACCACTAAACCAAATTGGGACCGTTCTTGAGCCTCGCGCACAATGCCAGCCGCTGTGGCATATACTGGTGTTCCGGCTGGCAAGGAAAACCCAGCATCAACACCCATGTGATACAAACCATCACCTATAGCCTCGCCATGCTGCGTTGACACCGCCCAATAATCAAGCGGGTAAATATAGTTAGCGCTAGCGTGAGCCAGAGCTGGTAGTAGTAAGCCAATCAATGCGCTCAAAATTACTTTCATTGTTTCACCGCTTGGTCAATTTGATTGTACAGGTCTGTAAATGACCCAGTGTTATCAATGTGGTATCTAGCCAATGGCCGCAGAGCGGTAATCCCCTGTTCAGTGACATCCTGTTCGCGCCGCTTAAATTCATCCCAAGTCATGCTGCGTTCATCAACTTTTTCGGTGCGTTGCTGCAGGCGATGATAACGCAATTCTAGTGGAGCTACAATGTACCATAAATGAATATTCGGTAACTGTGCTACAATGTTCCATTCATCAATATAGCGCAGCCCATCAATTACCACCAGGTGGTCACTACGATTACGCTCAATATCACGAAACAACACCTGGGCCAAAATGTCATCACCAAAGGCGGTACGCACGGCTGTACCAAGTGTAACTAAGTTCGCTCGCGAATTGGCTTGGTATAAGCGCTCGAGTATATCTGATAAAATTTTTGAAAATCGATAGACCGTTGCTTGATAGTGTTCCGCTAAATATTGGGCAGTGGTGCCTTTACCAGATAACTTCTCACCAGTGAGCGCAATAATCATACCGCCACCGCTGGAAATATCACAAATTCAACCCCAGCCTGTGTAAACAGGTCCACTACGGAAGCATCCCGATACATGCTGTGTGCTACTACTCGTTTAATGTGGGCGTTTAAAATAATTTTGACACAAATTTTACAGGGACTATGCGTACAATATAACGTAGCGTCTTTAGTAGAACTGCCATGAACAGCTGCTTGAATAATAGCATTTTGTTCAGCATGCGTAGTGCGCACACAATGGTCATTTTCCATTAAATGTCCAATGTCATCGCAATGACTTAAACCATGAGGGGCGCCATTATAGCCAGTAGAAATAATATATTTATCCTTCACCAAGACGGCTCCAATTTGCGCTCGATCACAGGTAGCCCGAGTGGCCACGACCGCAGCGATATTAAGAAAATATTGATCTAAATCTGGTCGACTATTTGCCATGATCGGCAGTGGTACTAGCTACTGGGATAGCTGGACCCATGGTAGTACATACCACCAAACGTTTAATAAAAGTTCCTTTAGCGGCGGCTGGCCGAGCCCGCTTTAACGCATCGATAGCGGCAGTGATATTGCTCACCAATTGCTCTGCCGTAAAGGATACCTTACCAACCGCTAAATGTACATTGCCGGTATCATCGTTTTTAAAATTTACCTTACCCGCCTTAATTGCTGTAATCATCTTAGTGACATCAGCGCCAACGGTATCGGTACGTGGATTTGGCATTAAGCCTTTTTGACCAAGAATACGAGCTACACTAGCCAAACCTTTCATCATGTCTGGGGTAGCTACGGCCACGTCAAAGTTGATCTGTTCCGTTTTTTTAATCTGGGCGATTACTTCAGCCGTACCAACAATATCGGCTCCGGCAGCTTTAGCTGCAACTTCTTGCGCCGGGCTAACAAAGGCAATCACTCGTTTAATTTTACCGGTACCATGAGGTAATTGAACGGTGCCACGTAAAATTTGATCAGATTTTTTTGGGTCAATCCCTAAACAAGCATGCAGTTCAACGCTAGCATCAAATTGAACTGGCATTGCTTGTACTAGCGTTACTGCCTCGCTGACAGTATACATTTTAGCCGGTATAACTTTTGCGCGGGCGGCTTGGTAACGTTTTGATAGATGAGACATACGAACGAATCAATGTCGTGGTACGAACGAACAGTCGACACTGCTCTCCCACAATAAATTATGTATTTACTTTAGGATTGGTTTAACTTTCCACTACTACGCCCATTTGCCGAGCAGTGCCACTAATCATACGCATGGCGGCGGTGACATCAGTAGTGTTTAAATCTGACATTTTCTTTTCTGCAATTTCACGCACTTGAGCTTGAGTAATTTTACCAACTTTATCGGATTGTGGTTTGCCGGATCCTTTAGTAATACCAGCCGCTTTTTTAATCAATTCTGCAGCCGGCGGTGTTTTAACGATAAAATCATAGGTACGATCTTCATACACGGTAATAACCACCGGCAGAATATTACCGCGTTGCTCTTGAGTACGCTCGTTAAACTTCGCACAAAAATCCTGAATATTTAAACCGTGCTGCCCCAAAGCTGGGCCAACAGGCGGTGCTGGATTAGCTGCTCCAGCTGGAATTTGTAACTTAATAGTGGTTTTAATCTTTTTTGCCATACGACTTATATCTTTTTAATTTGTAATGGATCCAGTTCTACTGGTGTTTCTCGACCAAACATCGATACAAATACTTTCACCTTACCACGTACCTCATCAACTTCAGATACTTTACCTTCCATATCTTTAAATGGCCCGTCAATAATACGAATAGTATCGTTTGCACTGAAATCCAGCCGCATGGTAGGTTGTTCAATACCCATCCGTCGCTGTAATTCTTTAATTTCTTCTTCTGAAATTGGTGTTGGCGTAGTGCCGGCGCCGACAAATCCGGTAACATTAGGGGTATTACGCACCACGTACCAAGAATCATCGGTCACCACCATTTCTACTAACACATAGCCTGGAAAAATTTTTTCGGTGACTACTTTGCGTTTGCCGTTTTTGATTTTAATCTTTTTTTCAGTTGGTACTAATACATTAAAAATTTTATCTTCCATGTCCATCGATTCAATTCGTTGCTGTAAATTTTCAGAAACATTTTCTTCATAGCCCGAATACGTATGGAGTACGTACCAACGACGACCCTGGGCTCCGGTTTGTTTTGGCATAGCAAATTAGGCGGTTAATTCAATCAAATAATTAAGGCCGGCGTTAAAACCAAAATCCAAGGCTCCCAAAAACAGGGCTACCCCAACACTCAATACCACTACCGTAGCGGTACTTTGGATAGCGGCTTGGCGGCTTGGCCAAGTTACTTTACGTAACTCGGCATAGGCATTTTTAAAATAGGCCAGCAGTGAAAATTTCATAGGATTTTAAAAAGGCCTCTATTGGCCAGTTCAATATTAGTATAAATGAGGGCTATGGAGTTGTCAAACAAAAGACACCCAGCATACTCATCATGAATATACTGGGTGTGGACGCCTTTGATTCGAAGGAACGAAGTTTACGGCACCACTTCCACCAGGAAGCCCTGCACTCCGTAGGATCCACTGGGATCCGTCCCGAAGTTGGTGATCAGGGTAACCGGAGGCCAGGCGAAGCTGGTACCGGTGGAGTAGGCCACTTGCCAGGTACCGGTCGTAGGAGTGAACACCACGGCATCGTCTTTACCGTCGGCG
>JACPGK010000012.1 GCA_016182495.1 Candidatus Kerfeldbacteria bacterium
AACTTGTCTCTGAAAATGAAGCAAGGTAGTATACAATATACGCATAACGGGCTATGAATTAGTGTATTAGACATCCTAATTCTACCAAATAGCCCGTTTTGTGTTGTAAAGACAGCTAGCTAAAGTGTAGGCGGGTCAGGCCCCCGGTGCATAACCAAATTATCGAAAAAATACAAAAAAATCGCTAAGATTAGCGATTTGAACAAACCAGCCTATTTGCTACACTAATCTAGCGTCCGGAACTAACTAATAATGTTTCTACGTATGAGACATGCCAAACAAGATAGTCCGGTATCTAAACAAGACATTTTGAACGCCATCAATGACTTTGCTAATAGCGTTGAGCGTGAATTTCAAAACATCAAACATCACCTCTCTAGCCAAGATGGTACATTAGCTGATCATGAAAGCAAATTACTTGAATTGAGTACTACGCTATATGCTGTCAAAGCTAAAGTGAATTCTCTACCAACCAAAGAGTATCTTGACGAAAAAATAGGCTCCATGCGTGGAGATCTAATTGCTACTTATTTTCAACGATAAAAATTACTTCTTCAAGTGATCTTCCATCGACACCGGAAACTGATCCAACACTTTATATTCCGGCGGGCTTAACGGTAACACGGTATCATTAACACTGTACTGCAGCTGTTGTTTATCTACAGTCACGCGTTCAGCTTCAAAGCGCAGCACGTGCCATAAAAATGTCACTATAAATCCCAACACCGCTGCCGCTGCGCCATTGAGTGGAATGTTCGGCTTAACTGGTCGGCTCGAATTTAACGGCCCGTCAATTTGTTTAATTTGCACCGATTCCCCGGCGCCATGATAATCAGCCGAGTTGGTAATCAGCACTTGCGATATACCCAATGCAATGGCTTCGGCTGTGGCCACATCGCCACCGTAACCATAAATAGTGATGATACCGGTTTCCGGCACTACGGCGGCGTCAACTAATTTTTGCCATTGCTTTTTACGATCAGTGGGATTACTGGTAAACCACTGCTCATCAACATAATCGGTGCCGACTACTCTTTGAAAAAAATCATTGGAATCAATAATGCTCACTAAATTTTGAGCCAATTTTTCAGCAGCTTTTTGCGCCACGTACGAATCTACCGTTGGCGATTGTTTTTGCACAATCAACAAATCCACCTCTGATCGATACAATTGTTCCGGCAGTAACGATAGCCCAGCCGCTGCTCCGCCGGCCACTACTGTAATGAACAATAACGATAGCCAGTGCTTTTGAAGTATCAGTATATACAGCATAGAATTGCTTAAATGTATCAAAAAAACCGCGGCTGGTCAATTTCCGTTTACCTTAAAATATCAGAATGTAGTTGTGCTGCTTCATGCATGTAAAATTGTTGCCAGACCGATGGAGCAATAACAGTGATCATACGTGGATAATCAGGAGCCTCTTGAGCTTAGATAAAACTGCTTGGTTAATGCTGTATTACTACCAATCGCTTGAAGCAAGGCAATTTGATCTGGGGTGAGAATTTGTTGACCCATCACTTAAGTAATAACTGTAAAAATTTTTGGCGCGCCGGATCAAGAGTGAGTTTATTCCAATATTTCCTTAAATCGCTTTCAATAATTTTTTCACCGTTCAATCCAAAATTAATCATTTGTTCTAACTTCCAAATAGCGTACTGTTCGGGATGATTTTTTAATTGTTTTTCATCTGTAGACCAGTTATACATGGCTACAGTATAGCATAGATCAATCTGAAAAACTATAGACCAAGTACCACCGCAACGGTCTGTTTTTTACCAGCCCGTACAATTTGTAATTCAACCATATCACCGGCATCATACTCGGCCAACACTGCTGAAAAATCATGTTGACGATCAATTTTGGTGTCCCCTACCGCTAATATAATGTCTTCAACTTCTAACCCAGCCACCACACTATTAAACTGCACCAGTTTGGCACCATGGGCATAGGTACCCGTTTCGCTATTTACCAATCGATCCAGCGGCTGATACGTAATATCAACCCCATGACGCTGCACAGCCCCTTGAGCAAAAATATCATACACGCCACTGGCAATATCAGCTACCGGCAAAATGCGGTGGTCGAGCATATTTAAGCCAACCATATTACCGTCTACATCAAACACCGGCCCGCCGCGATATTCCGCACGGCTAGCACTGCTGACTAAATATACTACATTGGCCTGACTGGTAGAAAATTCGCTGGTATCATTAAAGGCAACATTTTCAATGGTGCTGAATTCTACCCGTGGTCCGCTATGCACCGATTGCGTAAACAGTACAACGTCATCACCTAATAACGGTGGGCTGGCCCGAAAATTCACCACCGGCAGTTGGCTAGCCGTAATTTTAATATAGGTGACGTCGCTATAGGCATCGTGCACCACCGCCGTGCTAGGCAATACTCGGCCATCGGATACTACCACGGTAAAATTAGTGTACCAACGAATTGGTTGGGTCCAACTCACAATCCAGCCATCAGCACTAATAATTACGCCGGTGCTTAAGGCAGTTTGCGGTAGCAAGCGTTGTTCATTACCAGCAAAGATCGTTACCACCGTAGGGGTGAGTTGCTCTTGCCAGGCTGCCAGCACTTGCGCGTGGCTCGATGGTTCAGCTTGGTCAACCAACACGAGCGGCGTTGTAGTGCTATCGGATACTAAAATGTACTGCGCCAATGGCCATTGCACCGGATAGTATTTGGCTAGCAACGCTCCAAAAAAACCCACTATAAAACTCACTCCTACCAGGCTAAGCAGTAACCAAAAATGTGATGGCGCAGTGACTGGTGGCGTAGTTGGACGGCGGCCGGGAGCGGTTGGTACTGGTTCAAGTTTCATAGGCTATAGTTATGGGGTAATTATGTCCAGCGCGCGGTTAATAGTAACAGTACCGCGGCTAAACCACCAATGCCCAGGTACCGCCAAATAATTGTGCGCGTAAGAGTAGTGGTAAGATGATGCCGACAAAGATGCAACAATACATACAGCACCAGCGTTAGTAAAAATCCGCTGACAAAAAAACTAACGGGCCAAAAATGCACCACCCAAACCGTTTCGGTGATTACGAGAGTAATGGCGATAATAAACCAACGGGCCGCCCGACCGGTAATTTTTTGAATCCAAAATGTTTGCCACACAATCACGGCTGTTACCACCAAGGCCATTAACATCATGTAACGCAGCCGGCTGACTTGTAAAATAAAAAACATAAAAATGCTGACGTAGAAAAAAAATGACGCCACCACATTACTATAGGTTGAAATGTGCTCCAGCGAATACGGCACGTAATGCGCCGGATCGCCCACGTACACGGCTAAATGTTTGACGTAGATAAAATAAAATAAACTGATAACGGCAATTAAGCTGATAATTAACCAGGGTAGTTCTTGAATTAAAATAAAACTATACCCACTCACCACTACCAACAGCGGGCTGCAGCCTAAGGCCACATATTCACTGCGCCAATGGGGCTGATGTAAACACCACACCACCAAGGCTGTAGTAGCCACAAAACCAGTCAGCACCCAGGGCCAGGCTTCGGGGTTATGCTGGCCTAGCCAAAAACAACCGATAATCAAGGCGGTACTCCAATAGGGGCTTAACCGGCGTAAAATATTCATGATATCTTCATGAGCTAATAGTGAATGGATTGCTGTGGTATTGTACTGGAGTTACCATAGAATGGCCACCGCTAATCAGTTCGGTTTTATCCAAGCCGGTAGCAGTAACCGAAAAAATACTTGGCTCAACTGTCGATTCGATATACAACAACCCATCACTGGTAGGGTTCCAAATTGGTGTGTACGCATTGGTGAGAATTAATTTTGGCGCGTCTTGATTGAGCGGTACAATCCACACATTGGGTAATTCAGTGATATCATCTGGCCGAATGTAGGCAATGGTTGCACCATCAGGCGCTAGCTGAATACCCGCAGCCGGAACAGTGGCCGAAAAACGTAAGCTGGTAATAGGTATAACACTAGCGTCAGCAATATCGTAGCGCAATAACGTGATAGCCTCTTCCCAAACACCTTCATACACCAAAGTGGTATTATCCAGCCAGATTGGCCAAGTGATAATTTCGCCCTCACGTAAAGTGGTCGGCTGATCCAGTTGGCTAGTAACGGTAAGGCTTTGTAATAACAAACGGTTATCATTGGTCACAAACACTAACTGTTTGCCAGTGGGCGACCAAGCCAGACTGTACACTCCTTCGTGAATACGGACTTGTTTTTGGGTGGTTAGGTTGAACACATATAAAATATCATTCGCTATGTAGGCCATGAAAGTATCATTGGGTGATACCGCCAGTTGTTGTGGTTGATGACGCAAGGCAATTAATAATTGCCGCTGGGCAGTAGCCAGTTGGTAACGCCACAGTTCATAAAAATCACCTTGCTGCACCACGTACAGTACACTCTGTCCCCCATCAATAAATACCGGTGCAAAGGCTACATCAGTAGGCAAAGAAATCAGCTGGGCCTGTGTGCCATTTTGGGCTGCTACCATCACCTGGTGATTACGAACATAGGCCAATGGTTGTGTTGGCACAACTAAGCTAGTTTCTACCGTGGCTGGTGGTGTAGCCACACAACCAAGCGTGCTTACCACTGCACCTAGCATCAGGCCATACCAACGAAGCATCATGGCAGTATTAAAATTTCAAATACAGATACACCAGCAAGGATGCCAGCAGCAATACTCCTACAGCCAGCACGTTATTAATAACGGTGGCAGTTTTGATTCGAGCTGACCATTTATTCATAGGCGGATTATTTTTTCACAAACTCACTCATAGCTTTGAACGCTTGCAACACTTCCACCGGTACGGCAAACACTACGGTATTGGATTCATCCGAAGAAATATCATTGATGCTATTCAAGGTGCGCAAGTGTAGGGCGCCTGGGGCAGCAGAAATTATGGCAGCGGCTTTGGCCAAGTTATCAGCCGCGGCCACTTCGCCTTCGGAATTAATAATGGTAGCGCGTTTTTCTCGTTCGGCCTCGGCTTGCTTGGCCATGGTGCGTTTTAGGCCCTCGGGTAATTCAATATGCTTTAGTTCAACACTCACTACATCAATGCCCCAGGCTTGGCTAGTGGCATCAATAATACTCATGATTCGTTTAGCAATTTCGGTACGGTTGGCGAGTAGTTCATCTAAGGTACCTTCGCCCATCACATTGCGCATGGTAGTTTGGGCTAACTGGGAAATAGCATAGTAATAATCTTGTACCTCTAAAATGGCTCGTTCTGGGCTAGCCACTTTATAGTAAATTACGGCATTCACTCGCACTGATACGTTATCTTTAGTAATAGCATCTTGATCCGGCACATCAACCGCTTTCACCCGAATATCCACCTTCAATAACTTTTGAAACACCGGAATAATAATACGCCAGCCGGGTTGCTTAATACCGCTATATTTCCCCATGGTAAACAACAATCCTCGTTCGTACTGATTCACCTGCCGAATAAATAATACTAACAGCACCACTCCGCCACCGCCGGCGAAGCCTGCTAGTACAAATAAACCGCCAATAATTTCTATCATAGATAAGGTTAAGTATACTATAGTATTGCAGCGAATGGCAAGGATTATTTGCCGCTGAACCGATCAATCACCACTACTTGCTGATTATGTAAAATGGCATATAAAAATTTATCCGTTACCGATCGGCGATAATGATATTCTTCAGTCGGCATAATAGTATAGCGTAATTCTCGCCCGAATTTGGCATTACAATCCTCTAACAAAGCCACCAGATGTTTTTTAGGCAAACTGCCCACAATAAACAAATCAATGGCACTGGTTTCATCATCAACAAAAAACCCTAATAGAGATAAATATTGAATTGAGCCAACCCGCTGTAAATGAGCCACAAATTCTTTTTCTAGCACCACTCGGGCTTTTACAAACAGGGATTTTAATTCGGTATACAAGTTAAACTGGGTATTCACCAGGTAGTACTTTTTACGTTGTCGTTGTTGCGAGCCAATTAAACCGAGCGTTTCGAGATGATTCAATTCGCGCCGTACCGAATTAATATGTTCATCGAGTTTACGAGTCAGTTCGCGCACATAAAATTGTTCCTGTGGGCGCGTTAAAAATAACTGTAGCAATTTTACCCGCGTGCGTGAACCAAATAATTCATCAAGCATGCCTAGTAGTATACTCTCTTAATGGGGCGTGGTCTACGGGTCAGCTTGCCAAGCTAAAATCAATTCAGTATACTATACATCATGTTAAAGGGTGTGCTGGCCGAGTTATTTATAGATCATTCCGAAAGTGATCGCTCGGTTATTCACGTATTTATTTCTCAACCTAGCCCGCTCGAAGAAAAAAATCTGGGTCGGGCTTTTGCCTTAATTGAATTTACCGAACCGCAACCATTTTATGCCGAATTAGTTGATCGGCTGGATCAAGCGTTCAATTTAGGTTACTACCACTCCACCGATTTTGCCGTGGAAGCAGCCTTTGAGCGCACTATGCAAAAACTGAATAAAGTGGTGCAACAAGCTATCACTGATTTTGGTGAAGCTTGGGCCTATCACACCAATGCCGTATTCGGTGTTATTCATAATAATGATATTCATTTAAGCTACGTTGGTACGGTAGGAGCTTGGCTAGTACGATCTGATAAAATGCTTGATATTATACAAGCACCGGCCAATAGCGAAATTAAACCGCTTAAGCTTTTTAGCAATATTATTAGTGGTCAATGTCCCGAGCGCAGTGGCATACTGTTAGCAACCGCTAATATATTAGATTATTTATCACTAGAAAAAATCCGCCGAATAGTAGGAGAACATGCTCCCGACGAATCCGTGCGAGTGTTTGAAGATACCCTATCGGAAAGTAACACCTTATCGAATATTGCCGGCATTATTATTAAATTAGAAAAGCCTACTCGGGCAGAAACCGATGCTACTTCAATTGATGAATTGGATCGATCCGAATTTAATCAGCGTCAAGATTCCATGCAGCATCTCATTAATCAAGAACGAACCACCGGTGAATTGCTGGCCCCTTCCATTTGGCCGTCACTGAAAAAACGCTTCCAAACTTTAACCACTGCCAAACCACAAATCATTGATACTCGACGCAGCTCGATGAATTATGTTCGATCGCAATCACCAGCCAGTAAAACTTTACGGATGGTGGGAGAATTCTTGAAAAACGTAGCCATTCAAACCATTGTAGGTACCGGCTATGTGCTAAAAAAATTACTGCAGTGGTGGCGACGGCGTCAACCTGGTGATTTCAATATCAAACGGCGGTGGCAAAAATTAACCGGTCCGCGCAAAATATTGGTAGTGGTAGCTAGTGTTATTTTTGTAGTATTCATTATTATGGTGCTGCGTCAAGATACTGCGGTGGAACAACAGCAAACAACCAGTCAATTTGAACAAACTGTGGCTGAAGTAGAGCAGTATTTGGGCGAAGCTGAATCGAAACAAATTATGAAAGATGAAGCTGGTGCGCGCAATTTAATTAATCAGGCCGATACCGCTTTAGCCACCATTCCTACAGACAGTGAAATTTATCAAACTAAAGGACAAAGTTTACGACAGCGCATTGATGATGTGTTAAATGTTTATAATAAAGTAACGGTATTAACTGATGTACAACCCACCGGTGATTTTGGTACGGCCGGCAGCAATGTCACGGTGGGTCAGATTACTAAAATTGGCAACAACATTTTTGGATTCGATCGTTCTACCGGCTCGGTGTATCGGCTGAATTTGGAAAATACTACTGTCAGTCAATCGATTACCGATGATACCACCGATCAAACCTTTGTGACCGTTGAAAATGATTCAGCGGCCACTGCCTTGGCCTTGTTAACCGATGATAGCGTGGTGCAGTTTAATCCGGTGCTCGAAAAAAATAGCCCGGTGACTATAACCCTACCCGCCACCGCTGATATTATTGACTTCGATATTTTTGGTAGCCGCTTATACAGCTTAGATATCGCCAACAATCAAATCTATCGTCAACAAAAATCAGGTGATAGCTATGGCAATGCTAGTGATTGGCTCACTGAAACAGCGGATATCAGTCAAGCCGTAGCCTTTGATATTGATGGCTCAATTTACGTATTGCAAAACGATGGTGCAATTTTGAAATTCGACGGAGGCACAGCATCTGATTTTACCGTACCGGAGTTTAACCCAAGCCTTAACGGCTCTACCAAATTAATCAAATCTTCCCCCACGGCACCGTTTGTGATTATGAATCCAGCAACGCAACGACTAGTAATACTGGATAGCGAGGCCAACTTGACGAAACAACTCACCAGTGATCGTTTTAACGATTTACGCGACGTCGCTTACGATGAAGATACCAACACCGCGTACGTGTTATCGGGCAATAGCCTGTATACGGTAGGATTGTAGCTATAGTTTATTTCAAATTGACTTTGGCGCCAGCGTCTTCGAGCTTTTTCTTCAACTGTTCGGCTTCTTCCTTTTTAGCACCCTCTTTAATTACTTTGGGAGCAGCATCGGCCATATCTTTAGCTTCTTTTAAGCCTAAGTTGGTGGCTTCGCGAATCACTTTAATGACAGCGATTTTATTGGAGCCCACTTCGGCTAATTCAACATTGAAACTATCTTTTTCTTCAACCGCTTCGGCGGCGGCACCGGCCGCTGGCATCATGGCCATAGCCATTGGGGCGGCGGCTGATACACCAAATTTATCTTCTAACACTTTCACCAGTTCAGATAAATCGAGCACTGACATGGTTTCAATTTGTTGTACTAGCGCTTTAAACTTCTCTGGTACTGCTTTGGTGACTTCGGTTTTTTGAGTATCTTCGGACATAAAATAATGAGTTAAGATTTATAATTTAGACTTTTTGTTCTTGAATGGCTTTTAAGGTAGTTACTAATCCGCGGAGGTTAGCAGCCAATACATTGGCTAAACCACTTAATGGGGCTTTGATAGTGCCAACTACTGCGGCAATTAACTCTGATTTGCCGGGCAGTTTAGCCATAGCAGCGACCTGCTGCTGATTAATGAATTGCTGCTCGAGTAAGCCTCCCACTAATTGCACGGCTTCGTGAGTTTTTTTAAAATTAGCCACTACTTTAGCCGGCAGAATATCATCATCGGCTGTAGCCATAGCAATGGCTCCAGTGAGCTGATCGGCTGGTAAAGTAACGCCAACATTAGCGGCGGCCTTGAGCAGTAAATTGCGTTTGGCTACTACTACTCGGCCATTGTCCGTACGCATGGCCTTGCGTAGGATTTCTAAATCGAGCACCTTTAGGCCAGTGTGGTTAAAAAATACCACCCCTTTAGCTTGTAGTTTTGTTTCCAGGTCGCCAATCGCCTGGGTTTTTTGCTGACGAGTTTTAGCCATACATTTTAGCCATACAACGGTTTAATTAAAAATCTGCGGATCACCGCAGACAATACCACCACTGTAATAATGGGATTACACGTCTGCACAGGATTTATGGCTAACCTACCTGTGGTCTGCGAGGTGTACCAGCATACTATACAATGCCATCAATCTGGTCAAGTAGCGGTAGCCTAACTTAGTTGTGGATAAAACCACACTTATACCATCAAGACATAATTTGAGATAAAATAAAAACACCAACTATGGTACCTAAAGGAGTCAAACTGGCTACTGACTTATCTGGATTACTATCTTGATTATGCTCGATCGGAAGATTCTCGCCCATATTTCAACAAAGCCGACTGCATATCAGAGCCTACTGCTTTCCAGTCTGACGCTAATGAATTGACATCAGCCATATTAGCAGTTTCATCAGTTTTATACTTATCCATTTGTTTTCTGAAATCAATAAAAGAAGTCAATCCATCCACGAACTTTGGTCTATCAAAAAGTCTAAAAGTGTGTTGCCCTAAATATTCTTGCATATTTCTAGATATTTTACTTAATGCCATGGTATACTATTTTTATGGATAAGTCAACCTTTATCCACCTGAACCCATAAATTCCCTTTAGGCTAATTCCAGGGATAAAATCTGGTAGCCGAGCAAGATGCGGACATAATGTACAAAGTATCCAGTGACCGATCGTGGAAACGATGTCACCAGGTTGAGGTGGTCTTTTAAATAA
>JACPGK010000014.1 GCA_016182495.1 Candidatus Kerfeldbacteria bacterium
CGACGAAGTAAAAATTTTACCGACTGCAGTCCAAAGTTTAAATATCTTAATGGGAAATGTTCATTACAGGTCAGCTTAAAACCAGGTCTTCAATTCCCTGAAATCTTAGGTGTACAAGCACCCAATATTTAACGGTAACGGTAGTAAGGGAGATAACTAACTAGTTTGAACCACAACTTTAAGCTACCCCCTCCCAAAAACTAAAATTCAATTATGTTTAATGGCATTTCTACACTAACCGACAATCCATCACCTCCAGGTACTCAACAAAATCACTCTTTAATTGAGTTAAATAGGGTTGTGAGAGTGGGGATGACTCCCCGTACACTTTCTTGCACTTTGTTCTATATAGTAACGAGATTATTAAAGGGTGGCATAGACGTGCTAGGTACTCTGAAACAATACCAACTGATCAAACTCAATACTACAAGAAAAGAACCCGTCAAGGTTCTCAATGAAATAGTTATTACGATGAGATGATTAATGGAAAGTACCTATGAAACCGTATGATCAATGTAAAACACCAGAAGTGATCAGCACGATACTCTGGAGCCTAAGATGTGTCAATCATCTTCATATGCAATGCAAATTAACTGGATTAAATAACTATTATGTCTACCATTATCAATTCAAACGAAGAAATTTTAACGCTTGCAGAAGTAGCCACCCTACTCAAGATCAGTCAAATCACGGCACGGCGCTGGTGCAAGTCGGGCAAAATTCCAGCAATCAAAATTGGCAATCACTATCGCATTCGGAGACAAGATATAGATAAACTATTTGATAAGTATGCATTCAGAGATACAACAATTTTTGAGCCAAAAACGCACCAGGCTTAGCCCTCAGACGGTTAAGGCGTATGAAAGTGACTTAAACCGCTTTTGTGCTTTCCTTCAGGATAAGTCAATTAGTGAAGTCACTGCTCAGCATATTGAATCATTCCTCAAACACATTCAGGATAGCTCTGTAGTGCGTAAAAATGCCTATGACAAGAGCGCTAACACAGCACGTAAGCTTTCTACAACCAGATCATTTTTTAAGTACCTACATCGCAATGGATTTATTGAGCTTGATCCAACACTTAAAGTTGAGCCAATACGGGTCAGTAACAGGGTATCTGAGTTCCTGTCACCTGAGGAAAAACAACGTCTCCTAGAGGCTATTAAACGCACTGCAACGCCTTATTACATTGAGCGAGACATGGCAATTGTTCAAACCTTTCTCTATACAGGTATACGATTGCGTGAATTGGTTTCATTAAAAGTAACCTGCCTTGATTTTGAAGGTCAGTGCATTAAAGTCGTCCGTAAAGGTGGCGATGAAGACAAAATTTTATTACCTAATGAAGCAGCAAAATTCTTAAAAGCCTATTTAGAGGTTAGGCCAAAGTCTGATATTGCTTACGTCTTTGTAAGTAAGCGTAAGCGAGTTACAAAAGATGGTTACGGCATCTCTCCAAGTGAAGTATATTTGATTATACAAAAATATTTAAGAAAAGCTGGTATTACCAAAGAACATTTGGGTGTGCATAGCTTGCGACATACATTTGCGACCGACTTATTACGTCTTAATGCTAATCTGGTTCAGATCAAAGAGTTGCTTGGGCATAAGAATATTGCTACCACCCAACGCTATGTTCACGTTGAGGAAAAAGATTTAAGAAAAATTATTAATCAATTATGATAGTATGAAAAAAATTACTTTCAATCAAATATTATTACTAATAATTACGGTGTTAGTGTTTGGAATATTACTAGTGGTAAGTTGGCCTTATACAAAAAAAGCTTATGATCAATACAAATATAATAAAGAACAGGAACTAATAAAAGAAGTGGCCAAAGAACAATATAATAAATCTTTAGAGGAAGCTAATAAGTATGAAGAGACTTTAGCACTATATAACTCTGTATTAAAAGAGCCAGCGATTAATGGAGTTCTTACTATGAGCGAAACTACAAAGATGATTGTACCAGGGGTAATTGCATCTACACTTGGTTCTGTCTGGATAGTTGACTGCAGCGAAATCAATAATGTTATGAGTAATAAGGTTGAGTACTATGACTGGTGCCAAGAAAGCTTCACTACGAGAGATCAGTTAGCAGAAGATGACATGGATTGGTTTCTTAAAGGGTTTGATATTGATGAGGATTGGCTTAATGAGTATCATCATCCAGAATGTTATTTAGATCATAAGCCGGTAACAACAGAAAAGATCATTGAGAAAATTAATTCTTTCAAGCCACAATGTGAATCCGCAATTGTAAAAACCAACAGTTGGATCAAATCGTTAGAAAATGAGACGGTTACTTATTCTAGCCTTATTACAGCGACTCAGGATGCCATTAAAGACACTGAAAGGAACCTAAGAAATTCTGATGCCTTTATTTTTAATAATAAGGTTTATTGATAAGAAAATATGAATAAAGATAATGGAATACAACTCCCCCAGTACCACACGTGGTCACGCCTGCACCCACAGTGTAAGCGTTGCGGTACACAAGAAACCAAACACAGAGGAGGTGGCTTGTGTTACACGTGTTACTATAAAGTCTACCGTGATAAGCATCCTGAACTCATAAAGAAAGCTATGAGACGGTGGTTAGATAAGCGTAAAGGCAGGTTTACATATGAGGAAGAAAAAGTATCAGAGTCTACGAAAATGGTATTTAGAGCAGTTGATGCATCATATTATATTCACGTTAATGAAAAAAAATTGTATCCAAGAAAAATTTGGATAGTGAACTTTTTATTATCATTTGTGGTTGCCTACTTATTCATGGTTAGCGCGTTAGATTTCAGTTACTTCGGATGTTATTTTACTTCTGACATACCTAATCAATGCACTCTATGGCCTGGCTTAACAAATATTGTCATTGCATTAGTAATAAATATTGTTTTGGCGTTGGTTGTTCCGTATTGGATATTAATGTTGCTAAGTGATTGGGTATATGATCTTGGTAAAAAAACTGAATCAGAGCTTATGAGACAAACTGTAAAAACCCTAGAGCAGGATGGGTCTATAGATGCAAAATGTGCAGAAGTTGTTACGAATGGTATTATGAGCATGCATTGGTCACCAAGTGAAAGAATGATGGCCGCTATAAATACGAGCAATGATAATAATAAAGATGGATAAAGCGGTTTGTTATATTCGTGTCTCAACAAAAGAACAGGCACGACCTGGACGTCTTTCTCTTGGTACACAAAAACAGATATGTGAAGACTTAGCTAAACGTTCAGAACTTCAGATAATAAAAGTATTTGAAGATGCTGGAAGGAGCGCTACTAAGATAAATCGTGCCGCCTTGCAAGAGATGTTAAGTTTTATCAATGACAATCCTGAAGTTAAAACAGTTATTGTCCAAGATACAGACAGATTAGCTCGCAATACTCAAGATCACCTAACAATCATGGCACTCTTGAGGAAACAAGGAGTCCAGTTAATGTCAGCCTCACAGCCAGGCATAGATGACACACCGGAAGGCAATCTGCTTGATACTATACTAGCTGCTGTAAATCAACTTCAGTCTGATCAGAATGGGCGCAAGGTTAGAAATAACATGAAAAGAAAAGCCCAGGAAGGCTGGTGGCCAACACAAGCACCGTTGGGCTATTTGAATGTTAAAAACGAGTTTGAAAAGAACATTATCAAGACTGACCCACAAGGTTCCAAGTACATCAAACAAGCGTTTAAATTATTTAGTACAGGAAATTATTCAGTTCGTGAGCTTGGTGACGTACTTTACCAAAATGGTTTTAGAAACCATCAGAATAGATCAGTAGGCAAAAACGCTATCAACTCTATTCTGAAGAATAAATTTTACTTAGGTAAACTGATTTGGAAACAAGAGGAGCATAAAGGTCAACATGAAGCTTTAATTGACGAACAGACGTTTGATAAGGTTCAACGGATTTTATACTTGCATGGAGGAAAAGATAACCGTCGTCGTAAGCATACTTTTCTACTGCGAGGCTTTATCTATTGTGTCTGTGGGGCAAGAATGACCGCCGAGCATCACCCTAAAAAGAATAAGTCGTATTATCGTTGCCCGAAAGGCAAGGCCTGTGACGAGCCATTTATTCAAGTGAATGATCTGGAAGATGAGGCCGCTAATTTATTTAAGAACCTGCATTTTTCTGATAAGTTGCAACAAACATTAGTGGGTAGACTGCAAACCATTTTTGAGAAAAGAAAAGGTGTTATTGATAAAGAGCGTCAAACGATCATTAACCAAAGAGTAGCGGTTGAACAAAAAAGAAATGTTGCAGAGGATAAGTTATTGAAAGACGTTATTTCAGATGAGGATTTTGGTCGTATCCGTAAGACTGTCGTGGATGAACTAGAGGCTTTGAATAAAGAGCTGAAACGTTTAGACGCTGAGCGTAATTTTGAAATTGACCCCATACGAGTCGTATTGGAGTTTACGCGGGATATTCACTCGGCTTATATCAAAGCCCCTGAGAGGCTCAAGAGGCGCTATTTAAATCTATTCTGGGATAGGTTAGTCGTTCAGAATAAAAGTATCGTTTCTGTAGAACCTACAAAGGTGGTTAAGGCATTGTTGGATGCGAACGCTTTGGTAACAAAAGAACCGGCATTGAAGCCGGTTCTAATAACGGTTCGTCAGCAGGGGTAGCAGGACTCGAACCCGCGACGCGCGGTTTTGGAGACCGCCGCTCTACCAGCTGAGCTATACCCCTATTCTACTACGCTCTAACTATGTTAGAGCTTCGTAGGAATTTATCACAGGATAAAGACCAACGAACCTCTACCAACTGTTTGCCGCGCCGTAGCTTTAGCGAAGGCGGGAGCTATACCCCTATAAATAAAAGCCAAAGTATCATAGCAGTTTTAAGTCATTTGGCAAGAAACGCTGCAGCATTGTTTCGAGCTAAATCACGGGCAATCTTTTTTGGTAATTGATCTAGTAATTTTTGAATCGGTTCAAGTGCTCCAATGGCATCATCACTTAAACTATCGGCTGTTGTTGTATTAACGATCGTACTCCCCCAGTATTTACTATCCGAACTAATCATTATGCGATCGCGATACTGGGTAATAAAATCAAGCCAGTTCGATCGTAACTGCCCCGTGCTATTTAATGGGTATGATTTTGTTGCTTCATTGGGCTTACGCATTTTGATGGTAAGATATAAATTAGGATGATTAGCCATCATAGTGCTATAGGTAGTGGTTGTATTCGGCAGCTAAATCAGCTAGCCATAGCATTAACTCACTATCTGCTGGAAAAGTAATGTACGGGTGATAATTCACCAAAACCAATATAATCGCCTGATTGGGCGGCTTCGGTTGCTTGTTGTTGAAACGTAGCTGTCCAGGTAGTGGCATCAGTTGCAATGGCTTGCGTATCCGCCAACAAACCAGATAGTTCAGCTTCGTTATCTAGGCCATTAGGATAAATATCTGCTAGCGCCAAGTTGGCCGTGCCACCCAAAGCATGCAAAATAGGGTTTAATGTGTTGCCTCCATATACTGTTCGAAATTGAATATTGTGTTCACCAATAAAGTTAAGCAGCCGGCTTTCAGAATAGCCATTAGCAGCATCTTTTAGCGCATTTGGCACCGGCATTAAATTCATCATCGAGATATTCCAATCTGTTAGCACAGTTTGTAAATCTGTTAAGGCTGGTTCAGTGGTTTTAATATTCACATGTGCCAGCATATCAATCAAACGCGGTTGCGTACCGGTGAGGCTGCTTGGTTTGCTTGTAAATTGTATGGTCGAGTAGGCGCTGGCTCGACCAGTAACGTTGACGGTTTTAACTTGGGCCGTATAAATGGTATGCGGTGCTAACCGATGTATCATGGCACTGGTATCAGTGGTATTGGCGGTGTAAAGTATATTTCCGTGGCTGGTAATTTTAATTTTATAATATTTTACTGTTGTCGTTGTAGCTTTATCCCAAGTTAATTTAACTGATCGAGTAGTGCGTTGACTGGCCGAGAGATGATATGGCGGAGCAAGTTTGCTATAGGCTGGCAGGCTGCTAGCCAATAACCAAACACAGCAGCTAACTAGTACGATACTGGCACGATAATATGCTGTCATCTACCAATACTATCATAAAAATGTTATCATGGCATTGTTCAAAATAGCTTGGTATAATCTAAGAACTAAAATAAAGTTAATGGATGCAATTATGAGCAAAATTCAAAGTCGTTTCACTCTATTAGGTATTCTTTCGTTCGGGCTGTTACTTGTTTCGCTACCATCTATGGCCCATGCATCTACGAGTATTTCCACGAGCGCGTTACCTGTTATATCAGGAGCTTCTGCTTCCGTGAATGCAGGGCGTGCCACCGCTATGGCGGATGTTAATGGCGATGGTTATGACGATATGATTATTGGTTCTCCTTTTTTGTCTAGAACTTCAGCTGGAGGCATCAATATCGTTTTTGGCGGAGTAATGGCTTTATCCACTACTACACTGTCTCCCTCAAATTCTTTAGTATATACAGGCTCAACGGGTGATGAAGCAGGTATTGCTTTAGCTACAGGAGATTTGAATGCCGATGGGTATGATGACGTGGTCATTGGTGCAAGAAAAGGTTCAACAGCGGTTGGACAAACATACATTTTGTATGGATCAGCATCTTTAGCAGTGGGCTCGGGCTTATTATCAACTTTACCGTCTTATACTGGGGTAGCACTAGGTGAACAATCGGGCAGTGCAGTGGCAGTAGGAGATATCAATGCTGATGGGTATGATGATATTGTGATTGGCGCGCCGTTTAATGCCATGGGTGGTTCTGGTACAGGGGCTTTTTATATTGTGTATTCCAGTGCAACCCAGCGCACTGGTACTACGAGCTTATCAAGCGCGGTGCGGTTTTACGGTACAACTGACAATGGCGGAAACAACGCCAGCGTGGGTACTTCTTTAGCTGTTGGAGATGTGAATGGCGACGGAGCGGATGATATTTTAGCTGGCGCGTTCACAGGAAGTCCAAATTCTCTTTCGGCATCGGGATTCGCCTATCTTCTAATGGGATCCACTACGAATTTTACAGGCGCTCAATTTAGTTCTTCTTCAATCCGTTTCGATGGTGAGGCCGCGAGTGATGCGCTTGGAACAAATGTGGGAGTAGGGGACATAAATAATGATGGTTATGACGATATATTTTTAGGAGCTAGCGGCAATGATGATGGGGCGAGTTCTGCTGGAGCCGTGTATGTAAAATACGGGTCTTCTACTACGCCAACGAGCGCTCTTGCCAGTACTTTCATCGAACTCAATGGCAGCACGGTCAATGACATCGTGGGCTCCGCTATGGCTGTGGGAGACGTGAATAACGATGACTACAAGGATCTTTTGATTGGTGGTCCAAACCAAAATGGAACCGGTGTTACCTATATTGTGTACGGCAGTGGCACAGCCTTGACTTCTTTGGCTCTTGGAACCACTGCAGACGTTATCATGAGTTCAACCACCACAAATGATTCTTTCGGCAAATGGATTGCCACGGGAGATTTGAATGGTGATGATATTGATGAGGCAGTGATTGGTGCTCCGCTATATACTTCTGGGCAAGGAGCTGCCTATATACTGTATGCTTCATTTGATGGGGATCATGATGGAACGCCTGGATCAACCGGCCTTTTAGTTACCGGCACCGACTGTAACGACGCCGATGCCACCGTGACAGCCAATCAAACCTACTATGCCGATAGTGATGCCGATACTCTGGGTGACCCAGTCGTTACCACTATGGTGTGCAGCAGCACCGCCCCAGCTGGCTACGTCGCCAATGCCACCGATACCAACGATACCATCCCAAATAATGGAGTAGAAATAGGCAACGATAGCATTGATAACGATGGTGATGGCAGTATTGATGAAGCCAATACCACTACGGAAAATGGAGCTCACCCCTACTACAGTACTCTGGATAGTACCGATACCGCAGTTGTTGCTACGGCAATTACTGCTATTACCGCTACCACGGATGGATTAGTGCAAGTAACCTATGCCGATAACTCGGTGTACACCTTTAGCGCCTTTACTGGAGGAGATGATGCCCTAGCAGTGGTACAGTACCAAGACACTGGCTATGTGTTGGCGTTGCAGCCAACCGGTAAAAACGTAGCCTTATTAAATGTCTTCACTGGCGTGGTTGATACAACGGTAACGCTATCCAAAACCAAACGCTATAGTGTCAATTCCCTCAAACTGCTCGATGTCCGTAACGATGGTGCCGTGGAAGCCGTTATCACCTCACGCAGTAAAGCCAAGGTGTTACTGTCCATTGTCAAAGTGAATCTGGCTGGCGCCACCCTAAAAAAATACGATAGTGTTACTGCCACCAATAAAAGTGTCACTCCCTCAAAAACCACTGTCAAGAAGAAAACCCTGCTATTGAAGTCGAAGAAGGGCAAAGCGTTATTGCGGTATCAAACCAATAAAACATATACATTACATTTGGCCACCGCATGATTCGTCGCCTTGTACTGATTACACTATTCACTAGCGCAGCGGTGGTGTACGCCGCTGGCGGCGATCGTGATCAAGATGGTTATTTGAATAGCGTTGAAGTGGATGATGATGGCGATGCTATTTTCGATTGTAATAACGATGGTAGAAAAAATGGTCAGGATGACGACGACGGTGATGGCTTACTCGATAGCCAGGATAGCTACTTATTTGATAAAGATAATGACGGCATTAGGAATGATGCCGAAACCAAGTTAGTATCGAGCCAAAAAGACGACGACGGTGATGGCGTGCGCGATAAATTTGAAAAAATCGCTAATAAATTAAATCATGATAACGATGATTTAGCTGATAGTGTTGATAGTGATGACGATAATGATGGAATTACTGATGACGCTGAAGTTACAGCCGATAAACGCGATCATGACAACGACGACTATAAGGATAAACGGGATAGTGATGATGATAACGATGGCATCCTTGATTTGGTTGAGCAAAACTGTGCTGCTGTTACTACTCCTACAGTGATATCGGCTAATTGGACAGATGAATTATATATTGATAATGGCGGCGGATCGGTTGGACATGGTTTAGCCGTGGATAGTAATAATATGTTACACGCCGCCTGGACAGTGGCTACTGGCAGTAGGCTATATATTAATTACGGTAATTCAACTGATGGGGGAGCTACCTGGACGATAAGCGAAGATATCACCAATAGTAATGGTGCTTCGTTTGGCGGTAATATCGCAGTTGGACCAGATAACACCGTGCATATAGCGTATTTGGTTACCACTGCCACTGGCAATGCGCTGTATTATATTCAGTCAGCTGATCAAGGTAGTAGCTGGAGTCAGCCGATTAGTTTAACCGATACTGCCTCATTTGATGCGGCTACCCCATCAATTACGGTTGATGATAGTGGCCATATTCATATTGCTTGGCATAACGGTGATACTGATTCCGCCACAGTGTATACCAAAGTGTTCTATACTCAATCAATCAAGGAGCTAGTTTTTCTACACCGCTCCAACTCAATACCAACAATACCGGACACTCGGCTTGGCCACGCTTTACTGTGTTGGGTGATGGTAACGTAGTCGCCATCACCTGGCGGGATAATCGAGATGGTAACGATTGGGATGTGTACGTAGCCGTTTCAACTGATGGCGGCAGTATCTTTAGCGAACGAGCCGGTATGGCTACCAGTC
The DNA here is from genome assembly GCA_016182495.1 of Candidatus Kerfeldbacteria bacterium. Taxonomy (GTDB): domain Bacteria; phylum Patescibacteriota; class Patescibacteriia; order UBA9570; family UBA9570; genus JACPGK01. The sequence goes on from JACPGK010000014.1 coordinate 9,666, forward strand.
AAGTGGAGTGGGATCCCGACGTGGTGGTGGATCGGTTTAGCACCATTCATTTAGGGGTGATGGTGTATGATAGTGATGGTATTGGTATTTACTATACGCGCTCCAGTGACGCCGGTGTTACTTGGACAACACCAGTAAAATTAACTGAATATTTTAGCCGCTTTCCATTTTGGGTAGTTGATCCACGCCTTGATGTGATATGGTTATTTTGGAAGGATGAACGTGATCGCACTAGTGATACCGATGTGCAAGCGGATATTGCGGCCAAATACAGCACTGATTACGGTGATAGTTGGAGTGCGTTAGAACGGGTTACTGATGAAGGTGCTCTTGAAGTGCGTTTTCCATCACCAGCCCTTGGCCCCAATGGCACTGTGTATCTCACCTGGAGCGATGAGCGCAGTGGCAGTGACGAAAATGAGCAGGTATTTTTTTCTAGCCGAACCGTGTTATACTAAATGTATTAATACCTAATTTTAGTACTATGCTTCAACGTCTACTTACTACTAGCCTGCTGGTCGCAGTATTCATTAGCACTACACCAGCTGCCTTAGCCAGCACCAAAGCTACCATAACGCTTAAAGCTAATCCTGATACCGTAGCTGTTGATGAAGAATTTAATTTAGCGGTTACATTAACCAATGCCAAAACTGGTCAGCGATTAGATCATAAAACAGTGAGCATACTGTATCGAACACCCGGTAAGTCGAATTGGTTCGTGTTAACCAAGGTAGTATCCAATAAAAACGGTCGTATTAAATTAGCGCTAAGCTTAAAAAATGACGTTGAATTTAAAGCCAAGTGGAAAAAGCATAAATCGAATGTTGTCACTGTAATGGTTGAATAGGGGGTCGTTTTACTGCTTTAAGCGCTAAAAATAAAGGAAATTCTTGGCGGGCTCGATTTTCGGCTTTGGCCCGTGGCCCTGGTTGACTGTGTTTTGGTGAGGTCCATTCTTCGATAGTTTGAATCATAAAGCCAGCTTCATGCAACGCCGCGCTGTAACTATGTAATGGTCGGTGATATGAATAGGTGGTCAGATAAGGAGATTTACCCGGATGCGCGCTAATGGCTACTTGATACGATGATATATATTGATCAATCCGACGGTATTGCAGTTGGCGTTGTTGATCCCACCCCCAGCCACTTTGCCGTGGTAATCGAAAACAAGGATGGTTTAACACGATCACAAAATAACTGCCGGGTAGTAACACTCGGCTGGCTTCGGCTAGTACCGGTGCAAACGGATTAAGATTTTGCAGTGCCAAAATGCAACTGGCACCAGTAAACTGTTGACCAGCACATAATTGGCTGAAGTGTTGTGCATCACCCACTACAAATTTTGCACCAGTAATTTTTTTAGCCCGGGCCGCTTGAATTAATTTTGGCGCAGCATCCAAACCCATCAGGTTTTTTACATGGTAGTGCTGGTGTAAATATGCCAGGAACGATCCTTCACCGCAGGCAATATCAAGGTAATGCCCGCCAGCGTTGGGCTGAAGCAGTTCAGCCGTGCGTGGAAAAATAACAGTACGCTGATAAGTATTCGTTTGGTCTAAATAATCACGATACCAATCAGCCACCCGATTCCAGCTTGTATTTCGATGGCGCATGAGTATAATAGTAACACATGCCTATCAAATTACTAAGCATTACCAGTTGTATTATAGTTGGTGTGTTGTTTAGCCAAACCGCCAGTGCTAAAATTTTTATTGTTGATGTAACCGATGATCCTACTATTGATGGTAGCTGCAATGCCGAAGAAGATGGTGGTGGCATTTGTTCGTTGCGAGAAGCTATTAATAAAAGTAATAGTACTGGTACGGATGATACTATTAATCTGGTGGCTGGCACCTATACTTTAAGTTTAACCGCTGGAGCTGATTCTGGCGATTTAGAAGTCGATAAATCTGGTACCACTGTTACTATTACCGGAGCCGGAGCCAGTACTACTATTATTGACGCTAATGGTTCAGTGACCAGTGATCGAGCTTTTCGAGTACAAGCCGGTACAGTCGAGCTCACTGGGTTAACCTTCAGTAATGGCCTGCGCTCTTCTAATACCGGTGCTGGCCTGCGCGTTGATAGTGGTGCTACTCTAACAGCTACTGAAATTATTGTTGAAAATAATTCGGCTGTTACTGGTGGAGGCATTACCAATCAAGGCACGATCAGCCTAATTGATAGCATTATCCGTGATAATACTGCCAGCGTAGGCCAGGGCGGCGGTATTTATAATCTCACCGGTGCCGGTATCACTATCACTGGTACAACCATTAGCAATAATATTGCAGCTGGAGCAGGCGGTGGCATTTTTTCCCAGGCTACTCTGACCGTAACAAACACTACTATTAGCGGTAACACCAGTACCACGGGTGGAGGGATCCATTTAACAGATAGTTCTACCAGCACGCTGATCCATAATACTATTTATAATAATACAGCCGCGGCTGGTGGCGGCGGAATATTTTGGTCAACTGCTGTTACAGCTACTATGCGCGGCAATATTTTTTCCGGTAATATTGATACCAGCAATGTGGCACCAGAATGCACTGGTCAAACCGATCTTACTTCTGGCGGCTATAATTTAGTAACCACCACTACTGGCTGTACCGATAAGTTCACTTTACAAACTACCGATTTAGTCAATGTGGCTGGTGATTTTTCTAGTAGTGGCTTAACCGATAATGGTGGTTTTTCACCCACGGTGGCGTTAGCTGCTACTAGCCCCGCCATTAATGTAGTACCGAGTGTGGCCTGTGTGGATGCTGACGGTATCGACCTAACAACCGATCAACGCAGCTTGGCTCGTAGTGGCTACTGTGATATTGGAGCGTACGAGTATCAAGATAGTACAGCACCAACACTCACTTTGCTCGGTGATGAAACTATTACATTGATAGTAGGGGATAGCTATACCGAGGCAGGAGCAACCGCGGTGGATGATATTGATGGTGATGTCACAGCCAACATTGTCATTGATAGTAGTGCAGTCAATACTGCTGTACCAGGCACATATTTAGTGACCTATACAGCGACTGATTTATCGAATAATTCCAGTACTGCTGAACGAACCATTGAAGTATTGAAGATTGGTGGCAAACTTATCAAAGTGAAAAAGCGCGATAATGGCACAATCAAACTAACGTATGCCAACGGCACTACCGAAACAATCAACCCATTTAGTGGAAAAAAGAAATTTACCTACGTCATCAGCACCAATCAACATCGTTTACTGGTAACTAATGGCCAAGTGTTAAAAGTATATGAAGATGGCGATATGGTTGATCATAGCACTATTGGCAGCACAAGCGGTACCAAGCGAGTATTGAAATTGAAAGATTTTTATAACGATAATACTGATGATATCATACTGGCAGTAAGCCATAACAATCAGGTTACAATAACCACCGTACAGCTAACAAAAAATAATAAACTAAAACATAAACATAGAACTAGTCTATCCACCAATAGTATCGTAACAGAACTGCATATCAGCATTCAACCAAAGCAGAAACAATTTTCTGTCAGCAGCACCGTAGATATTGCCACAATGCAAGTTAAAAAATCAGGTAGCATCGCATTGTTGTACTATTTGGTAAAATAGGCTAGAGTACTGCCGGATGCAATCGCCACAACCTACTATTCACCAGCGCCTAAGCAGTTATTTTTTGGCCAATCATCGCCTGACAATTTTATTGTTGATTTTTTTTATTGCCTTAGGCCTTGGTACAACCATCCTGTTACGCACCACTGGTTTTCCCGAACCAGAAATAAAAGTTATTTTTGTACGCACGCTGTATCCTGGCGCTACTGCCGAAAGTGTGGCGGCTGATATTACTACCCCACTGGAAGGCGCTATTAAAGATATTCCAGAAATTGATACGTATAGTTCATGGAGTAATCCATCACTGTCGGTGTTATCCTTGCGCTTACACGAATCGGCTAGTACCGAAACAGTACGATCAAAAGTAGCCTCGGCACTTGATAGTATTACCTTGCCTGATACTGCTGAACAACCACAAATGACCATACCCGAAATTTCTGGTCCCGACATGATTTTAGCAGTAGCTAGCACTGATCATCAAGCTATCTACCAACAGTACAAACAATTGCAGGCCGATTTGAATGAATTATCAGCCACCGCCTCGATTACCCCAATGGTAGATATCGAGCAACGCCTAGTAGTACGAATCGATCAAACAAAGCTGATGGCCAGTGGCTTAACAATCAGTGAGATTACTCGACAATTACAATCACTGGGTGAGCAATTACCGGTAGTATCTGATGTTGAGTTAGATGGCCAACAGTATGCTATCAGTATGTCATTTCCAGATGTGACCATTGATACCGTTCGCCAACTGCCACTGCAACCCGACCTAGTGTTACAGCAGGTCGCTACCGTTAGCCTGGAATATAGTTTTACTGATGATGATAGTTTAATTGCTTTAAAACAACGCGGCCAAGCCCTGGTGTTACCAGCAGTGATACTGCATATTCGTACCATCGCCGAAGCATCATTATCGGATTATCAACAAGCTGTTAATGATATTTTGGCCAAGTATACTGCTGCGGTGATTGTTGAACCAACCGCCGAAGCCGGTGAGGGCAACTTATTTATTGTTAAGGAATTCAGTAGCAATACCCAAAATGCCCAGCAAGTGGATGAAGTGATTGGTGGTTTAATTGGAACACCACTCGATATTGCCGGACCAGCCAAACACCTTGGGTGGATACTAGGCGGTATTCAATTAGTATTTTTAGTGATGTTAGCTTTTGTATCATGGCGAGCCGCTATTATTGCGGCTTTAGCCATACCTTTGAGCCTGGTATTTTCTAACATTTATTTGTATATCATCGGGGAAGATCTTAATACTCTGGCATTATTTTCGTTGGTGTTAGTGATTGGTTTAGTAGTTGATCCAGCGTTAGTGCTGTTGGAAAGTATTCAACGGAAAATCGATATTGGTTTACGCGGCATCAGTGCTGCTCAAGCAGCGGTGAAAGATGTTGGCGTTGGATTGTTTTTGGCCGCCCTTACTAATGTAATTGTGTTTGCTCCGTTTGCGGTAGTGTCGGGATTATTGGGCGCTGTTTTTGTTTATATTCCTATCACGATTATTCCAGCCATTGTTGGTTCGTACATTGTGCCGCTGATTTTTTTAGCCTGGTTTGGCAGCATTGTATTACGACCAAAAAAACATGCCACCCAAAACGAAACGGAAAATTTATGGGGCCTGGCTCGTGGTTTAATTCGTTTGAATACCAAAATTTTAGCCAGTTCAGCTTGGCAGCGCTTGGCTATTATTACAGTAGCATTAGTGGTGCCGTTATTGGTAGCTGGTGTGTTATTTAATAGTGGGGCTATGAAGGTAGTGCAGTTTTCTGTTACTAACGATGTTTCAACCTTACTGTTAATACAAGAATGGAAACCCGCCACCACTGCCACCCAGCGCCAGCAGCTGCGCGCCGAAGTATTACGCCGAACGGCGGCAGAACCAGAAGTTAAACATATCTATCCAGTAGAAAGTGTTGATTCGTATTTTGTGAATTTAACTGATGAGCATGATCGCGTTCAATTAGGATCAGATATTGCCTGGGCGATTGATCAACGTTTAGCCGAGTTGCGGACAGATTTTTTTGATCTGGTCATCAAACCAAGTACCTATGGCTCGCCAGAACCAAATTATCAAGTCAGCGTAGCGGTGCAAGCAACTGATCCGACCGCATTAAAAACGGCGGCTCAAGCCATTGGCCTAGCTACTCAACGGGTCTGTTTGATTGATGGTACAGTGACTATTGTTGATGACTGTACCGGCAGGCGGTTAGTGACTAAAGTGGATGACGGCTATACAGAAAAATCACAACCGGTTATTGATGTTGAATTACAACGCCATGCTTTACTAACGAATCGGGCCATTTTTCCCGAAGGCCCCATTAGTTATTTTGTGCACAGTGCACTGCAACAACAGTTTGTGATTAATGATCAAAGTATTAGTAACGCTCTAGTGGATGGTGAACCAGTCGAGATTTATCTTGATAAACAGGCCGATGACCCAACCACCGTGATTGATGTAGAACAGCTGTCAGTACCAACGCTCACCGGTACTACGGTACAGTTACAGCAGTTGGCTGATATTCAAACGAACATTGGATCAACGGTAATTCGGCGAGTGAATGGCCAAACCTTGGCTGTGGTGCAAGCTCGATTAGCGTCTGGCTATACCGACCAGCAACACGCTGTCGCCGTTACTAATGCTTTGGTAGAATATTTTCCAGAAAATGTTCAAGCGTTCAGCGAGGGATCTACCGCTGAAAATAATCGATCGTTTCAAGAATTATTTTTGGCATTAATTTTAGCTGTGGTATTATCATACATTGTGCTGGCAGTATTTTTTAACTCATTTACACAGCCGTTAGTGATTATTTTTGCGGTGCCATTAAGCTTTGTAGGAGTGTTTCCAGCCTTGTCGTTATGGAACAGGGGTCAATTTGGATTTTTAGAAATCATCGGGTTAATTATTTTGGTTGGAATTGTAGAAAATGTAGCTATCTTTTTTATTGATGCTGCTCGTCAAAAAATTGAACACGAGGGCTGGGATGATAAGCGCGCCATCAGTTGGGCTTCTGGCGTTCGGTTTCGGCCAGTGATTTTAACCAAGCTCACTACCACCGCCTCACTGATACCACTGGCCTTATTTAGTGAAATCTATCGACCAATTTCACTGGTGATTATTTTTGGCTTACTCACCTCGGGACTGGCATCATTAATTACCACGCCGATTCTGTTTATTTTTTTCCGCTGGCTATCGCGACATTTTTGGGCAGCTTCGACTGGGCATAAAATCGGTTTCTGGTTCGCTTGGCCGATGTATCTGTGGTGGTGGTCACGACAAGATATATAAGCCATACCATCCCCAGTGGGTAGAGGAGGCATAATCAGACCATGATTTTTCACAACCAATCCCGCGGTGACTTCTTTAGCAAGTTGCTCAACTTGAATGCCACTGCGAGGCATTTCTAGAGAACAACTCAAAAAAGCTAGTCCACCTGGTTTCACAATTCTTCTGGCCTCATGGATCCAACGCCGCCATTTCTGCGACCAATGCATAGCATTGATCGAAAATACCACATCAGCCGAGGCTGTAGCTAGCTGATTTTGGCTGATATCAGTAACAATAGTGGTTACTCTATCAGACAAGCCGATAGCTTCGGCAATGACCCGTGCTCGAGCCAACATAGCTGGGCTATGGTCAAGCAGGGTTACTTGCTCTATAAAACCATGTTTCAGTAGCCACAATTCGTAGCTAGCTGGGCCACTACCGAGTGACACCAGATGGCCAACTGGTTGTGACAGTCTTCCTAAAATTTGAACCAGGATATGATCCATGGTGGCCAATTGGAAATGGCTGGCTTCATACACACCATAACCAGCGGCTACTTTATCCTGGTAGCCAACCATGTTATGGTCTGCTCGCTTACTCATTTGGCCATCAGTGGCTTCACTAATACTGGCCAGAAAATCATCACGATCTTGATGATATTCAGGAAAATGTCTACACCAAAAAACCATGTAATCACTAAGTAGTTCTTCTCGAGACATTTTGCTCCTAAAGGAACGCGTTGCTTTAGCGCGGAAAAATTTTATGCTATTTTTAACCTCTAGTCAATCTCGCGGTGTGGGCAATCTTTTTTTAAACACAGCCAAGCATTACTAGGTGTACCATTGAGCACAACTAATTGTTTACAATTGCGACATTTTATTTCAATTTCGCTATCGATCAGTAAGCCACGAAATAATAATTTATTATCATTTGGGCAGCGATATTCTTGATACAATGGCGTCTGCATAACACTAAGTATACTAATAAAAGTACTGATCAGTAAAGTGTAGCAAGGTAATGTTATATTCAACAATAATATTCAAGACAAACCCTTTACAATCACGTTAAAAAACGTTATAGTACGTTGGCTTTGCATAATTGGGGCGTCGCCAAGCGGTAAGGCAGCGGCCTTTGGAGCCGCCATTCGCAGGTTCGAATCCTGCCGCCCCAGCCAAACAGGATGTGTCCGAAAATTTGCAAACTCAACGTCCGCACGAGCGGGCGTTTTGGTTAGCAAATTCCAGGGCGTTTTGAATTCCACTTCCACCTTCCACTCCCGCAGTTGGGCGTTCGAGCCGACCGAACTCACGCAACTCGGTTATTTGCGCTTCAATACTCAAAATCTGCCTATTCGGCTCGTCCGTTGATTTTCGTGCATAGAGAAAGAATTTGCTCATATCGCTTTTGGGCTAATAGGTACTAGTTACAAAAAAGCAATATGCCCAGATCACCTTTGAACAGCCGGTGGTTAATAAGGATGTACAGATTGGCTTTTTAGTCCAAGTTGAGTCAACGTGTCAGTCGTACGAAAGTATCAGAACTTTGACTAAGTTGCTTGAAAAGAATTTAGTAACAACTAACTGGTCACTAATGTCTGATGGATTAACATTTCGAATGGGAATACTAACAGGCCGTTTACATGGCTATGATGAAGAGGATGCTATTAAGCAGCTGATTACATCAAGATTAAAGAAAGGACTACTGAAATTACCAAAAGCAGGTTAAAAAATATAACCAATTAGACGTTAATGCAGTCTGTCGGGAATTCCGACCTACTGACGTGGATTGTAAAGGCTTGTGCTCTTTATTTTAGGCTCTATTTGAGCTATAATGGTTATGAAATTTAACCCCATAGTTTTTAGTATTTATGAAATCAATCATTTTATTCGAACATAGCCCAGTCCGTCGCATTTGGGTTGAGGCTGAAGAAAAATGGTATTTTAGTGTAGTTGATGTGGTTGGCATTTTAGCAGACAGTGCTAATCCTAATAACTACTGGAAAGTCCTTAAAAACCGTCTAAATAAGGAAGGTAGTCAGGTAGTTACAAAATGTAACCAACTGAAATTAATGGCTAAGGATGGTAAAAAATATCTTACGGATGTAGCGGATGTTGAAAGTATGCTACGGATTATTCAAAGCATCCCATCTAAAAAAGCCGAGCCTTTTAAGCAATGGCTAGCAAAAGTTGGCTATGAACGCCTACAAGAAACGGTAGATCCGGAACAAGGGTTAAATCGAGCTAGAGAAAATTGGCAAGAACTGGGTCGTTCTGACAAATGGATTGAGAAGCGCATGCTTGGCCAAGAAACCCGAAATAAGCTGACTGACTATTGGAAAAATCACAAAGTGGAAGAGCAATCAGAATATGCCATGCTAACGAATATTATTCACAAAGAATGGAGCGGGATTAATGTCAGCGAACATAAACAACTGAAGAAATTGAAAGGGCACAATCTACGTGGTCATATGACCGAAGCGGAGCTAATTTTCACTGCGTTAGCGGAACTTTCAACTCGCCAAATTGCCCAAGAAGATCAAGCTGAAGGCTTTAATCAAAATGCCCATTCAGCCAAAAAAGGCGGTGCTATTGCCGGTAATGCGCGTAAGCAACTTGAACAACAAACGGGTAAAAAAGTAGTCAGTAATGAAAATTTTTTAGCAGCACCTAAACCTAAACGATCACTACCAAAATCAGATAAAACCTGACCATGCTCACACCCGATGAGAAAATTAAACTCTTCTTATCTTTATTTAAAGGTAGGCCAGAGATCTTTGCGAAACGCTGGGAATCACGTGATGGTTTAAAATCTGGGTATTCACCCGTCTGTCAGAATGAATGGAAGCGCGGTATTTGTACTAAGGCCCAGGGTCAACCATGTCAGAACTGTGTGTACACTGCTCTGACCCAAGAACATGTTCGTCAACACTTACAAGGTGAGTTAGTGGTTGGCATTTATCCAATGCTAGCAGATAACACTTCTCATTTTTTAGTAGCTGATTTTGACCAGACTTCGTGGCAAGAGGACGCTACAAAATTTATTGCTCAATGTGAACATTATCACATCCCAGCTTATTTAGAGCGCTCGCGTTCCGGTAATGGTGGTCATGTTTGGCTATTTTTCAGTGAACCCTATCCAGCAGCGCAAAGTCGTTTACTTGGTTTTCGACTTTTAAAAGCAGCCGGCTTAGTCAATCAATTCGATCCACTGGATAGCTTTGATCGGTTTATTCCGAATCAGGATATGTTGCGACGTGGCGCGATTGGGAACTTAATTGCCTTACCATTACAACATCAGGCTCGCCAACATGGTAATACTGTATTTCTCGATACAAACAAGGATTATCAGCCGTATGAAGATCAATGGACATTTCTGCAACAGGTTGAAACCAGTACCCCAGAGCAACTAGACAGCGTACTAGCTGATTTCATGGACAAGAAAGGTACAGGTTCAAGTCAGTCGCAAAAAGTAGAAATTACCATCAATAACTATCTCAGTATTCCAAGAGCAAGTGTCACCTCATTATTGCAAGAGTTCCTCACCAAACAACTTAATTTTTTGAATGCGCAGTATCTCGTTCTTAAGCGCATGAATCGCAGCACCTATGGCATTGAAAAATATTTTCGTTTAATTGAAGCCGATGATGAACACATTTTTCTACCCAGAGGATTTTTGCAGGCACTTACGACATTTTGTGATCAACATGACATTTCCTATAACATTCAGAATCAACGCCATACCTGTGATAAAGTGTCATTTCATTCATCATATACATTGCGTACATATCAACTCCTGGCCATCGAAGCGTTAGCGCAACACAATGAAGGTATTGTTGTGGCGCCACCGGGTGCAGGCAAAACAGTCATTGGTTTAGAAGTCATTGCCCGTCAACAGCAACCAGCTTTAGTGATTGTGCATACCAAACAAATTATGGATCAGTGGGTACAACGCATTGAAGATATGTTTGGTATTGCAAAACCAGAAATTGGTCAGCTGAGTGGAGCCAAGAAAAAAGTTGGCAAGTTAATCACGGTGGCGATGATCCAAACATTGAGTCGGATGGAATCATTGGAAAAATATAAAGAGCAATTTGGTACTATTGTTGTGGATGAGTGTCATCACATGCCAGCCCAGATGTTTCGTAAAGTGATTCCACAGTTTAACCCTTATTATTTGTATGGCCTGACAGCTACACCAGAACGTAAATTTAATGATGCGGCTTTGATTGAAACTTACCTTGGTGAGATTGTTTCAACGATTGATCAGTTGGCCATGCAAGACAACGCCAATCCAACAACTTCATCTCAACTGATTGATCTACATATCCTGGAAACAGCCGTGCAACTACCGTTTGCAATCCGAACCACTAATTTGGCATTAGGCTACAAAGCCCTACTGTTTGATACTCAACGTAATCAACAAATCGTAAGTGATATTATACAGTTAGCCGGCCAACATAAAAAATGTTTAGTGATGACTGAACGAAAAGATCACGTAGAACTGTTACGTTACTATTTAGGAAATAATCACGAAGTGATCACGTTAACTGGCGATTTAACTAAAACTCAACGTACTATGCGTTTGAAGCAAATCCAAACTGGTGATTTTGACATTGTTGTAGCAACTGGACAGCTACTTGGTGAAGGCACAGATATTCCTAGTTTTGATGCCTTATTTTTAGTCTATCCATTTTCTTCGGCAGTAAAGTTAAAACAGTATATTGGTCGCATTCAACGTGGCAAAGAAACTGTCCGTAGTGTATATGATTATCGTGATCGGCAGATTGATTTCTTTGACCGGATGTATAAAAAAAGAAAGCAGGTGTATACAAAATACTTTGGAGTACAGCCAGAATAAGTGCTAGCAGCATATTACGCAACTATACCCATCACTAGTCTAGGTATTTCTAGTCGCGATCGAGACAATGTGATATCCTTTTTATAGTGTCTCGTTTGTCTCATTCTACCTGACCCACCAACCCTGTAGGTAACTCGAAATTTAATCCTAATAAACCCTTGGCGGTCTAGGTTCTAGACCAGTACGTCCAGCCAGTCAGGATGTGTCCGAAAATTTGCAAACTCAACATCCGCACGAGCGGGCGTTTTGGTTAGCAAATTCCAGGGTTTACGTTAATCTCTGATGTGGAAACTGCTAACTGTGTGATTCTTCAATGTCATACTTAGATGGTGGTGGAACAGGACGTATTTTTTCGCGTTGGTGTGCATCATCAATTTCTTTTTTAGATCCAAACAAAACTGATAATTCATCAATTTTTTGACAGACTAATTCGGAGATACCTGCTATACGTAACATTGCCGCCGTTTTTCTCAACTCACCTGCTTCTGCACGAGAATCACTATCTTGTTTTTCGGATATTTCCATGGATTGCTTCAAACTAGCCAATATATTTGCTTGCTTCACTAAAGCATCAATGCTGTCTCGCAATTTCTGTTCTGCCTGACCAATGACTGTTTTGGCTTTTTCGATTCGGTCTGATACATGCATTTGATCAAACGATTTTACTTTTCTACCAAACCCTGGTTCACCTATCATATTATAAAATAAAGATACTATTAAAATATAAACTAGTTCAGGAATACTATAGTGACCCTCGCTGCCTAAATTGATGCCTGGTATTACTATAGCCTAAAATCAACGAAGACGCTATACTGCACTGCGATGACGATGGCTACAGTGCTAACAGTGCAAGGTTTAATCAAAAACTACGGTTCATTTCGAGCGGTCGATGGCATTAGTTTTAGCGTACCACGCGGCCAAGCCATTGGCTTATTGGGCCCTAACGGAGCCGGTAAAACCACCACCATTCAAGTATTGCTGGGCATTACTAAAGTTAACGGCGGAACGATTCATTATTTTGGCCAAAATTTTCAGCACCACCGCCAAGCTTGTTTACAGCGCATCAATTTTTCATCATCCTTCAACACCTTGCAAGGTCGCATTACGGTGTGGGAAAATTTGTTGGTGTACGCCCAGCTCTATCGTGTTCAGCATTCTAAACAAAAAATTATGGAGCTGGTTGATTATTTTCAAATCAATAATTTACTGCACGAACGTTTATGGGATGTATCAGCCGGCCAAAAAACTCGCGTTAATTTAATCAAAGCCTTACTGAACGATCCGGAATTGATTTTACTCGACGAACCGACCGCCTCGCTTGATCCGGATATTGCCGATAAGTTGCTCTCGTTGATAGAACAACTTAAACGTGATCGCCAATTATCATTGCTTTATACCAGTCATGATATGGCCGAAGTTACCCGAATTTGTGACGAAGTGATTTTTTTAGATCATGGTAAAATTGTGGCGCAAGATACACCGCTTGGTTTAACCAAACGCATTACCCATAGTCAATTGCAGTTATCGTTTGACGGCGACCAAACCAAACTGCAGCAAGTGCTGAAGCCATATCAAGTACGGTATACTTTTCCTACATCGTTCAGCATTCGAATCAATCTGCCAGAACAGCTGATTCCAAAAGTGATTTTCAATTTGAGCCAAGCCGGCGTATGGATTACTGATATCGAAATAACAAAACCTACCTTGGAGGATGTTTTTTTACAAATAGCTCGTGGTCAACATGATATCACTTGAACGCATCAAGGCTCTAGTGCAGCAAGAATGGTACATTTCCAAACGGTCATTGGAAGTGATTATGGATTTGCCGTTTTTTGCCGTGATTGATGTGATGCTGTTTGGCTACGTGGCCCAATATTTGGTTGGTTCCGCTGAAACTGAAGCAGCCTATTATTTATTGTTAGGAGCAGTGTTTTGGGAGTCGATTCGGATTACGCAGTATTCCATGACGGTAAGTAGTTTATGGAACGTGTGGTCGCGTAATTTAAGTAATATGTTCATTACACCGTTATCGTTAACTGAATATATTAGTGCACACATGATCTCTGGCGTGTTAAAAAGTACTGTGATTACCAGTGGTTTAATTGTGCTCACTGCAGTGGTGTTTGATTTTAATGTGTTGGTGATTGGCTGGTGGAATGTGCTGTTCTGTTTTATCAATTTAGTCATGTTTTCCTGGAGCGTAGGATTAGTGTTGCTTGGTTTGATTTTTCGTTACGGCGTGCGTGTGCAAGCGTTAGGTTGGGCAGTTATTTTTATTTTTCAACCCTTATCGGCCGCCTTTTTTCCAGTAGCGGTGCTACCGCCAGTCCTACAAACTTTTGCCAAGTTGCTACCACCAACCTACGTGTTCGAGGCAGCCCGGGGTAATTTACTCGATCCAAGCATCAATTGGTCGCTGATGCTGACCGCTGTGGTAATAAACGCAGTCTATCTAACGGCGGCTGTAATTATTTTTAAACGTTTGTTTGTTGCCTCTACCGATACGGGTCAGTTTGCCCGCAATGAAAGTTGAAGTTATCAGCCGTGTGACCAAAATCCTTGAATAATTAATACTAACCATGCTAACACTACTCTATATGAAAACTATTCAACAAGAATATTTAATCGCTGCACCGATTGATGACGTGTGGCGAGCTCTAGTCGACGTAGAAGCGATTGAAGGTTGGGGTGGCGGTCCGGCTGAAATGGACGATCAAGTTGGCACCGAGTTTAGTTTATGGGACGGTGATATTTACGGAAAAAATATCGAAGTAATTCCACAAGAAAAATTAGTACAAGAATGGTACGCCTACGATTGGGAAGAGCCTTCCACTGCTACCTTTACTCTGTTTGAAGAGGATAACGGCACGCGCTTGGAATTTTTACACGAAAACGTGCCAGAACGTCATGCCAAAGATATTGAGCAAGGCTGGCGCGATTACTATCTGGGGTCATTAAAGGATTATTTGGAAAATAAATAAATTTAAAGGTATATCCATATGTTTAAAATGATTGGTCGAGTCTTGGTGAGTAGCTGCGCTATAATTATAGTAAGCGTATATAGCTGGCCAGTCTCGGCAAAAATTTCTACCTCGATTGAGGGAGTCAGTAATGATCAAGGATTGTATGCCTGGAAAGGACCAACCAGTATTGATAGCACTAATCGTATTAGTCAAAGTGCTGGTTCAATTAGCTCGGCCGTCGCCCGGGGTGTTTTTCATAAATATAAAATTACCATTGGCAATCAGGTTATTAGTGCCGGCACCAATGGGGATAATGATTATACTCATGTGCGAGCTGGTTCATTGTTTTACGGCAAAGCCAAATTTATTGGAGCACAACACAATCAAAAAGTGAAAAATTTTAAAATCGTGTACCATCTTGAAGGGGATTTGAGTTGTGTTGTAGCTGACCCAACAGTGCCAGAAGGTTACGCCTTAAGCTCGGTGGAAACTCAAGTGCGTTTTAATGGTACCGATCGTTTTGTTGGCACTGGTACAGTGGATGGCATTGGCGGGTTTGATGGTGGCACTGGTCGATTAGCTGGTCAGTTCAATAATACTGAACCATACAGTGCGAGTATCGATAAAAATTTTAAAGTTAATCTTGGCACAGTCCGTGATGGCCAGGTATATCCTATGCTGTTTTTCGGAGCCACTCTGGTATCGTACGCAGCTGATATTCCAGTGGATGAATGTGCGGCAGATTTTTTAAAGACAGCTGAATTTACCGTAGATGATGACGTGGCAACTAATAAAGGACAATTTAAATTTCAATCGGCTAAAGTGGTTCATGGTAGCGCTAATCCTAATCCATATAGTCTATCACAATATCCTGATGTGACGGTGTATCTAGAAAATAGTGATGAAACTTTTCTCAATGACATCGATATTAATACCATTCAACTATTTGAACGGTTAGGGGATAACGGTCAACTGCAACCTAAAACAATGCATGACATAGGGGATGATGATAGTGATGGCGTACCAGATCGAGGTATCGTGTTTGACGGATTAACATTCTATCAGTTGTTAGGAATTGCCCTGGTTGGTTATGAAGATACCCTGACATTGTATTTGATTGGAGATACTACTGATGGCACTCCATTTGTCAGTACACTGGTTGTAGAAACTGAAGTCTAGTGAGTGATGCGATTAACCTGGTGGCGATTACCGTTAGCGGTGTTAGCTAGTACAGAGGTATTGAGTGCGCTTGATATAATTCCGCTCCAGCCGGTGTTTACTGATGTCGGTTTATTATTAGTTTGTTTAGCAGTTTGGTTAGCGTTCGAGCTTACTAGTCGGTATTTAACAGCTTGGTGGATGGTGTTACCCGGAGTAATAGCTTTGTATCTTGATGCCGGGGGTGATTATTGGCATTGGTATGCCACGGTGCCGTATTACGACGCGGCCTTACATGCCTTTGGTTCAGGCGCGGTAGCCTGTTGGCTGTGGGGGGTATTACGAACACATGGCTGGTTAGTGCTAACGAGCGTGATTAGTTTAGGTACGGTGTATGAGATTGAAGAATACTTGGAAGATGTTATCACTGGTTCGCACCGGTTAGGCGACGGGCCAGATACGGCCAATGATTTGTTAATGAACCTGCTTGGTGTCAGCCTGGCTATCGCGGTGATTCATAGACGTGCTATAATTGACCACGTTCTGCACAGAATAAACTATGGTGGGCCTGCTCGCCATAGCCGAACGCAGTGAGGCAAAGGCGGGGTATAGCGCAGTTGGTAGCGCGCGCGCATGGGGTGCGTGAGGTCGTCAGTTCGAATCTGGCTACCCCGACCAAATAACCATAGTTAGTAATATACTCTTTTTAACATTGACACTAATGAATAGCGGTATAGTATGTTTTCATGTTAATACTTTTATTCATATTTTTACCAATATTGACACAGGCCGTAGTAGCTGATGATGTTGTATGCACCGGCTGCATTAATACTAGCGATATAGCAATCAATGCTATCACCAGTCAAAAAATTGGCAATGGTACTATTACCAATTTTGATATCAGCGCTACAGCAGTCATTGATCCCAGTAAAATTTCTGGCACCGCCTGGACTGTAACCACGGATGGCCTGGGTTCAGGATTAGATGCCGATCTGCTGGATGGATTGGATAGCCTGCAATTTTTACGCGCCGATCAATCCGGCACTATGGTTGGGGCACTGACGGTGCGTACCACCACCACACCACAGTTTTTGATTGATGCTGGCAGTTATGGCGTTGATTACTCGAAAGAAGCTGTCTTGTGGTTACAATCCAAAGATGACGCTGCCCAAAATTGGAGAAACGGCCTTGTCACGGATGAAAGTGGAAATCTTGTTCTTAGAAAATCGGATAACGCTAATACTGACCCGAGCATTAACGCGCTGGTGATTAATAGATCAGGAGATGTTACGATCGATGGCGTTTTGGGAGTTGGTACGATATCACCACAAGCAAAATTTTCAGTCGTGGCTGGTGCAGACGCGTGGGCCGGTTCATTTTTTGGCTTGAGCACATCCGACCAAGTACGGTTAGGAACATACGGTGGAGTCGCCACTCTAGGCGCGAATAACAACACCGGCAATGCTTGGTCAAATCTTGCAATCAATCCGGGCGGGGGTAATGTCGGTGTTGGCACGAACGAGCCGAATCAAAAATTAGACGTTGTCGGAAATATCGTGTCGCGTAGAGGCGTGGGATTGGATGATTATGTTCTGTTAGGCGGCGAAGATGTAAATGCAGGAATTGAATTACGGTCAGGAACTTATCATGGTTCTCCATACATCGATTTTTCTAACGCAGCGGCAGATGATTTTGATATCCGTTTGTCGTTAAGTGGCGATGATCAGTTACTGGTGAATGGCGGCAATGTTGGTATTATAAATGGCGCTCTCGATGTAGATGGATCAGTCAATGGTGATAAATTATGTATCAACGGCGACTGTAAAACCACCTGGCCAGCTGAAGGTGGCGGCGGTGTTGACCTGTGGACACAAAATGAATCAGATATTTATTATACTAGTGGCAATGTTGGTATTGGTACTACATCACCGAGCGCTGG
The DNA here is from genome assembly GCA_016182495.1 of Candidatus Kerfeldbacteria bacterium. GTDB lineage: Bacteria > Patescibacteriota > Patescibacteriia > UBA9570 > UBA9570 > JACPGK01. Next base: position 27,467 of record JACPGK010000014.1, read on the forward strand.
TTTACAGGTGACTGACAATGATGGTGCCTTGTTTACTGGCAGTATAAATAATGGTTCAATTCCTACAACCGGCGCTGGAATCAGAATGATGTGGTATTCAGCTAAAGCCGCTTTTCGGGTGGGTAATGCTACCGCAACAGAATGGGATATGAGTAATATTGGTTATTACTCTGTGGCTACCGGATATGCGACCAAAGCTAGTGGTACTTCTTCCCTGGCAATGGGAGATAATAATACAGCAACAGGAGATTATTCGGCAGCTTTTGGTGCCTATTCAGATGCTACCGGCCAAGGATCATTGGCTACTGGTTACAGCACAAGCGCCGATGGAAGTTACTCGGCGGCTTTTAATAGAAATACTGATGTTGATGGAAATTATGCTACTGCATTTGGCTATAACACTACTGCAGAATCCTATGGTTCCGTTGTGTTAGGAAGATATAATGAATCGATCGGAAACAATTCTTCTTGGGTGAGTACGGATCCTTTATTTGTGATAGGTAATGGCACTTCTACTTCTGATACTCATGATGCGTTTGTTGTAGATAAAGATGGAACTATTGAAGTAACTGGCGATATCACATCTGATGGGGAGATCTGTATAGGTAGTGGTTGTTAATATGAAAACTATTTTGTTTTCATTTGGTATGGGTTTATTGAGCATATTTACTCCACAAACAGCTGCCATTCAACCTGCGCAACAACCGAGTGAATCCATTACATTTTCAGCACCAGAGCTTTTAGCATTAGATCAACAATTGCAACACGCGCGAATGGCTAGCGCTGAAAATAATTTCGAAGAAGCCATTGAGTTATTTGAAAATTTAGAAGAATCGGGTTCCCACCGCCATCGCTGGGCAGCTATTTCTGGGCAAACAAATATTTATCGCCGTCAACATAATTTTGACGCAGCCCGTGCAGTCACCGCTCGTGCCAGCACAGCCGAACCAGCGGTCGCCGGATTAATGCATATTTGGAATGGTGATATAGATATGCAAAACAAGGATTACGAAGCTGCTATTACAGAATATCAAACCGCGGAACAAAACTACGGCAACACCATAGTAAATAACATGATAATGGGAGAATTGGCGTTAAAGCAAGCTACTCGGGCCGCAATTCAATTTCAACACCCAGATCAAGCCGCCCAGTTTTCACGGAAAATGGCCAACACATACCCTACAGTTGGTAACCCTGAAGTTGCTTTGGCCAAAGCTTTATTATATGAAACCATGGCCAAAGGTGATTTGCCAACAAAAACTTTAGAAACGGTTTTACATGATGGAATTTGTACTGCAGCCAAGCCCTGTTTTATTGCCCAGCAGCGCTTACAAAAAGAGACCAAATTAGATCAGGCACAATTTCAAAAGTTGGGCGGCATTACTGGAATTGTTTTTGTACTTAATGATAGTGATAGAAAGATTCTCGAAAATATCCGACAACCACAGCAACTATCGATTCAACAATCGTTATTGCATTCGCTGGTACCAGCGGTACAAGCTCAAACTGTTAGCTATACGACTTGTGCTGTTGAAGAAGAATTAGCCTACGATGGTTTTTCTGATCCGATCACAGGAATTTCTCGCGGTGATTTGTTTATGGGGTATCCTGCTTCTGCCAGTACTGATATCGATCTTTATCATCCTGGTGTTGATTTAAATAATGCTGATGATCATGTTGGTGGAGATGTATATGATTGCTCGAATCCAGAGGATGACTTTACTACGACAGCTGCCGGTTGCGTGCAAGATGCCTCAACGGCTGATTGGGGATCGCTAGCCATTACCCATAATTATACACCGTATGATGGTGATTTTGCATCAGATTATACAACATCACAGTATGGCCATGCTGATGAAATTTATGTTTCGGTAGGTGATGCGGTTGGTGCACATGAAGAGGTGGGTAGTATAGGAGGCATTAACGATGATGGTGATAGTGAATGGGCTTGTCATCTCCATTTTGAAATTCGCGAACCTGACCACCCAGATCCATATAACGCTGGCTATTGGGATACATCCGTCTTGAGTTCTCAAACCAGTGTCGGCCTCTACTACCAAGATCCGGAATCATTTATTGATGCTCACCCGGCGTTTGATTGGGTTACTTGGATTGACGAGAGTTCCTCTCAATGGTCTTATGACCCGGATTGGACATATATAAATACCAAAGGAAATGGTAATGATGAAGGGGAAAATGATTTAAACTATACCAGTACAACTGCGGCACCGTCTCCCACGGCCACGGCCACATTGAGTTTTACCGTCGGAAATGATGGTATACACAGGTTGTGGATGTTTGTTCCATGGAGTACACAATCAAAAAGTGATTCCGTTCCGGTTGTGATTACTTCGGCAGATGATGGCAGCACAGTTGTATCTACCACCCTTAACTTTTATGGCAATGAAGAGGCAGGAACCGGCACGTGCGACGAAGATATCGATGGGGATGGTGTGTGGAATTTTGCTGTAACAAAACGGTGCGATGAATGGATTGAGATTGGTAGTGTATATTTGACGAAAAATGAAAACTACGAGCTAACAATCTCTAATGCCACCGGAGCGAATGGAGACATCATTATTATTGATGATCTTTTGATTACGTATGGTGATAATATTGGACTATATAAAGTAGCCATTGTTACAGATGATGAAAATAGATGTACGGTGCCGTTGGCAGGTGATTGGACAGTGTCTAGTGATTGTACGCTAAATTATGCTGCTACCGCACCTGGCAACGTAATTGTGACAGACAACAAAACCTTAACAATCAATGGTGCTGGTTCCTTGAATATGGATTTGAGTAGTTATTATTTAAGAATACAAAATAATGCTCGAGTAATTATTGAAATTGGTGGAAAAATATATTAAACCATGGTCAAGCAGTTTTTAAAAAGACTAGCTAGTGTACTAGTTATCATTATCGTGGTAGGGGTGTCGTTGCGTTTGGCTATTCGCTATGTACCAATACCGTTATAGCGCATTGGCTAAAGCTACCATGGACCCAACGGTGTGTGAACGCATCACAGATACGCGCAGCCAAGGGAGCTGTTATTTTACCCTAGCCCAGCAGCTGGATGATAGCAGTTTATGCGATCGTAGCCCGGAAGAACATGATCGTAAAATGTGTCATAGTCGCTACAATCAGTATCGTCTACCGTTTTTTTAGTATAAGCTGTGCATATTATTTTTGCTGCAATGCTTTGATTCTCAATTAGCGTTAGGTCGTTTTTTCACAAACCAGCGCCGTCGCGTGAAATGTTATCCACAAGAATTAAAGTCAAATTTTTCAATATTAAAATAGCTTTTTTTGTGATTGCGCCGTCGCATACCACCCCTTGTCTATTGTGTCATATCCGTTCACACTAAATTACAGCCTTTCGCACCCTCCACACCACAGCACATTATGCTTTCTTGTCACGGACGGCCAAGGAACTGAACTCTTCATGCTCTGGTTCTCCCTCGGCGATCCGGATTCAATCTACAACGAATGAATCGGGATCACGAGGGAGGCGAAAGCACTCCCATGTATCCACCTTTACCCACAGCGATTCAACATCGGTGTAGTACTGGTTAGGACGTTATTTTATTAAACCCATCTAATGAATACTACAGCAAGCTCACTATGAATCAATCTAAACCCATTCTTATCTCCACCCTCGCCGCTAGCCTCCTGTTACTAGTCGGAGCCGGATGCACACAACCAACCACTAACCAGAACAATACCAACACCAGCAACGTTAATGCAGTTGTGGTAGTAAATACCAATACCGTTGTGGCCAATGAAAATACAAATACCACCAATACTAATTCTGAAGTAGATACCAGCGATTGGTTGACCTATACGAATGAGGAGTATGGGTTTGAGTTTAGGTATCCGAGGGAGTGGATAGTAAATGACCAACAAAAAAATGTTAGCCTTTATAGCCCAAAGTTAGTCGGCAGTACTTATGCTAATTCGTTGACCATCGAGATAACAGCAAATGATTTTGTTAGTCAAAAAAAGCAGGTTGAAGATTCCGATTTGATTAATGGCAATTTATCTCTAAGTAAATTCAATAATGACATAGAAGAATTGGATATAAACGGTTTAACTGCAAAGGTTGGTACGCATTCTACTGCAATAGGGCTTGATGAAAGATATTATTTTATTTCCTTATCAAATGATGTAGGTTTGTATTTTGAGTTTTTAAAACCTACGGAAAAAGTTAATGCGTCAATTGAAGATGTGATACATACTTTGGAAATACTATAGTACATTCGGAATTATTTTTTCTCTTGACTAACTTAGTGTAGGTTAATGAAGGGAGGAAGTAATTCCTTCAACTGAGCAATCCAGCTCAGTCGTTCCTTCACAACTGAAAGTGAGGTAACTCATGGAACGGTTCGTTCGTGTCCTCCTGCTCGGCATCATGATGATGTTCGGACTCGTCAACACGGCCAGCGCTGAATCCGTTCGGTATCCTCTTAACTCTTACGTCATCACTTCCGCGACCTGCGACTTCATGGGTGAGTGCGACATGACCGGCCTGCACATGGCTGAGGACGTTGTCGCTTCTGCGGGTACCGCTGTGTACGCCCCTGCGAGTGGCACGATCAAGGACAATACTGTGCATACGCTCTACGGCACGGTCGTTCTTCTTGAAGCGAACGTCGACGGTGACACCGTGGTCTTCCTCATGGGGCACATGCGTCAGGTTGATATCCAGGTTTCGATCGGTCGATCAGTGAACAAGGGCCAGCTCCTCGGCTACATCGGCACCAACAAGGGTGATCGCAATTCATTATACGACAACGGTGGATGGCCTGATCATCTTCACTTCGGTGTCCACAAGGGAAGCTATTCCAATGGAACTTCCTGCACCGGAGCGTGGACCTACGCTGGCTACGAAACTTTAGAGTGTGCCTACGATGATTGGTACGACCCCACCGACTTCATCACCTCCCACCAGATCGACTGCACCGACTACAGTAGCGAGATCTCTGCGGTGAAGACCAGCTACGGCTCCTTCATCGGCACCGCCACCAACGACCCCCACCTGTACTACCAGAACGGCGAATACAGCGACAACGTCTGCATTCGCGACTACGACGCTAGTGGCTCGTCCGACGGT
>JACPGK010000015.1 GCA_016182495.1 Candidatus Kerfeldbacteria bacterium
GCACACTGGCCTTGGATACCAACCAACCCCTATATAACTGGAAAGGCTGGAACAACGCTGACCGTAACGGACAGGCTGTGTACTATCCGACACAATTTGATCAAACCAACCATGGTGGGAGTACCAAAGCACAACTTCTTGAACAACTGCAACGCTCACCCTTTCCAGGATACAACCTCCTGCTCTTACCAAGACAGAGTGCTATTCCAAACCAATGGAAACCTGGACAGCGCGCAGACCTCGCTCCTGGAAAATCCCCCCGTGACTACCTACAAACCCTCCAGACCACACCAGACTATACCCATGAAGTCGGGCTGACCCTAGAAGACTGGCTCACGCTCGCTCTCGCACATCTGGAAACCACCAACCAGGTCCTGGATGATTACCAAGGAGATGAGAAAGCTTCTTGGTTAATAGGAAGTTATCACCCAGCCTCCGGCAATGTTGGTAACGCCTACTGGTACCGTGACGGTCGCCGGGCCAGCCTGGGCAGGTACGATCGGGACGGTCGCGATTCGGACGGTGGCGTGCGTCCCGCGGTGAGGATGGGCCGGCTTGAACTTTGATCTTTTAGCTTATCTTATTTCTTTGTCTTGAAATAAACCCAAAAGCTGATAGAGTAAAGCCAGTTCGACACGGTATGCATTTCCTTGGCGTGAATATATTTTCTGCGGGCAAAGTGGTGGATAAGCGTAATTGGCTGCGCGCACAACAGCGCGTCACGGAACGCAATGCTGCTCGTTATTATGGACTGATCAAACAGCATGGCAGTCAAAAACAAGTCAAGACATTTGATTGGATAATCGGACAACACAATGGGCAACTATGAACGACAATTTATTGGAAGGGTACCGCCTCCGCACGCTCACGAAACTAGTGAATACTTTCCCTTGTCCACAGAAGACATTGCACTCATCCAAGGGCTCGCCGATCTGCGACGACGCGCACACGCCCTATCGCAACAATCATCCAGGCTCGTTGACCGTTTAGGTGGTGATCGTCAGCAGTATTCTGCTGTGTTGGAACAGATTGGGCAGTTATCGGATGGGCAAGTTAATACGGCTGAACGTATGCTACCGGAACATATTGATACACTTGAGCGAAAGGGTGACGCAGTTGCTGAACAATTACCAAATCTCGCTGCAAATGTGTATGCTATGGCAGCTGCGGCAGTGTTAGATACAGCACCAGAACGTGCCAGGGCACTCTGGGAAAAAGCCACTGCCTGCCAGTTACGAGCAGACGAATTACCACGGCATTCACCAGCTGCACTGCTGCCCTCGGCGCGTATCCTTGGAGTGCAGCGACGTCTTCTCGACCAAAAACTATTACCAACCCCAGACAGAATCGCAGCGGCAATCGGTACAAGCGCTGTTGACGCGTCTGTTGATCGAGTCCAATTATTTGCTGATTATGCGTTAGTATTACCGGAAGACCAGCGATCGAATTTTTTAACGCACATCCCGGAAGCGCAACGGAATGAAATCGGTATCTTACTTGATAACGCTGTTGCCGCTAGTGGGGCAAAACACGATCAACATGTGGCGGTACAAGGTCGCACAAAAAGTCAGCTAGAGACAGCGTTGGCTGAACCGGGAGCTGCCGAAGATCGTGTGATGGTTAAATTGCTGACTGACACTATTACAAGCCTTGGTGGAGAAGATTCGAAACGCTTACTGCAAGAGCTTGGTCGCCTTGGCATTAAGCGGGTGCAAGATAGTGAACAGCATCAAGATAAAATGTCGTATGCGGCTCGCATTATTCGGGGGTTGGGTGAGATGGATCGTGCCCTTGGTGGAATGGCTGCCATGAAACTGTTAGCAAAAAAGGAGTTGCCAGACAAACTCTTTACATACTTTGTTCGTCGACTCACGCAAGCAGATGAAGGAACAACAGCCTACCTTACAGCACAGACTGCCGACTATATTGACTCCCCGGAAAAACGAACCAAGAACTTGCCATTTTTACGACAGCTGATTGCGCGTTATCCAAATCAATTCAATACAGTACTCGATACACTCGCGCAGATACCACAGTATGACCCATCCGAACATCAGGCAGAAGTGTTCCAAGCGATTGAAGATTTAGATTCAATCACTCCCATTATCTTTGAGCGCTATCGCAAGGCTGATGCTGCTGGCAAAAAAGCACTGGCTGAGCGCATCCGGCAACTCAAGCCGGCATTTTTCCGCAATACTCCAATCGGTGATATCCTACCATTCGCCGATCAAGACATCTTAGTGGAAATGGTCTATCTGGCATATAAACCGATTGATATGAGTTTTGAGGATATTCAACGCTTGATGCAGAGTGTAGAAGATCATACCGACCAGCTGGATCAATATACATTTCCTGAAAACGGTTATGATTTTCGGCCGTTTAGTCAAAAAAAGTTTGTGGTTGCAGACAGAAAGTTTGTGGATGGTGACCGGCTACGCGGGCATCGCGCGCTCCTTGAAAAACAGCTGCCCACTGATGACGCAGGTAGAGCGCAACTTGAGGAACTACTCGTACGTCTGGCCAAAGCTGGAACAGAATTTCAACCGGCAGAGCTTGCTATCATGTTGAGTGTCATGGGCGGCGATGAGATGGTCCGCCGTTTTCAACAACGCTATGCCGATTTACAACCAGCTCAGTACTATCAATATATTGCTGAATCGCAGGAAATTTTCGGTGTGTATTTTGATGACCATTACCATGAACGATTAGCGAACTTTCTCTCCGCAAATCCAAAAATTCAAGCACGCATTGCGAAAATTCTTAGTGCCGAAGATCGTAAAGCTACTATAAAAAAGAAATTAGGCAAAGATGGAAAAGATGTCGACTGGGACAATCTTGCTATACCCCAAGGTATTGCTCAATTATTTGGCACGCTACTAGGCAGCAAAACACTCAAGGGGCTGCGCGAGCAACTACGCACGGAAGGCAACAAATTTGTGCAGGTTGATGCGACGGATAGTGATGATGCAACAACTGTGCAGACAAAAAACCTCAAAGCGTACATTTCTAAAAATGCTGGCTCATTTTTTGCCAAAGCCTCGGCTGGCATTTGTACAGCCGAAGATATTGGACTATTTGAACGTGAAGATCATTTTCATATCAACATTGTGGAGAATGATGAAACCGTACGCGGCAATATACAGGCATACATTATTGATGAAGGAGATGGTCGACAATCTCTAGTGCTGCGCGGTTTTAACCCAAATACCGATTTTCTTGAACGCGTAGACGCTGGTGCATTTTGCGAAGAGGTATTGCGCATTGCTCGGAAGTTTCAAGAAGATAATGGGTTAGCAAAACTCTATATCACTGAACCGTTGCCGGCATGGCACGCGTTATCAAATCGTGAACCGGTGACACGATATTTAACGGGAAAATATGTGAAAGAAAAACAAAGCAAACCACACCAGCTACAGATTGCATCCAGCACATCTATCTCCACCCTCTACCACATCCCAGCCCCAGAAACCAAACCAAGCAAAAGGTAAAGCAATAAGATAAGGCAAAAGATCAACCTTCAAGCCGGCCCATCCTCACCGCGGGACGCACGTCAGTGTTCGAAGCGCGAGCGTCCGGATCGTCCCTGCCCAGGTAGACCTGCCGACGGCCACGGTTCCAGCCGGCGTAACCAACAGCGCCGGAGGAAGGGTGATAACTTCCCAATAACCAGGCGGCTTTCCCATCTCCTTGGTAATCATCCAGTACGTGGTTGGTGGTTTCCAGATGTGCGAGAGCGAGTGTGAGCCAATCTTCTAGGGTAAGCCCGACTTCATGGGCATAGTCTGGTGTGGTGGTAAGGGTTTTTAGGTAATCACGACCAGATTGTCCAGGAGCGAGGTCTGCGCGCTGTCCAGGTTTCCATTGGTTTGGAATAGCACTCTGTCTTGGTAAGAGCAGGAGGTTGTATCCTGGAAAGGGTGAGCGTTGCAGTTGTGCAAGAAGTTGTGCTTTGGTACTCCCACCATGGTTGGTTTGATCAAATTGTGTCGGATAGTACACAGCCTGTCCGTTACGGTCAGCGTTGTTCCAGCCTTTCCAGTTATATAGGGGTTGGTTGGTATCCAAGGCCAGTGTGCCAGCAATGCCTGCTGGCGTTGGTAATGGGTATTCCTTACCATCCATGCCAGTGATGCCAAGTTCAGTTGGTGAAGACATGAGTGGTTCCCACAGACCGGCGTGATTGAGGGCGACCACTGTTCCTTGGTACTGCTGTCGCAGTTCCTGTTCGATAAAACGCTCCACACGAGCTTGTGGGTCATGTTCTTGGGGTGGGTTTGGTAGATGGTCTGGACGAAATGACATAGCGGTAGATTAGCAGGAGAAGTGGTTATTGCAAAGTGTTCAAAGCATGGCAGCGGCCGCCGGCCGAGTTTTCGGTCGCTGCCATCTCCACCGCCTCTATTCCCCATTTTCGATAAAATACGTTCGAATTTCGTCGTACGTAGTCAGCCAAACAAGATTTTCATCAAAACGGACATCGGAAAGCGCAGCAAACTGCGTTTTTTCGTTTTCAGTAATTTTATTTATTCTTTCAAAATTGACCACTATTTTAGAATAGTAACGCACTATACAAGAGAAATAAAGTTGTAATTGTTACCCATAAGCGTAAGTTGCAATGTCAAGCAAAGTAAAGTAAAGTATAATCAATACCATTATGACTATGAAAGATAAAGAATTTTATAAGGCAGACAAATTGAAAGCCTACAAAATTGGTAAAGAGTATCGGATAGATAAACAAGAGTTTGAGAAGTTTTTGAAATCAGTAAGTACATTATAAAACTATGAAAAAACTTGATACGTACAAGCACATAGCCGCATTTGAGGAAAAAGAAGTCCGTCGCACTTGGCATAATAAGCAGTGGTACTTTTCTGTGGTTGACGTTGTGCTTATTCTAACTGATTCCAGTGATGTGAAACAGTACATTAAGAAGATGCGGTCACGAGACAATGAGCTATCTGCCAACTGGGGTACACTTTGTACCCTACTTGAAGTTATTTCAAAAGACGGCAGAAAACGCCAAGAAACGGTGGCTAACCTAGCTGGTATTTTTCGAATTGTGCAATCAATCTCCTCACCTAAAGCTGAACCATTCAAACAATGCTATCCTGACCAACGAAATTTATCAGGGCACGTTTGACATGAACGCCCAAGAAATCAAGGAGTATAAAAAACTATCCAAACAAGATAACGCTCGTGACCACATGAACGAGCTTGAACTGATCTTGACAATGCTTGGCGAGGCCACAACCACAGAGCTGTCACGCAATCGAGATTCAAAGGGATTTATCTCACTGCAAAAAGATGCCAAAGATGGCGGTAAGGTTTCAGGCAATGCCCGCAAAGAAATTGAAAGTAAAACAGGCAAGCGAGTAGCAACAGCTGAAAACTTTTTGGAGCAAAAGAAAAAATTACCAGTTAAGCGTAAAAGCGCATAAAATAAGTAAGGGTATTGAATTGCTCCCATATTCTAAACTAAATACACCATCGCAACGGGAAAAAATTATTTCTCATTATATTGAAGTGATGGCTCTGCAAGGATTTGAATATGCCTAACAGAATTTTTTAAAGAATTCATTACCATGAAAAAATATCTACAGGAGATAATGACAAAAGAATCACTGGGATTAACCAAGTTAGACCTCGAAATTTACAAATAATTACCGCCATAGTCGCTAACACCATAGTCGCTAACATTTACAAAAAAAGAAATTTGTGTAAAATAGAACAATGGTTCCTCAATCATATCATCTTAATAAGTGGATAAAATATGTAGTGACTGGCCTTTTGGCCGCGCTATTTTTTAGTATTAATTTCATTCCATATCAATACAATTGTGCAGATAGACAAACCCAATTGTTTTTGAACGCTAACGAGCAGCCAACCTACGAACGGCATTGTGCTGATGCCATGGGTTTTCCCTTAAAATGGTTTACACTTGAATCTTCTATCTTCAATGACACTAGTCAGAATACTGCTATAGTCCTGCTGGTGCTCAACGGTATGGTGGATGTTGCGGTAGCTATTGGCATAGTCTTTTTAGGTTGGCGTAGGAAAATATAGTAATAGTATGTCTGAACCAACCTTTGAGCCACGGTTAGCCGTAGAACAACAAGAATTTTTTCCAGGAAATCCGGACGCGATTTTTTTGCGTGAGGTTCGTCCAGAAATTCGACAGGGATTTGCCCACAAGGTGCAGGAAATTTTATGTAGCCCCGGTGGTACTTGGAAAGCACTCTATGATCAATCCAATGCCACCAGAAAAGATGTCATTTCACCGCAAGTATGGCAGCGGGAAAAAATTCAGGCCATGGTAGCTGATTTGAATGGCCTAAAGGATTTTGAGTTACCGGCTGATGCCACTCAAGTTGAGCGAGCCTACGTTTTAATATCCCAGGTTTTTGCAGCCGAGCGAGCTAATACCTACATCCACCCAGTAACACAACGGCCGACCGTTTCATTTTGGCAGACCATAACTAGCTTACAGGTGATTGACAACCATTTACAAGCGTTTGCGGATGCTGACTGGATGGATAATACAGCTCGTCGAGATATTATTGAAATGCGAGTGCAATCATTACCAGATGCACTGCGTGATGCCCAAACTTTATTTTTTCCTGAAGGCGGCATTGGTTGGCTAGGCCAGTCTGAAAAAGATAAAACACTCGAAACTATCGATGGCATCTTATTAGACGTAACAAAACAAATTGTTTTAGCCAAATGGCAAAAATACGATGGTCAGAATGATGATTTTGAAATATTTTGGAATCAATGTTGTGCTGAACTGCGCACTATCCGGGAGGAACTACTAGCTCGCCCGGTTGATGGAGAAGTACGGCGCACTCAAACGTATGAACAGTACTTTGATGCCTACCACATGGGACATACCGAGAACATAGCTGAAGCCTTGCGGGCTAAAGCCAGCCAGTGGCTAGTTGATGTAACAGCCGAAGCTAATCGTTTAGCTAACGTAATTAATTCAGAATCTACTACCTGGCAACAAGCCCTACAGCAAATATCAGTCGATACAGCCGCCAGTGTGACAACAGATGCGGCGTTATTAGAGAATTGTCGGCAAGCAGCCATGCTCCATCAACAGGTGTTGAGCGACTTACTACCACCACTGCCTTAGTAGCCATGGAAGGTACGGCTTTTGCCTCGGAACTGATCGTGCTAATGCGGCGAGATGATGTGACACCACAGGAAATGTTAGGATGCTTAATTGAGTGGATTAAACGACTAGCGCGCGTGATTATTGAAATCGATATTCATGTTAATACCATGGAGCCAGAGGCTGCTGCCCAAAAATATGCCAATATGAGTGGTATGACACTTGATGCGGCCAAAGCAGATTTAGTCCGAGTGTATAATGGGGTGATGAATTTTAGCTCTTATGCTGTTGGCTTTTGGGGTGTGGAAGCATTGGCAAAAAAGATGGATGTAAATTTTGAACAAGCCTTTGCTATGATGATGAAGCAAGGAGCTGGTTTTGTATCACCGCACTTGTTAGCCCATGCCAATGGTGTGATTGATCGACCAGAAGAGTTAGATTTTTTGGCGGATGCAAACGATGTACTGCTACCCGTAGCTGTTTCTCAAGCAAAATTTTCTAAGGCAGCATAGCATCAAGTATTGTACAAGGGTATTTTTTTTGTTATACTAAATTTCTAAAAATTTTTTTCAAATTAATCGTATGAAAAAACCATGGCTTGCTGGGCTTTTAAATTTCTTCTTCATGGGGCTTGGAACGTTGTATCTTGGTAAACGAAAACCATTTGGATTAGTCCTCACTCTCGGATCGTTTGCTTTAACGTATGTTGAGTTATCCCTTAAAGCGGTAGATATTAATTTGTATTGGATAATGTTTGCCACGGTTTTTGTAATGAATGTATTGTTTACACTTGATGCCCTACGCGAAGCAAAAGAAATCAACACAGCAGTAAAATAGTGACCAATTTTCAGTATCGAGCGATTATATTTTCTCTATGTATTGTCATCGCTGGGATCGTAGCCTGGTACTATTATGCTAGTACCAAATCAACTAGCAATACCATCACCACTACTGCCACAGCCTCGTGGACAACACCAATAACACTGGGCGACGGCAGTGGTTCAATTGGTCGCGGGTTGGCGGTGGATGCACAAAATCGTATCCACGTGGTGTGGCGAGCGCAGGAAGGTCAATCTTTTTTTATTGGGTATATGCGATCGGCCGATGGTGGAAAAACCTGGACCAAGCTGCAAAATTTGTCAGCTGGTCGAGCCTCTGGCTTAAGCCCTAATATTGCCATTGGTAGTGATGATAGTGTACACGTAGCCTGGTCAGAAAAACAATCTGATAGTTCTGTCATTATCTATACGCAATCTGGTGATGGTGGTGAAACTTGGTCGGCACCACACAATGTTGGCCCGGCTACACCATTACTATTATCCGCTCCCACTATTACCGTTGATACCGCTGACATCATTCATCTGGCCTGGCATGAAGGAGAAAATAAGATACTGTATACACAATCGATTGATCATGGCCTTTCATTTAAGCAACCACAGCAATTAAATAGCAGCTCTGCTCCGGCGGCTTGGCCACGGTTTACGATCACTGGTAACGGTCAAATGGTGACGGTGGCTTGGCGTGATAATCGTCGCCAGCCGGATTGGGATATTTATGTAGCCGTGTCAACTGATGCCGGTCAAACATTTCACGAGTATCCGGCTCAAGCTTCTAGCCAGCGGGAGTGGGACCCTGACGTGGTGGTTGATGATCATAATGTCATTCATTTAGCGTATGGCTTGTACACAGATGCCGGACCAACTATTGTGTATGCTCAATCGGCCGATCAGGGTAAAACCTGGTCGTCACCAATCACCTTGTCGGAGTACACTAGTGAGTTTCCGTTTTGGGCAGTATACCCTGGTGAAGACAGGGTATGGTTATTTTGGAAAGATGAACGCGATGCACCAATGCCTGATAATATCACCCGTCGTTCACAAGGTCAGGGTGGACGGGTAGATAAAGCAGCCGATGTGGCAGCAAAATTTTCTAATGATGGTGGTATAACCTGGTCCCAGTTGCAACGCGTGACTGATTTGGGTAGTACTGAAGTAAAATTTCCGTCACCGGGGCTAGGGCCTAATGGTATTCCGGTAATTGCCTGGAGTGATACACACACTGGGGTTGAACAAGTATATTTTTCTTTAGGTCAATAATAAAAGCATATGCGTACACCTGAATCATCTGTTGCGATAAATAATAAAAACAATGAACGACTTAAGAGTCAGTTTGAAGCAGATTTATTAAGGCTTGTCACACGCGAGCACCAAGTACAATTCGATTTGGAAAAACATACACGTCTTATGATGCCTGTCACAGGACACAATAAATCTGGTTTAACACGAACATGGAATAGAGATGCGGTTGACTATTTTTTAGGTAAACCAAAACGTGCTGGTACGCTCAATTCAAGATTAATAGTACCACGCGAAGAACCAAGCTCACGATATGAAGGTGATCGTTTCACTACTCTAGACAGATCCTATCCAGAAATAGATCTTTTAATAAAATTATTAACGAGTTCTATAGCCAAAAAAGATCATATTTTAGCTGCCCCAGCTATGATGTGGGGAGGTCTTCCGGATGCTACACCGGTTGAGCAAGTACAGCTACTTGTTGTAGATCAACAGCTACAGAACCCACGCTATTATTTGCTGGATGAAGGTATTAACCCATACATTTACGGCCTACTTAGTAGTTTTCTCGCAGCTAAAATAAATTCCGGTAACATCTCATTAAGACATGATGAGATAGATAAATTTAAGGCTGCGGAACAATCGTTGCGCACAGAAGTAGAAAAACTGATTGCACATTTAGATAGGTCATATCAAGAGACTGGTCGGGCAACCATTAAGCTTTCTGATGTACTACGTGTTTGTGATAAGGCATCAGACTACATTCCTGAATATTTAATTCCTCCTGACTTCTGCCAATTAGTATGGCACACCCAATTTCCGTAGCAGTTTTTTTAGCTCATCATTCACTGGCGAACGCAGTTTGATGGTTTTCTTGGTAGTTTTGTCGTGCAGGATGGCATCAGTCACTCCCCATAACAGGT
>JACPGK010000016.1 GCA_016182495.1 Candidatus Kerfeldbacteria bacterium
GCAGAGATTCAAGCTGTATTGATGAGTGTAGTACAAACATTGGCCTTACGAGGTAAGTCTATTATGGATACCCTGCCCAAACTCTTGGCTGTACCGGCTCAACGGTATGCGGTAGTACTGGATAAAGGTGAATAGTTACGTCATTGAATCTTGACCAATGCCAAGTCATACGTTAGCATAAGCGGTACTTTTCTGGCCGCATCGTCTAATGGTTAGGACACCAGCTTTTCAAGCTGAGAATCGGGGTTCGATTCCCCGTGCGGCTACATTATAGTAACTTTATAAAGTTTGCATTTCTTTATAAAGTTTGATAACATTGGCACATGACTTACCAACAAAAGCTTGTCACGTTACTAAAAATTACTGGTAAAACTCAAACCGAACTGGCACAACAGCTGCAAGTTAGTTTTGTCACATTCAATAGCTGGATAAATAGTAAAAGCACTCCACGTAAAAATGCTCTGGAAAAAATAGATTTGTTGTACCAAGATTATACTGGTGTTACAGAAGTAACTGATTCCGAACTGTCCACAAAAAAGCAAGAAATTGCAGCTTATAAAAAACAATTTCCTAATCCGTTGCAGTATATGTTGCAAAGGCAAGACATTTATGAAGCATTTGTTTTGGAGCTGACTTATCATACCAATAGCATAGAAGGAAGTACCTTTACTGAACCACAAGTTCGAGCAGTTATTTTTGATGGTGTGACTATTCCTGATAAAACAGTTGTAGAGCATCAAGAAGCTAAGAACCATCAAGCCGCTTTAGGAAATATAATGCAGTGGCTAACCAAGCATCAGCAATCGAAACAGATTACGGAAGAGTGGATTAAAAAACTCCATTCAATTTTAATGAATGGCATTAGAGCCGATGCCGGTAGTTATCGTCGTCATGGTGTTCGTATTGTTGGCTCCAACGTTCCAACAACGAATTACTTAAGGGTTAATGATCGCATGCAAGAATTTGTACGGAGTGTTCAGACAAAATCCGATGAAGATACGATTAAGTATATGGCAAGAGTACATGCGCAATTTGAAAAAATCCATCCTTTTTCTGATGGCAATGGGCGGGTTGGTAGATTGCTCATGCATGTTCAAGCATTGCAGCATGGTTTGCCACCTGTTTTGATAAAACAGGAAAAAAAACAAGCTTACTATACCTATTTACAGAAGGCACAACTTGAAAAAAAATACATTTTTTTAGAATCCTTTATCTATGATGCACTGCTCGAATCGTATGTTTTACTGAAAACTACCAGCTAACACTTGCTGCCATTCCCGCAACGCCCGCACGATGGGGTTCAAATTCTGAATGCAGTAGTCTACCATCTGACAGATTGTAAATTGGATTGACAATCTGTCACCATCTGTGTTATCATCATCCTATGATCATTCGCAGCTTAGAAACCAAGCTCAAGCAGTTGGCTAAACAAATGCCAGCCATTGCAGTGATTGGGCCGCGCCAATCTGGCAAAACTACTTTGGTACGCAAAGTATTTTCTAACAAACCCTATGTTTCACTGGAGGATTTAGATGTCCGTGAATTTGCTGCAATAGATCCCCGTGGGTTTTTAGCACAATATCAGGCTGGTGCAATTTTTGATGAAATTCAACGCGTACCAGATTTATTATCCTACGTGCAGACCATGATTGATCATCAACAAAAAAATGGTCAGTTTATTTTAACTGGTTCACATAATTATTTATTACAACAGCACATTTCACAAACATTAGCTGGTCGAGTGGCCATGCTGACACTATTGCCATTAAGCGTAGAAGAATTAGTTCAAGCGAATCCACCAAATCAAGCTCTGGAGCAGTATCTTTTTAGTGGCTCTTACCCGCGTATTTATGATCAAAAGCTTGATCCAACTAAATGGTACCAAGATTATATTCAAACCTATATTGAGCGTGATGTGCGTTTAATTAAAAACATTTCTAATTTGCATGCCTTTCAAAAATTTATTAAATTATGTGCCGGTAGAATTGGACAAATTCTAAATCTATCCTCACTGGCTAATGATTGTGGGATTACACACAATACTGCTAAAGCTTGGCTAAGTGTTCTAGAATCGAGTTATTTGGTGTTTTTGCTACAACCGCATCATAAAAATTTTAGTAAACGGCTTATTAAAATGCCGAAGTTATATTTTTATGATACAGGCTTAGCGGCTGCTTTGTTGAATATCACCAGTCTGTCAGAATTAAAAACTCATTATTTGTACGGCAGTTTGTTTGAATCATTTGTGATCACTGAATTAATGAAAAAGCGCTTTAATGCTGGCTTACAACCCAATTGTTATTTTTGGCGTGATCGCTTGGGTCATGAAATTGACTGTATTTTAGATCAGGGAGAACAGCTCATTCCAATTGAAATTAAATCTGGCAAAACGATTACTGCAGATTATTTTAAAGGTCTTCAGTATTGGACAAGTTTAGCTGGTTTGTCTGCAGAACAGGGTTATGTGATTTATGCTGGAACCGAGACCCAGAAACGTAAGCAGGGAAGAGTATTGAGTTGGCAACAGATGATGTCCTTAACAAAATAGCCACTAAACAGCTAAAATTTGCTCCCACTGCCGTAAAGTTTGTACAATGGGGTTTAATATAGACTTTTATAAATATCGTGTTTACCGATAGAGATAAATAAAATGTCTCCATTCGGTTCTCGTTCAAAGATCATGCGGTAACCCCCGTTCAGTGAAATAGACCATAAGCCTTCTAAGTTTCCATGGAGGGCATGTAGTCGTAGAGATGGGTGTAGCGGATTTAATCGAAACAGTTCTTCTTTTCTACTAGCAATTTTTACGATGTCGTTTGGCAATTTTTTTAATTCTTTAACAAAACCAGTCGAATAGACGATGGTATCAACAATCATAACAATTCATCGAGAGATTTAGCTTTAATGACCTTACCTTTTTTGTATTCAGCCCTAGCGTGTTTAACGGACTGAATTAATTCAGCCTCTGAAATAAGATCGGCATCCATTGTGATCAAACTAGTAATGTACTGACTAACATTTTTATAACCACGCTGCGCAGTTAGCTTGCGCATGATAACAGCCTGTTTTGTTGGTAGTGATAAACTGATAATTTGACGCATAGGAAAAAAAATTAATATAAACTATAGTTTATATTGTATTACAAATGTAATAAATATGTCAAACCAGCAGTAGCTACCATTGTCGCAACGTCTGTACAATGGAGTTTAATTGTATTATGAATCTACTCACCACTGCCTCACCGCCGGTATCATAGGATTCAAAATTTGCATTCTTTAGGCCATGCTCTATAATTAGAGCACTATGAAAAATGAAATTCGTGAGGCTGAAGATTTTTTTAAGGAAGCAGCCGAATTACAACAGGCCGACACGGTGGTGAATAATAGTCAAAATGAAATGTGGATTGATGCCAGCAGCGATGGATTTGATGGCCAGTTAGCCGTAGACGTATTTCAAGACGATACCAATTTATATGTTAAAGCGATTGTTGGCGGTAGTCGACCCGAAGATATTGAAGTGCATTTAAATAACGATTTACTCACCATTAAAGGTAAGCGCGTGCACAGTGAAACGGAAATGTTGCCGGAACAATACTATATTCAAGAGTGTTACTGGGGTGGATTTTCTCGATCAATTATTCTGCCCGTGGATGTATTGAACGATCAAGTGGAAGCCAACATTGTTGATGGAGTGCTATCGATTAGGTTGCCAAAATCGAAACGGCCCAAAAATACTCGGATTCCGATCAAACAGTTAGATTAACCAGGTCGTGCCAAAAAAAAAGATACCTCCTAAACCTGCTCATACGCCTGCACCGCGCTGGCTGCTGTACAGTAGTGTGCCACTGGCATTTATTGGTATTGTAGTGATAGGTTACAGTATCTATGGCTATACGCATCGCCAATTAGTGTATCGTGGTGTACAGTTAGCCGAACACGATGTGAGTGATCAAACCTACGCCAGAGTACTGCATAACCTGGATGAGTACGAAACCAGTTTAGCCGAAAATGGCTTACTGTTTACATATCAAGATGCCGAGTTAGCACTACAACTTGAACCAACTGCCCCACTGATTGATATTGATACCACGGCTAGTGCCGCAGCCGTGTATGCGGTGGGCCGCACTGGATCATGGTGGCAACGATTCAACGATCAACTACAGGCTATCACCATGGGCATCCAGGTACCGCTTGTCTATACTGTGGCCAGCGCTGATGTAGTAACCTTACTCGATAGTGAATTTGCTGAATACATTACGCCCTCTCGCAATGCCGAGTTTGAATTTACCGATACCGGCCTTACTATTGTGCCCGATCAAGCCGGTGAAACATTTGTGTGGGGTGAAGTGATTGCCCAAATTGAAACCAAGTTACAACAACAGCAACCACTGCAATTACCATTACAGTTAACGCCAACTCCAGCACCGATTAGCACGGCTATGGCTGAAGCTTTACGCAAAAAAGCCGTTACAATTGTTCAGCTGGCACCAATTACGCTGACTCATGACGATCATATCTATACGGTTGATACAGCCACCATGCAAAGTTGGCTAGAACCTACCACCGCTGGTGTTGGCTTAAAAACTGATGTGGTTGAAACGTACCTTGATAGCATTGCCGGTGACATTGATATACCGGTGCAAGAAGGCCGTTTTAGTTTAGATGTGGTGGCTGGCAAAGTTACGTTACAACAATTCCAACAAGGGCAAAATGGTGTAGGAGTAAATGTCGAAAAAACCCGAGTGGCGTTAGAAGAAGTTATTCTACAAAACGGTGATAGTACAGTGGCGTTAGTAGTGGAAGTAACCAAGCCACGAGCCACGCCCGATAACTTGGCTGATCTTGGTATTCAAGAACTACTCGGCACCGGCACCACTAATTTTGCTGGCAGCCCAAGTAATCGGCGGTATAACATTCAAAAAGGGGCCGATTTATTAAATGGCTTGCTGATTGCTCCAAGTGAAACCTTTTCGCTGTTAAGTATTTTATCACCGATTGATTTAGAGCACGGTTGGTTATCGGAACTGGTGATTAAAGGAGATAAATTAGAAAAAGAGGCTGGCGGTGGCTTGTGCCAAATTGGCTCAACCTCGTTTCGAGCAGCCATGATGACCGGCTTGCCAATTGTAGAACGGCGCAATCATTCTTGGGCAGTATCGTACTATAACTATCATGGCAAAGCTGGCGTTGATGCTACTATTTATGAACCATCACCGGATTTTAAATTTTTGAATGATACCGGCCACTATATTTTATGGCGTAGCCGCATTGAGGGTAATGATATTTATTTTGAATTGTGGGGCACCAGCGATGGCCGCAAAGGCTATTTTACCGAACCAGTCAATTCGAACTATGTTTATCCGGGAGCAGCTGAAGAAGTGATCGATGAATCACTCCCCCCAGGCACGCGCAATTGTGTACAGCATGCCTATACTGGAGTAACGGCTGCCTTTGACTATAATATAGAACGAACCGATGGCACGGTTGATACTGAAACCTTTACCAGTAGCTATCGCGCTCGACCGGAACGCTGTCTGATTGGACCAAGCATTGCAGAGGCTGATAACGATGACAGCGCTGCAACCGATACCGGCACTGAAGAAGCTGAAAATACTACAGAAGATGAAGCAAATGATAACAGTAACACTAACAACAGTAATAAGAATACAACCAAAAAGAAAAAGAATCGGTAATAAAAAACCCCAGTTACTGTAGGCAAGAGAACCTTTGATAGGGGCAGGTGGAGCCGAAGCCGCACACATCCTACCGAAAGATTCCCATACTCGTCGTGCCTACAGGAACCAGGGAGCCATTTATAGCAGATGCAAAAATGACCTGGCAGTTTAGCCGATTTTTTTGTTTCTGTCAATACACCTGTAGGTAACTATTCACCTTTATCCAGCACCCTTTAAAACACTGAAGATTTTTGCTAAACTGTAAGTATGACCATGCAGGAAGAATTAGGGAAACTACGTGTTGAAGCCGGTGGTTTACGTAAGAAATTTGCAGATACCTGGAA
>JACPGK010000017.1 GCA_016182495.1 Candidatus Kerfeldbacteria bacterium
ATTCCAGGTATCTGCAAATTTCTTACGTAAACCACCGGCTTCAACACGTAGTTTCCCTAATTCTTCCTGCATGGTCATACTTACAGTTTAGCAAAAATCTTCAGTGTTTTAAAGGGTGCTGGATAAAGGTGAATAGTTACGCTATACTGAACGCCGATGCCACGACCACAGCTGCCACCGTATAGTTTATTTTTAAGTTTAACCTGGAAACAGTTTTTAGGGCGGTTTGATATTATTTTACCAGTTACCCTGGGATTAGCCTTGCCATTGTATGCCTTAGTTGATGTTACTTTGCCGCGAGAGTTAATTGCTCAAAATGTAACAGGTTCCGTAGAAGAACTGATCGGTATTATTAGTCACCCGACCTATATTGTAAATGTGGTACTGCAAGTAGTTGTGAATGTCGCCTTGGTTTTTATTGCCATCGTGATCATTTTAACATTACAACATGCCTATCATCGTCAAGTAATCACCCTGCATGCACTGGTTCGAGAGGCTATCCGGTTTTATCCCCGAGCGATTGTGCTGCATAGTATCACTGGTATTATCACTCTGATTGGCCTAGGGTTACTGCTGGTGCCGGGGATTATTGTAGCAGTGTTTTTTAGTATGGCCCTACCGGCCTTGGTGTGGGACAAACTCACTATTCGAGCAGCCATGGTAGCTAGCTGGCGGATGGTGCGAGGTCGCTGGTGGAGTGTTTGTTTATACTTAACCTCCACATACGTTTTAACTGATGTGGCTGGATGGTTGATCATTACAGTGTTACCAAATACGGTTGGTTTCACCACTGCCGGTTTAACCATTGCGGCCATTATTAATGTCTTCGCTATTATTTTTACGGTGGTAGTATTCACCGGGCTAGTCGTCAAAAAACCAGGACTTGTCCGTTAGGTTGGATCAACCATTTTTTCTGCCTCGGTTAGTTTGACCGATAAAATATGGCTGGTACTATCGTGTCCCATGGTAACACCATATAATACATCGGCTTGATGCATGGTGGCGCGATTATGGGTAATAATAATAAATTGAGTTTTTTTCGATAACTGTTTAATAATTGCTGAAAATTTTTCCGAATTTGATTCATCTAAAGCAGCTTCAACTTCATCCAGCACCACAAAGGGCGGAGTGTTCGCATCAATAATGGCACAAATCAGAGCAATGGCCGTCATTGATTTCTCTCCACCAGATAAAGCCTGCACCGATTGTAATTTTTTACCGGCTGGTTGAGCCACAATATCAATACCAGAAACAATCCGTTGTTTTTTCTTTAAGCGAGCCAGGCTACTCGGTTCTGGTGGGACTGGCTCCACCTCTGTTGGTACTGGTTGATCAACTTCTGGTACAGTCGTGGCCGTGATCATATCTAATTTAGCGATACCACCTCCAAATAACACGGTAAAGTATTTTTGAAAACTTTTAGCTATGGCTTTAAATGATTTATCGAATTGACGTTTAATGGTAACATCCAGTTCGTCAATAACATGTTCTAAACTCGTCATGGTGGCACGTAAATCTTTGGCTTGATGTTTCAAAAAATCAAATCGTTCTTTGGTAGCAGTATGCTCTTGGACCGTCTCTGGATCAATCCCACCAATTAATTCTAATTGATGCTGCAGACGCTCGATAGTGATGAGGAGTTGATCATGATCTTGTCGAATGGCGGTGTAGTTTTGAATGGCAGTTTGCACTGTAGCAGTCACTTGATGCGCGATGGTCTGTTCAATATCTTCCTGTTTGGTAGTGAGTTTGGTAATTTCAATTTCGGTTGATTGTAGATCGTTGGTTAACTGGTTCAGTTCGGTTTGAATTTGGCGAGTTTGAGTTTGACTTTGCAGCAAACGTTGTTGTTTATTTTCCTCGGTACGGTTAAATTCAGTCAGTTGTTGTCGGTGTTCAGCCAATTGGGCATCGAGTTGTTGCAGCCGGCGTTCAATAGTAGCAAGATCATGCTCAAATGTTGAGGTTTGTTTTGGTGTATGAGCAGGGCTAGTGTTAGCTAAATCATTCGTGGCAACAGTCAGTTCGTGATCGAGCTCTTTACACGTATCATCCAACAGGCGCAGTTTTTCTTGTTTAGTGTTGAGCTGAATTTGGGCTTGAGTGACATCATCAAGCAATTTTCCTTTTAACGCGGCTGTATCTTGGCAGCGTTGTTCTAGGTTGGTTAGTTCGCGTTGCTGATTAGCTAAAACTGATGATTGATCAACAGACAATTCATCCAGCAATCGAGCTAATTGTTCAGTCACCTGCTCGGCTTGCTGCTGAACGTGTTTAAATTGCTGTAAAGAAGTGGTATTAAGGATATCTCGTAAAAATTGTTCTTGCTGTTGCAACACTTTAGTCAGGCGCTGTTTAATTTGGGTAAGGGCCATTGGTGCAGCTGCTTGCGTCAGCACAGTGCGTTGATTAGCCACGGCTAATTCTAATTTGGATAATTCTTGTTGAATTTGACCGTAGCTCAATTGTAAACGTTCTAATTGTTGCTGTTGATGTTGGATGGATTGTTCAATAACACTGGCTTCATCACGATGAGTACGCAGCCGTTGTTGGATATTCGCTTGATGACGTTGCAACCACGCCAGATCGACTGCCCCGATACGTTGATGCTCTATCTCAATACGTCCATGTAAGACAGTTTGTTCTTTGAGCACTTCATTTTTTTGATGGAGAATGGTTTGGTAGGTTTGTTGCAGTTCTTGAAATAACTCACCGCGCGAGGCTTGTCGGGCAATGGCATCAATATCATGTTCGATAGCGTTTAGTTCCTCTTGCACCACACTGCGCCGAGCAATCAGTTCGCGTTGCTTACTGGCATAGTGGTGTAGTTTTTGTTTTAATTCAGCCAGCAGCGATCCATAGTAGTTGGTTTGAACAGTGTGTAGTTGTTGTTCAATATCCTGACGTTTGGCTAATTTTTTTATTTGGCGAGTTAATGATTGTAAGCGCGGTTCAATTTCTTTGAGTAGATCTTCCACGCGTACCAGATTATCTTCAGTGCGAATGAGCTTATTGACTGATTGGTCTCGTTTAATTTGAAATTCACGAACACCAGTAGCTTCATCAAAAAATAATTTACGATCTGGCGGATTGGCATTTAAAATATCAGTCACCATGCCTTGGCCAATTACCCCATAACTTTTTTGGCCAAAGTTCGCTTGAGCCAGTAGCAAAATAATATCTTGCAGCCGAACTGGTTCATGATTAATCATATATTCCGATTCACCATCACGCGCCAAGCGTCGCGTAATAATGACATCGCGGTAATCTAGAGCCAAGCGGCCGTCCTGATTATTGAGATGCAAATCAACTTGCGCTAAACCTAGACGAGCACGTTGAGCAGAACCAGAAAAAATGGCATCGATTGGTTTTTTTAAACGTAGTAGTTTGAGTGATTGTTCACCCATCACCCAGCGCATAGCATCAGCCACATTGGTTTTGCCAGAGCCGTTTGGTCCAACAATAGCTACAAATGGATGTTCAAACGAAAACGTAGTTGCTTCGGCAAACGATTTGAAACCGTTAATAACAAGGCGATCAAGATACATCGCCCATTAGTATACTGATTTTTAATCTTTTCTACAATTGTTTAGACAACGTTGTTTTTTTAGAGATTTTTTGATAGTATTTTAGATAATTATGAATAATGAATTGCAAGACTATCTTAACGTTATTCGAAAAAATTTGAGTTTACTCCAACAGACATATCATGTGAAGAGTATTGGTATTTTTGGTTCAGTAGCTACCGCTACACAAACACAGTCGAGTGATATTGATATTATGATTGAATTATCGGAACCAATTGGTTTTTTTGCCTTTTTAGAATTAGAAAGTTTTTTAGAGCAATTATTAGGCCGGCCAGTTGATTTGGTGACCAAACCAGCTATCAAACCAGCTATCTTAAAAGAAGTTGTATATGTCTGAACATACCGCTGAACTCTATTTAGAAGATATCAAAACGGCCGTTGAGAAAATTCAAACCTACACCTATGGTTTGTCATATGATGATTTTATCGGAGATGATAAAACTACTGATGCGATTATTCGAAATGTAGAAATTATGGGTGAGGCAGCGTTTATGGGAGACACTACAAGAAGATTTGCCCAGATTAAAACTAGAACTCGATAAGATCATTCTATCATAGAAAGTTATTTTTGAAACTACAATCGGCTTCATTACCAGCCTTTCAACTTAATGGCGGCCCGGGCGGCATTCACTTGAGCTTCTTGTTTAGATGTACCAGTGCCTTCAGTCACTTTTTCGGAATTCAGGAATACTGCCACGGTGAAATTTTTACTATGATCCGGACCCACTTCATGCACTACTTCATAGGTTGGAGTAATCGAGAGACGTTCTTGAGCAGCTTCTTGAAAGTAAGTTTTTGGATCAAGATACAGTTTATGTTTTAAAATGTCGGCCAGTTTTACTAATAATCGATCATTGATAAATTTTTCAGCAGCTTGGTAGCCGTGTTCTAAGTAGATTGCTCCAATTAAGGATTCAAATACGTTCGCTAAAATTTTGGCTCGAGCTTTACCTGTGCGATCACGTTGCTCGCCACGCGATAGATATAAATTATCCTCTAGTTGTAGTTCGCTGGTGAGGGCAGCCAACATTTGTGAATTCACTAAACTAGCCCGCCAATTGGTCAGTTCGCCCTCGGGATTATCATAGTGCCGATAGAGATAATCAGTGACAACTAATTCCAATACAGCGTCTCCTAAAAATTCGAGTCGCTCATTATGTCCCAGTGGAAAATCACGATTCTCATTGAGAAACGATCGATGTACTAGTGCCTGGGTGAGCAGGTTTTTATCGTTGAATGTTAAACCCAGCGTTTGTTCCAGGGGGGCGACATCTTTATAATAGAGCGAATGAATAATGCTATTATTATTTGCCATTGGTTGATTTTTTAATAATACCTTTTTCCATATCTTTATAAATTGTCCCAAGTACGCCGTTAACAAACTTACCACTGGATGGCCCGCCAAATGTTTTAGCCAATTCAATGGATTCATTAATAGCTACTTTAGGGGGCACTTCACCAGAGAATAATAATTCGTACAGGCCAATACGTAAGACATTACGATCAATCACTGTAATTTGATCGAGCGGCCATTCTGGCGCGTAGTTTGTAATCAATCGGTTGAGCTCGGCCAGATGTTGTACAATGTTTTGAACTAATTGTTGACTAAATTGGTTGTCATCAAATTCAGGTGCAAATTCGGCTTGATTACGTTGTAACAAAGCAGCCGTATCGCTTTGTTGCCCGGTAAAATCCCATTCGTACAGGCTTTGTAAGGCGATCGTACGTGCCAAGTGACGATTCGACATATAGTAAATCCTTAAGCCTGTGCGCCAGCACCTAACTTACGACCCTTATAGTAACCACAAAAGGGACAAGCCGCATGTGGGACAATTTGTTTGTGACATTGCTGGCAGGTAACCGTAGTAATTTTGGCTAAAGCATGGTGCGCAGCCCGAGTTTTACGGTGGCGACTTGATAAGCGTTTTCCAGGAATAGTCATAGTGGACAAACTATAGCGATTAATGTGGTTTTATGCAAGTGGGCATGGTATCATGTTAGTCATGATTAAGTCATTATTTATTGCCAATTGGAAAATGCACAAAACCAACCCGGCCACTACTCAATTTGTGCGAGCTTTGAAACAGATATTTTTGCCAGCGGATCAAGTGGTGGTGATTTGCCCACCCTATACTGCTTTACCCATTATGCAACAGGAACTCACCGGTAGTACCATTGTATATGGTGCACAAAATATGCACTGGGCCAACGAGGGCGCCTATACTGGTGAAATATCTCCAGAAATGTTACAGGCACTAGGGTGTAGCTATGTTATTATTGGTCACTCCGAGCGGCGACGTGATTATAATGAAACAGATGAAACGGTGCAGCGCAAAGTAGCAGCCGCTTTGCACCATGGATTAGTGCCCATAGTGTGTGTTGGCGAATCACTAGATGAACGCAATCATGATGAAACCATGGCTGTGATTCAGCGCCAGGTCAGCATTGCCTGCCATGGCCTACTACCCACTGATGTAGCTCGTCTCGTATTTGCCTACGAACCGATTTGGGCTATTGGCAGTGGTCAGGCCGCTACCCCCGAATACGCTGCTACAGTACATACATTGATTCGCCAGTTGACTCGGCCTGAAGTAACCATAATTTATGGTGGTTCTGTTAACGCTGATAACATTGGTCAGTTTATGCAACAGCCCAGTATTCAAGGAGCTTTGATTGGCGGAGCTAGTGTAGAAGTTGAATCATTTCAACAGTTATTAGCGGGTAGTACTATAAATCGGATTTGACTTTTTTGTACACCTGCTACAATAAGTAGTACTATATAAAGTATATCTACAATTATTAACTCGGGAGGTATTATGACTTTATTTTTTTTATCTTATGTTAGCCAACGTTGGTTAGCGATGTTGAGTTTGATAGTTATTGGTACATTAGGTATCGGTTATGTTGCCCGAGCCGATGATACCAATATTACCGATAACACTACCGTGCTTAGCTTATCAAGCCAAACGGTTGGTCAAACTGGCGTTACTGCTACTATCCAATTTACTACCAACACCAGCTTAAATTCAGGTACGGTGTTTGGTTTCATGTTGGGCGGTAGTCCGTCAAGTTTTGATGTATCCCAAGTAACTGCATCCAGTATCACTTCGAGCACGTTGTCTGGAACAGCCCAAGTGCAAGCAGGCGGTGGGTATACGTTTTTTCTTTTTACCATTACTAGTAACGCTGCCGCGGGGGCACATTCGTTTACTATTGCTAATGTGACTAATCCTAGTACATCGTCTACCGGCCAAACACAAATTAGCACACAGGGTTTAAGCGGTTTACAGAATAATCAAACCGAAACAGATTCAATTGATATTGGTCAAGGTGGTGGTGATAATGGCGGTGATGGCGGAGATTTCGGTGATGGTGATTTTGGTGGGGATGAGGGCGGCGGAGAAGATAGTGGAACAACGACCGGTAATAACACAGTCACTTTAACGGTTGAAGATGAAGCTGGAGCTCCACTAGCTAGTCAAAATGTGTTTGGCTATTGTGGTATGGGGTACCAAACTGGCGTCACTGATAGCGCTGGGCAAGCTACCTTAGATAGTTTACCGAATGGCAACTGCGGGGTGTGGTTATCGAGCAGTGACTACTATGCTGAATATGAATTTTTTACCTTTAGTAATACCGATACCGCTAAAACTAAAGATCTCACCTTGTCTGCCATAGCGCTTGATACCACTATGACGATTACAGTGCTTGATTCTACTGGTGCACCATACGAGAACGCCTATATGTATATGACTGATAGTGCCGGGCGTGAGTTTAGTGGCGCGACCAATAGTGAGGGGATAGTATCCTTTGGCGTATTGTATGGCAGTTACGTGGTAGACGGTTATTTAAGTAGCAGTGGATTTGGGGAAACTACCTCGGAATACATTCCGCCTACTACCGCAACTATTACAGCTACTGGTGTAGCGGTAGATAGTAATACCAATGAGTTGACTATTCAAACACAACCGTACGCTGCCTTTATTAGTGGTTCAATTACCGCGGCCAGTGATAGCGCAGCATTGTCCGGAATGTTGTTGGCATTTTCAGATACACGGTTTCGTTTTGCCCAGTATAGCAATGGTAGTTACGAAGTGGGCATTGTACCAGGCGAGAATTATACCGTGAAAGCTGAAAGTACGGGGTATGCTCATGGCATAGAGCGCAATGTGAATGCGGCTGATGGTGAAACTGTGACAGCTGATTTTGCTTTGGCCAATGCCGATAATACGGTGACAGTAAATTTAGTTGATAGTGCTGGCGCTGTTATTAGTACTGATGCGGCTGTGTTCTGTAAAGATCCCGCTGCCGCCTTTACTCCAGAAGCAGTTTATTTTAATTTTGGTAATAGCGGTGTGGCCGAATTTTCTTTACCTGACGGTACCTGGGGATGTGATGCTTTTGTGAATGGTTATGTGGTGACCGATCATCCCACTGTGACCGTTAGCGGTGCTGCTACAGAAACGTTAGATTTACCATTACAAGCCTACGATGCTTTAGTGACTGTTAATCTGCAAGATCAAGACGGTAATTCATTAAATGCTGCTAAATTCGGAGTGTTTGGTATTTCTGATGAAGGGTACACGTTGAATGGATTTAGTAATGGCGGTGGTGTAGAAATGGGCGCTTTGGCCGCCACCTATACATTACGCGCCTATGTGATGAATGGTGGCTATGCTTCATCACTGGGCGATGCTAGTGAGGTTACTGTGACCGCCACTGGCGATAACAATTTTACTATTACAGTTTATGCATTAAATGCAACGTTGACTGGTACGGTGACGGATAGTGCTGATGTGGAAGTTGATCAAGCAATTGTAACGGCCAAAAATGATAACTTTGAATTTTCTACCTTGACTGATGCCGACGGTAATTTTAGCATGTCGGTTGTAGCCGGCACCTATACGATGAACGCTGCCCAAGAAGACAGTGATGATTTACCGACTGAAAGTACCTTGGCCACCGTTAAAACCAATGAGACAGAAAATGTCAATCTCGCTCTGCAGTCGACTACAGCTACACTGATTGTGACGCCTACCGACACCGCTAGTACCGCAGCTGCTTTAAGCGTTGATACGGGTGATTGTTACGCTTACAGTGATGATGGATCGTACGTTACTGATACAATTAGTATAGCTGGTAGTGCAGCATTGCCGGTTCAAGCTGGTACCTGGACGTATGGTTGTCGGGTAGTGGTGGATGATACTGTGTATAATACTATTGCTGAAAAAACAGCTACTGTTGGTAAAAATGATGAGGTATCGGCTAATGTGACTGTGGCGTCAGCTGGTACGTATATGGATGATGCGTTGAGTCAATTTACCGCTACCGCCGATGCTACCATTGATACCGGTGATGTGGAAGTATTTGTGCCAGCTAATGCTCTTGATACCGCCGGTAATGTGAGTGTGACTATCAGTTCAGCTACGGATGTGGTGGTGCAGGATGGCGCTTTTCCATTAATGCCAGTTGAATTAGTAGCACGTGATAGCAATAATCGGGTTATCACTGGTGATTTTAATGGAGATATCACCGTTACTTTTCACTATACTGCAGAATTATTGGCAGATTATGGCATGAGTGAAGATGATTTAGCTGGTTATTTAAACGCTCATGGAGCAGCCTATGCCACCGACCAAGGCTATACTGTGGATCGAACTAATAATACCGTTTCTATTACCACTAACCATTTTTCAACCTATAGCCTGATTGGTGTATTGGGATCAGGCGAAAAACCTAGTAAACCGCGAGCATTAGCCGCTAAAAAAGTAAAAGCTACTACGGCTTTACTTGATTGGAAGGCCCCTAAAAATTCAATCGTCACAACATATACTGCTCAACTGCGTAAATATGGGGTAGCCAAACAATCCACCTGGAAAAAATATAAGAATCTTAGCAACACTCAAAAAGCGGTTAAGAAATTAACAGCCAATACTCGATATCAATTTAGAGTAAAAGCCTGTAACACTACAGGGTGTTCCAAATACACTACGTGGACAAAGTTTAAAACGAAATAAATATTTACAGGGTGGTGATACTATCAACACTAGCCACTTGATCGTTGCTTTCTTTAAAGCGCATCAAGCGAACACCTTGAGTATCACGCCCCAGTGCCGAAATGCTTTTCAGGAGCAACCGAATGACCTGGCCTTGTTTTGAGATAATTAATAGATCATAGGCCAGGGCGGCTGGTGAAATTACAAAGGTGCGTACGATGGGGCCGGTTTTTTCTGTAATTTTGGCAGTTTTAATACCAGAACCACCACGGTGTTGCACTTTATAGTTTTTTAAATCAGTCCGTTTTCCAAACCCTTGGCGCATCACCACGACTAATTGTTTATCTTTATCAACCGCTTCAAAAATCATATCCATACCAACTACTTGATCCTTGTTGCGTAGGCGAATCCCGCGCACACCAGCGGCTGTGCGGCCCATTTCACGAATATCACTTTCTTTAAAACGAATGGCTTGGCCATGTTGTGTGACTAAAATAATATGATCTTTGCCGGTCGAAGGGCGTACCCATTGCAGGTTATCTTTATTTTTTAAGGTGATGGCAATCAAACCAGATCGTCGCACGTTGCCAAAGGCGGTAATGGCGGTTTTTTTGATGACACCGTTACTAGTGACCATCACTAAATATTTTTTCTTGGCTAAATCTTCACCACCCATCAGCGCGCTAATGGTTTCTTCTGGACCAAGTTGCAAGAAATTAACCACCGCCTGACCTTTAGCGGTGCGTGAAGCAGCTGGTACTTCATACGCCTTTAATTGAAATACTCGACCACGTGAAGTAAAGAATAATAAATCAGCGTGAGTATTTGTAGTCAACATCCGTTCAACACTATCGGCTTCTTTGGCTGTTAAACCAATAATGCCTTTACCGCCACGGTGTTGTTGTCGAAAGCTATCGGGTGCTACCCGCTTAATATAACCATCGCGTGTTAACATCACGATGGCCGCTTCTTTAGGAATCAGATCTTCTTGAGTGAATTGTCCTACGGGTGAGGCTACAATTTCGGTTTTACGATCGTCGCCATACTGATGTTGTAAATCAATCACTTCTTGTCGGATAATAGCTAAAATGTATTTACGATTCGACAGGATGCGTTTTAATTCTTTAATAATGGTTTGTTTTTCTTTTAACTCTTCTTCTACCGCTAATCGTTCTAAATTGGCTAGTTGTTGTAATTTCATTTCTAAAATAGCGATGGTTTGTCGCTCGGTGAAATGAAATTTTTTCATCAGGTTTACTTTAGCTTCGTCTTTATTTTTTGAGGCCTTGATGGTTTTGATAATGGCGTCAATTTTTTCTAAGGCGATGGTTAAGCCTTCTAAAATATGCGCCCGATCTTCGGCTTTGGTTAATTCGAACTGGCAACGCCGCTTCACTACCACTTCGCGATGTTTAATATATTCTTCCAGCAGCATTTTTAAGGTTAAAACACGTGGCTGCACGCCATCAACCAGGGCCACCATGTTGAAATGGAAAGTTTCTTGCAGCTGGGTTAACTGGTAGAGGCGGTTGAGAATTTTTTTAGGGTAGGCATCTTTTTTGAGATCAATCACTACTCGTACGCCAGATCGATCTGATTCATCACGTAAATCTTTAATCCCTTCAATTTTTTTATCTTTCACTAAGTCGGCGATTTTTTCCACCAAACTGGCTTTGTTCACCTGATAGGGTAACTCTGTAATGATAATGCTAAAATAGCCACCAGTACCCTCTTCAATAACAGCTCGTCCACGCATGACTACTCCGCCGCGGCCAGTAGCATAAGCGGTTTTAATAGCTAGTACATCATAAATCAAACCGCCGGTAGGAAAATCTGGCCCTTTAATGTACTCCATTAAATCACCAATATCCGATGCTGGCTGATCAATTAATTGAATAATAGCAGCACACACTTCTCGTAAGTTATGGGTTGGAATACTTGTGGCCATGCCTACTGCAATGCCTAGTGTGCCATTGAGTAGTAGATTCGGTAGTTTAGCTGGTAAGACAGTTGGTTCCTCATGAGCGCCGTCATAATTGGGTCTAAAATCGACGGTATTTTTTTCTAAATCAAGCAGTAATTCTTCAGAAATTTTACTTAATTTAGCTTCAGTATAACGCATGGCCGCAGCGGCATCACCATCCATTGAACCAAAGTTCCCTTGGCCATGTACTAGCCGGTAACGCATAGAGAAATCTTGCGCTAACCGCACTAAACTGTCGTACACAGCACTATCGCCATGCGGATGATATTTGCCCAATACTTCACCTACCACTGTAGCCGATTTGCGGAATTTAGCCGTTGGTTTTAAACCAATATCCCACATCGCATATAAAATGCGCCGATGCACTGGTTTTAAACCATCGCGCACATCTGGCAGGGCGCGCATAATAATTACGCTCATGGCATAACTTAAATACGATTCCTCCATTTCGGTAGCTAGTGGTCGATCGATGATTTTGGTTGATTCCATTGCCATAATTAACGCACGTCAGAGAATAAATTGTCTAATTCTTGTTGTAAATTTTCAGGCGGTGTTGTTGGGCTGGTGGTTGAGCTATTACCTAAGGCATCATCACTGATTTGACGTTCAAAGTCTGCGGCCGTATTTTGCAAACCAGCCCAATCGGTTTGTAGGTCAGCATACAAGTGGCTAATATCTGAATTGGTTGTCAAATCAGTCAAAGCATCAGGCTGTAGCATGGTAAAACGCCATGACCACACCCAAAGAATCATAATCACTAGCATCACTCCAGCAACACTGAACCATAACAGTGGCCGGCGCGAAGCCACTACAGCTGGGGTGGTGACTGGTGTCATTGATTGTTTGGCTGCCGGGGGTGTTGGTAGAGTGACAGTGACAGGTACTGCAGTTGAGGGTGCATTTGGTTGTCGACGTCGTGCTACCGAATGTTTCCTTGTACTAGCTGGCCGTTTCTTTGTGGTAGCCTTAGAAGTAGTTTTTTTGCGCGGGCGACGTTCAGCCATAGAGAGCTATGCTTCTGGTTGTAATAACACCACAGTGGTTTCTTCTTGTGGCAGGTCTTTCGATTTAAGAACCAGTTTATCTTGCGGTTGTGGATTTTTAATACCCATTTCTTTCAAAAAAACATCAATTGTTTCAAGATCAAGTTTTAATTTTGGTTGTTTATATAAATACGGCACAATAATGCGGGGTTCTATTTGACTAATTAATACGGTGCGCTGTTCTTTTGGCAGAGTACCAACTGGTAACAATAAAATATCTACTCCTTCAATTTTTTCTAATTGGCCATTGGTTAAACCACTATTGAGTGCTCCTAAAAAGGCTACTCTCATACCGTCGTCTTCTACTAAATAAATGGTGGTATCACCAACGGTACTACCGTAGATAAAGGTTTCTTTAATTTCATATTCTCCAGCACCAGTAATGGTAAATGATTCACCAATCAGTCGCTGTACATTATTGGTTACGGTAGTATTTGAGTTAGAAATCACTACCACGTCAGCTTTTAATTTAGGCATAGTTAACCCGCAACTATCCGAAAATGGGTCAGTAATCAACACTGACTGTTTCGTTTGGAAACGGAACGAAGCAGCCCCAAGCCACTGTATTTGCATAGTTAAACTATACCATGCTTGAGCTAGCTAATCAATAGCTAAATCGATGATATTTTTTTCTTGCTCTTCCCAATCTTTGGGTTTGGTAACGGCTGGCGGCAGCTGTTGGATTGACTTAAGATTAGTGCTACCAAACGAGCTGGTGACAGGATCCGATGATGAACGGGTAGTATCAATAGGAGCAGCTGCTTGAGCGAGCTGATAACCAGATTTTTTGTTTGAAGCAACTGGTGTTGGCGTAGTGTGTTCAGCAGCAATGGCTTGAGCTCGATCGGCTACGTTTTGCCGCTTGATGTTTTCTTGGCGGCGCTCTTCTTTGGCAAAAGCAGTTTTAACGTATTTGGTTGAATCACTGGTTACTTTATGGGCTAATCCTTGATCCTTGAGCGCTTTGATAACTTTAGTGGCTTGTTTGCGCGTAATGGTACTACCATGATTGAGATATTTTTGATTGTTGTCAGATCGTAAGGATTTTTGTACGGACGATGATAAATACCCCCTAGTTCCAGTAGCTTTTTGGACTAGTTTTTTAAAGGTAGCACCCGATAAGTTATTCAGCGCCATAGTTAGCAGTATAGTAAGATCTTGCCTTTTTTGACAATGTTTACTATACTCACAAAGCTTAAATTTTATTTTATCAATCCCGCGTACCCTTAGGTCAGGTCCGGCTAATATTAATCAGTAATTTTATGACCGATTCTTTAATGGAGCAATTGCTCCAGCAGCCTGGCAGTGTGGCTGTTCCGGCGGTTGGGGATACGATTGAAGCAATGGTGATTAGTTCTGCCAAAAACGAAGTGCACGTTGATATTAATGGATTTATGACCGGTGTAGTGCGCGGGCCGGAATTATTCGATGAATCTGGTGAATATTCCAATTTAAAAGTCGGCGATCAAGTCACGGCTAGCGTGCTTGAACTAGAAAATGAAACTGGTGAATTAGAATTATCTTTTCGTCAGGCGGGTCATAAAAAAGCCTGGGAAAAACTTAATCAATTATTACATTCTACCGAAGTTGTGTCGGCCGTAATTGTTGATGCCAATAAAGGGGGGTTAATTGTTCGAATCGGCCGAGTGGCTGGTTTTTTGCCGGTGTCACAGTTATCCGTAGAACATTATCCTCGGGTAGAAGGCGGCAATAAAAATAAAATTTTGGAACGACTAGCGCAGTATGTCAGCGAATCATTTTTAGTGAAAGTGATCGATGTGGCTGAAGCCGAAGAAAAATTAATTGTATCAGAAAAATTAGCTCGTGCTGAACAACAACAAGAAAAAATTTCTCAATATAAAGTGGGCGACATGGTTGAAGGTAAAATTACTGGCGTGGTTGACTTTGGTGCTTTTGTGGAATTCGGTGATGGTTTAGAAGGTTTAGTCCATATTTCTGAAATTGCCTGGCAACGCATTGATGATCCAAAAGATTACGTGAAAGTTGGCGATGAAGTGAAAGCTCAAATTATCAGTATTGATGATTCGAAGATTTCTTTAAGTATGCGTAATTTAATTAAAGATCCTTGGACAATTGTGGCCGAAAAATATACCGTCGGAGAAGTAGTTCATGGGAAAGTGTTAAAAATTAATCCATTTGGTGTATTTGTGGAATTAGATAGCGATATTCATGGATTAGCCCATATTTCTGAATTGTCGTATCGTAAATTATCTAGCCCAGCAGAAGTGGTCACAGAAGGGCAAGATTACGATTTTAAGATTATTTCTATTGAACCAAATAAACACCGTTTAGGATTGTCGTATAAGGTGCTCCATGAACGCCCTAAAGAATCGCCAGTTGAAGAACCAGTGACTGAACCAGTAACTTCATAATTTTTATGCCAGCAGCTCCTATTCGTTCTCGTGGTCCGCAACTATTTCGACAGTTTATTATTGCTGTGGTCGTATTAGTGATTATTGGCGCGGTTTTTAGTTTACTGACTGAACCAAACGCTGCTAGCGAGCATGTAAACATTAATCAGTTGGTTGATAAAATTCAAGCCGGTGAAGTTAAAACTCTCACTATTCAGGGTGAACAACAACTCGAAGTTACTTTGCAGGATGATAGTCGCTTGACTACTCGCAAAGAAGCTACTCAACCTTTAACTGAATTATTACTGCAATATGGCGTTACCGCCGATCAATTGAAAGCCTTGAATATCCAAGTAGAAAGTAATACCGGTTGGGCCTACTGGTTATCGGTGATTTCGCCTGGTTTAATTAGCATTATAGTGATTGGAGCAATTTTATGGTTTATGTTGCGTCAAGTACAAGGCATGAATAATCGAGCGTTGATGTTTGGTAAATCTGGTGCTCAAGAAACCGGCGCGCGTGATCGAAAAAAACAAGTCGTTTTTAACGATGTGGCCGGTTCTATTGAAGCGAAGCAAGAGTTAGAAGAAGTGGTAGATTTTTTGAAGAACGCCCAAAAATATATTCAACTTGGTGCCAAAGTACCACGCGGCGTATTATTGGTTGGCCCACCTGGTACTGGGAAAACCTTATTGGCTCGAGCCGTGGCTGGCGAAGCCGATGTGCCGTTTTATCATATTTCTGGTTCAGAGTTTGTGGAAATGTTTGTCGGCGTGGGCGCTTCGCGAGTACGTGATTTATTCAAAAAGGCTAAGCAAACTGGCCCAGCCATTGTATTTATTGATGAAATTGATGCCGTTGGGCGACAACGTGGTACTGGTTTAGGTGGATCGCATGATGAACGTGAGCAAACGCTTAATCAAATTTTGGTAGAAATGGACGGCTTTGATAATGATACCAAGGTGATTGTGATTGCGGCCACGAACCGACCGGATGTACTTGATCCAGCGTTGTTGCGGCCAGGTCGGTTTGATCGTCATGTGACCATTGATTTGCCTGATATTAAGGAGCGTTTGGCTATTTTGCAGGTACATTCAGAGAAAAAACCGTTAGAATCAGAGGTAAAGTTAAATGTGATTGCGCAGCGTACACCTGGGTTCTCTGGAGCTGATTTGGCTAACATTCTCAACGAAGCTGCCATTTTAGCAGCTCGTCAAAATAAAAAAACGATCTCACAACAAGATTGTTTAAATGCTATTGAAAAAGTATTGCTTGGTCCTGAACGTCGTTCTAGTGTAATGAATCCGGAAGAAAAACGGGTGACCGCTTTTCATGAAGGTGGCCATGCCATTGTGGCGCATTTTTCTGAAGAAGCTGATCCGGTGCATAAAGTATCAATTATTGCGCGTGGTCGGGCCGGTGGCTATACGTTAAAGTTGCCGGAACACGACAAACATTTACACACCAAGCAGGAGTTTTTAGCTGATTTGGCAGTGATGTTAGGCGGACGAGTAGCTGAAGAGGAATTTTTTCAGAAAATTACGACCGGAGCCAGTGATGATTTAGAAAAAGCCACCAAGCTGGCTCGTCGTTTAGTCACTCAATACGGTATGAGCGATGATTTAGGTCCGCGAACCTTTGGGCATCGGGAAGAGTTGGTATTTTTAGGGCGAGAAATTTCTGAAAAACGAGATTACTCTGAAGAAACCGCTGAACGCATTGATCAGGCAGTGGATAAATTGATTAAACAGGCCTATCATCTAGCTCGACACTTAATTCAACAGCATAAGGATAAACTCACTAACGTAGCCGAGGTATTGATAGAAAAAGAAACGTTAGAACGAGAGCAATTTGAGGCGCTGGTTGCGTAAATGTGCTATCATACAGGGGTATGAAACTATATCGTGACATACTGTCACAAGGTTGGCAGTATACCCTGCAAACACCACACCTATGGATATTGGGTTTTTTTGTAGCATTAATGGTAGGTAGTGGCGGAGAAATTGATCGCTATTTGCGCTACATTAATGCCTTGGTTAGTGAAGGCAACATTTTGAACCCACAGTTTTGGACACAGCAAACTTGGTTTAATGTTATACAACGTCTGGCCCTAGCGTTAGCGGCCGGTGATGTGAATGTTTGGTTGTTTGTGGTGCTCTTGGTTGTATCAATTATAGCGGTGGTCACCATGATGATGATGGCTCAAGGCGGGTTAATCTATGCGGCTACTCATCCTAAAACAACCGGGTATGCTGGGGTGATGAAGGCGGGTTTCACCCACGCTGTACCGTTATTTTTTTTACACATCCTAGAGTATTTGATTATAGCGGTGCCAGTATTGGTAGTGAGTAGTTTGATTGTGGCTAGTAATATTGGCGGATCGTTTGATCAGGCGCGGTTGTTTTTAGTGGTGGTGAGTTCGTTTATATTATTACCAGTGGTGGTGACAGTATCGTTGGTTAGTCGATACGCCGCTAATTACATAGTAGTACAAGGCCAACATTTAGGCAGGGCTCTACACTCTGCCTGGCGGCTGTTTTGGAAACATTGGTTGGTGAGCATCGAGATGGCCTTAGTGGTGTTTAGTGTAGCCTTAATGATTAGTATTTTTGTAGTGCTTGCAGTAGTGATTAGTGTGGCACCATATTTTATGGCGGTGGCTACTGATTTTGAAACTCCATACGCTCATATTTTTAATGGTGTATTTGTGGGAGTAGTGATGTATGTGCTTGGTATGGTATTATTTACGGGCATCTTTACTACTTGGCAATCGTACAGCTGGACTTTACTATTTCAGCGCTTGCTGGAAAGCCGACCGACTGGTACACTATTGCGCGTCTTTCAAAAATAAGCCGGGGCCAGTAGCTCAGTGGTTAGAGCACAGTCCTTATAAGACTGGGGTCGATGGTTCAATCCCATCCTGGCCCATAGGGGGCACATAGCTCAGTTGGTTAGAGCGCTTGCACGACACGCAAGAGGTCTCTGGTTCGAATCCAGATGTGCCCACTTTCTACAGTAAGTAAGCCCGACGCCACTTAATGAACATCCAGCCAGTGGTTATAGCCATATAGCTGGAAAAACCAATCAACAGTTGATTTATGATATTGATTTTGAAAAAAATGAATACACAAATAGCTAAAAAAATAACATAGCGCGATCGAAAAATAATTCGAATAGGTTGACCAATCTTATTGAGCAAAATCATCAGCCAAATCATTACGGTATATAGTAAAAGATACATCGTACCCCACAAGCCACTAATCCAATCTAGCGCCATAGCCATTAATATCACTACGGTTAAGGCGAATTGTTGTAAAATAATTTTTGTGATCGCTCCAGTTTCGGATTCAACTTTTTGATAATGGGCTAAAGCCCCAGTTAAGCTGGAGCACCATAAGTAGATGGCAAAACTAATCACTGCCAGCACCGGCCACCATTTCACCGTAATAGCACTTAGAGTAATAGCGATCAGAGCCAGCATGTTCAGTTCGGTAGGGCTAAGATGAGCGTAGGTCATGGCATTGAGCATTGGTTTGAGAATAGCAATCCGCCGATGGCGCAATTCAAGGACAGTTTCTTTTTCTGCTTCGCTATAAAAATTACTGAACTGATCATCGTGTTGATATATTTTACCTTCATATAACCGAAAAGCTTTAATCAACGATTCGGTGATAATACTATACAGTTTGTATATTCCTAACCAAAATTTAATGCGCTGTTGCCGTACGTGAAAATCAGTTGAGCGATTGGTAGCAATACTTTGAAACAGATCATTGCCAGCCGGTACTAGCATACCGGTACCGATTTCTATTACTACATGAGCATCAGATCCACCGCTATACAGCTGCACTTCAGGATATGAAAAATATTGCGCCGGCAGAGTAAGTGTATAATCCATCATGGTACGCTGGCGTCGAATAATAGTAGATACTCCGGTCACATCAGCTACCTTCATGCCACCACTAAAACAGTTGTTATGAATTTCTACGCCACCCAACAAGCGGATAGCCCGTTCCGTGGCACTCGCACCAAGCTGACGCTTAATGCCGGAATGACCAATACTATAGGGATGCGCTATACTGCCACATAGATTTGATCGAGCTTTAATAAAAGCAATCATCTCAAACACATCGCGTTGTTTTGGTATCATCAATTCACGATAGGAAAAAATTGTTTCCTGTTCAGAAAAAATAATCAAATCAACCCCTTCTTTAGTCAGGGCTTCAAGGCCAGGAAAAATCACAGTAGTTGCATCAGCTGGTCGGGTTTTGAGTAGCAAACGATAGGCCCGGGCTGGATTTTTAAAAACATGTTCAGTAATCACCACAACATCTAATCGCTGTGCCGAAAATTCTCGCCAAATCGCTTGACATTTATGGTTAGCCCAGGAATCATATTTTGACAGGTTGGGGTGAAAATGATAATCTACCAGTAATTTGCGCATAATCTAATCTTCACTCTACCGAATTTACTCATCAATCGCAATGGCTCATACCTACACCTCGCCACAGCGTCCGGCGCCATGGCAACATCATCGGGAACAAAAAAAATACGCTAAAATTCGTGGTGAAATTATTCATCCACACGATATTAACAAACGCAATGGGATTGTTTCGTGGCGTATTTTTCGCGTAATGTCAGAATTGGTGGATGGTTACGAAATGTTATCGGGTTTAAGTCGAGAGGTGACTATTTTTGGCTCGGCTCGTACTAAGCCCGGATCACGCTATTATAACGAGGCTGAAAAACTTGGCCGCATGTTAGCCAAAGAACACTATACTGTATTAACTGGTGGTGGCCCCGGTATTATGGAAGCCGCCAATAAAGGAGTGTTCACTGCCGGTGGGCAATCGATTGGTTTAAACATTCAGTTGCCTCATGAACAGCGATCAAATCCCTACGTCCGGCGTGGGTTAGGGTTTCATTTTTTCTTTACTCGTAAAGTGATGTTAACGTCGCCTTCGCAAGCGTTCGTATTTTTTCCAGGCGGTTTTGGCACTCTGGATGAGTTTTTTGAAGTGATCACACTGGTGCAAACTCAAAAAATGCCGCGGGTACCAGTAATTTTATTTGGAGAAGAATATTGGTCGGCGCTTGATGTATTTTTGCGTCAAGAAGTTTTAGAACATCATGAAGCAGTTGAAATTAAAGATTTGGATCTTTATTCAATTGTTGATAACGCCGATCAAGCTATGCGCATCATTCGTAAAACTAAAGAGAGTGATTATCTCTGAAGCTCAACGCGGTGCTCGACTTGATCACTACCTCGTTCAATTGTGGCCAAACGTCTCTCGGGCCAATATTCAAAAATTGATTGCCAGCGGCAGTATTCAAGTGAATGGTAAAACCGTGCCCAAGCATTATTTTTT
Source organism: Candidatus Kerfeldbacteria bacterium (assembly GCA_016182495.1). Classification (GTDB taxonomy): domain Bacteria; phylum Patescibacteriota; class Patescibacteriia; order UBA9570; family UBA9570; genus JACPGK01. The sequence goes on from JACPGK010000017.1 coordinate 20,352, forward strand.
GAAAGTAGGAGACAGCCTTGATGTACCAGCCCCACCTTCAATTAAGCTGATGCGTGGGAAAATTACACCGACCACAGCTGTACCATTAGCGCTGCTAGCATTGCATGATGATTATATTGTGCTGAATAAGCCAGCAGGTATAGCAGTTCATCCTAGCAGCACGATGACAGGGTTAACACTGGTGCATGGGCTAGTAGCTCAATTTCCTGAACTAGCACAGGTTGGTGATGATCCATTACGCCCCGGAATTGTGCATCGGTTAGATCGGGATGTTTCTGGTGTACTGGTAGTAGCTCGCACAACCACTATGTTTGAATTATTAAAACAGCAATTTCAGAATCGTACCATTCATAAACGTTATTTGGCTTTAGTGCATGGCACCTTTAGTCAGGCTACCGGCCAAATTACGTTCGGGATTGAACGCTCAAAACAATATAGTCATAAAATGGCGGCCTTGCCTAGCGGTCAGGGTAAAGCAGCCGTGACTGAATATGAAGTGTTGCAGCAGTATCAGCAGTATACGTATATAGCTCTGAATATTTTAACTGGCCGCACTCATCAAATTCGGGTGCATTTAAATGCCATTGGGCACCCAGTGGTAGGTGACGCTGTGTATAAACCTAAAAAATTTACTAGTCGTTTGCAACCGCAGCGTTTATTTTTACATGCTAGCGTCTTGACATTTCAGTTACCAAACGGCCAAACTGTTACCTATCAAGCGCCTTTACCAAAGGAATTACAGTTGATTTTGGATGACTTGACGTAATTATTGAGCCAGCGTATTATAAGCGAGCTTTAATAATGAACTAGTTATGACAGAAACAACTCCTAAACAATTTCCTGAACTGCGACCAGGCTATACTGTTCGTTTGCACCTGCGAGTGAGTGAAGGTAAAAAAGATCGGGTGCAAGTGTATCAAGGCATAATCATTAAAATGTCTGGTGCTACACTGAACACAAAAACTATTACGGTGCGTAAAGTAACACAAGGATTTGGAGTGGAAAAAATTATTCCATTAGCCATGCCTACCCTAGAAAAGATTGAAGTCGTCAAAACGGCTAAAGTGCGCCGCAGTAAATTATATTTCTTGCGCACGTATAAAAAGCGTTTGCGCGAAACAATGGTTAAGGCCTAGGGATTTTAGGCTACCGGGCCGAGGTGGCGAAACTGGTAGACGCACTACCTTGAGGTGGTAGCAACCGCAAGGTTATGGGAGTTCGAATCTCCCCCTCGGCACTATCCCAGGACGGTTAGCTCAGTTGGTTAGAGCGCCTCGTTTACACCGAGGAGGTCGAAGGTTCGAATCCTTCACCGTCCACCACTATGTCACGTTATTTGATTGGATTAGTATTAATTGCCATTGCGATCGTGTTGATTGTGAAGACCGATTGGTTTTTAAGTTTTTTTGGTCGGATCGCTTGGGCCGAAGAACATTTAGGGTTCGAAGGCGGCACGCGCATTTTTTATAAGTTGATTGGTTTTGGTTTAATTATCTTGGCCTTTTTGGTGATGAGTGGTAAAGTATTTTCAATTCTTGATTGGTTGTTTGTTCGTCGTACTGGTTAAATTTTTGGTTTCTTCGGGTCCTTAGCCAGTGGCGTTTGCCTTCGGCAAGCCGCACTGGTAAACTCATTTGGTATGTATTATGTATTAAGCTAATTTACTATGAAGCTTTTATTACCCGAGAAGATGCGTTTGCTCGAGAACGCATCATGAAAGGTAAGTGGGGAGCTAAGTTTTTGCAGAGAGTTTTGAAGCAATATTTATCAATACAACGTAAGCATACGAGTATATCTGATCAGTGATCGGGTTTACCCGTGCACTTGCGTAGCAAGTGCCTCGGGCCCTTAGCTCATTTGGTAGAGCGCCGCATTTGCATTGCGGAGGTGACCGGTTCGAGCCCGGTAGGGTCCACCAAACGAAACTTGTTCGGAATTAAGAAAGCGGAGCGATTTTGCGGAAGCCAAAATCGCGCTATCAATTTTTTCAAAACCCTTTCCGCCTACGGCGGAAGCGGTGAATTCCCAAAGTTCCCCCCAATTGCATGAAAGCGTTTTGTCTTTGAGAATGGGGTTCGAGCCGATTTTTTGGAAAAACTCTTTCCACGCGAAATAGTTTTCGCCTTTTTCCAAAATAACGGCTTCTCTCAAAGATAAAACGAAACTCCGCAAGGGTTCGACCCAATTTTTTCTCTGTTGTCCAAAATCCTTAAAACTCTCTTCAAACTTTACTTTCTGACGAAGGAGAAGGTCTTTTCGTTGTAGATACATCTCTCGTTCAATATCGCCGTCGAGATACAGCGAAACGAGCTTATCGAGCTTCTCCTTCGTCTCGGAAAGTTTGGTTTTAAGATTTTGGGCAACACTTCCTCTTTCAGAAATTGATTCTTTCTCCCACAAGTCAATTTGCTTTTCCATGTTCTCAATTTCTGAAAGAGGAAGCGACACTGATTGAAGCAGATTTTTTGCTTGCGAAATGAGTGCGGAAGAAGATAGATACGGCTGACGACAAACACCTTTCTTTTTGGTACAGCGATAGTAGGTATATTTAGTGCCAAAACGATTTGTCGCATATTGAGCCGTAATCATACTTCCGCACTCACCACACCGAGCGAATTGTGCAAATGGAAAATGGTTTGGCACTTTTTGCACGCGAGGACGAGATTTTTTTGCAAGCATTTTTTGGACTGCTTCAAACTGTGTCGGAGAAATAATTGGCGCAAAGCTTCCGTCGTAATATTCGCCTTTGTGATAGGTAAAGCCGAGATACACGCGATTAGACAGCATACGAGCGACGGAAGCTTTGGCAGGTGGCGTTCCTTTCGTACTCACGCCGTGATCCGCCAAAAAGTCGGCGATTGTGCCGAGGGTGTGCGTCCCTTTGGCGTATTCTTCAAACGCTTTTACCACGATACGCGATTTGGTCGGATGAGGTTCAATATTTCTCGTTTTCGGATTATTCACATAGCCAAAGGGAGCGCGCACCAGCCACTCGCCTCGACGGACTTTTTGGCGGATACCACGATTGATATTTTCAACGAGGTTATCGCTGTAATACTTACTTTGTCCGAACGCCACCTGCAACATGAATTTCCCTTGCGGAGTTGGCTCAAACCAAAACGTCGGAAAGCGTAAAAAAGCAATTTGTTCGGTATCAACGAGATAGATGACGCGCCCGCCGTCAACACTATTGCGAGCAAGGCGGTCAGGATGCCATGCGATTATTCCGTTTGCCTCGCCTCGTTCAATCCGCGTCATCATCTCGCCGAACAATTCTCGTCCTGGCTTTTTTGCACTTTTCGACTCTTGAAATTCCTCAAGAATTTCAAGATTTTCTTTACGCGCATATTCTCGTAATTCAAAAAGCTGTGCCTCAATAGACATTATTTGGTGGTCATCATCCTCTGTTGATTTCCTCGCGTAGAGAAAATATTTTGGTTTGAGGTCTTTCATGATTTCAATTGGGGGGAACTTTGGGAATTCATGGCTTCCGCCGTAGGCGGAAAGGGTTTTGAAAAAATTGATAGCGCGATTTTGGCTTCCGCAAAATCGCTCCGCTTTCTTAATTCCGAACAAGTTTCGTTTGGTGGTGTTATTTTAGCATTTGCGCGAACCTACTACGAACGCGCGGAGCGCGTGGTGGCTTGAACCCGAAGCGTACGCTCCGATCGCGCTGTGGCGCGCCTCGACCGCACTCGCGGACTCGTGCGGGCAAAACAAAAACCAAAAATTTTCCTTACCTTTCTTCTTTTCTTCGGCGGGGGGTGTGGGGGGAGCCGACAAAAAATGGAAAGGAAATTTTTGGTTTTGCTTCGCCGCTAGCATATTGGATTATACTCCAATATTGTTATCAAGTGCAAGATTGGTTATGCTGTGGATATGAAAAGGGGCATTTCAAAACGACTTGGAGAAAATATCAGGCGTATACGAACAGAAAAAGGAATGACGCAAGGTGATATTTTTCGTGCTCTTAAACTAGATCGCGGATATGTAAGTAGCTTGGAAAGTGGGAAGAGAAATCCGACCTTGGCTATGATTGAAAAAATAGCGAGTGCGCTTGGAGTCAAGACCGACGAACTTTTGAAATAATGATTTACGACAACGAAAAACCAGATGAGGCGAAAATAGTCGGTAACTACAAACCCGAACATCTTTACACTGCTCATTTCAAAAACGGTGAGGGTAAGTTTTTCAATGTTGTTACGGAAGAAAGTGGAGATACTACTATTGAATACCAACAACCGATACCGACGCGAAACCGAGTAAAACTTACTCTTACATTCATCAAAAAGAACAGCCGAATAGATAAAGTTTCATTTAGAAAATTCAAAGAGTACAAAAATAAAGGATGGGTGGAGCAAGAATGGGAACCGAGTGAACCCGTTTCATTTTCTTACTTCTCTTTCCAAAAACTCGTTGCCTTTTTACAGCTTCTCTCGGAGCTTGATCTGGCGAGCATAGACGAAAGAAGAATTGTTTTGCGCGATGAGAAAAACATTGGCATAGATGAAGAAACGGCGAAAAAAGTTAAAGCCATTCTTATTCAACCCGATGGACAAAAAATTATAGACGAGCTTATAAAAAGTGGCATTATCACCTCGCGAGACATAATCAATGTTGGCTATCGAAAAAAGCAGGTGGAAATATTTGATAAATTACTTCACAAGCAAGGTTATCTTGAAGAATACAGAAAAGAAAACAATATTCAAGACACAAAACCGGAAAAAGTGTGGCAACACTTTTTCCGACAGAACGAATGGATTTTCGGCTACGGTCTCGATTATCGTTTTCTTGGAATACTCCAAAATGAGGCGCGTATTGCAAATACAGATTTAGCGGGAAGAGACGGTGCAATAATTGATTCACTTTTGGGTTGTAGCAAGTTTACTGTTCTTGTTGAGATTAAAAAACCTGACACGCCATTATTTGAAAATAGCAAAAATCGTGCGAATAGTTGGAAGTTGTCTGATAACTTGATTGAGTCTCTTTCTCAAATTTTAGAACAAAAAGCGAGCTGGCAAATTAAGGGTGAAGTAAATGCAAACAGTAATTTTAACGATGAGGGTACGCTCATACAACAAAAAACACTTGATCCAAAAAGTATTTTAATAATCGGTTCGGATAATCAATTCGAGGGAACAGAAAAAGTAAAACAAATAAAACTCCGAACTTTTGAGCTTTTTCGTAGAGACTCACGAAATATTGAAATTCTTACCTATGATGAACTTTATGAGAGGGCAAAGTTTATCGTTTCTCATACTCCGAAAGCCGAAAAAGATTCAAAATAAGCGCCACCTTTTGCCCTTGACAAGATTGCGTTGGTATGCTAGGATAGAGCAGGGTTCATTGAGCTATTGTGGCTCAAAAAACCGCACATTCCAAAACCAAAAACAGGAGAACGCCATGTCAGACAAGACGATCAACTTGCCCTCGAAAGACGAAATGCTTCAGCGTCTGCTGAAGGTGGACGACAACAGTCACCTCCAGCAGAAGTTCTACCCGAAGCTCCTCAAGGAAGCCGGCTCGCAAAAGGTGGCAATGGGGGTGGTGATGCTGCTTCAGCTCGCCATCTACGATTACACCGAAGGCATGCCACCCGCGATGGGCGCGGTCATGAACATGCGGATGCCCGACTTCATCGACGCGCTCTGTCCCGACGAGGAAGTCGCGAAGGAAGCGAAGGCATTCTTCGAGCAAGCGATGGCGGCCAAGTAGACCGCCATACTAGGTTGGTGGCAGCCCTTGAAACTCAAGCCACTTATAGAGCGCACGACCTTCTGGTACGGCGCTCTTTCTATTTTTAAATGTAATGTAATTTAAGGGAGCAATCCCCGCCGTTTTATAATTTCTCCTAAAAACGGCGGGGATTTGTGCGCGCATAGGGAGGGTGGGGCAAGCACATACAGATTTGTTTGTGCCTAGCACAATCCATATTTTGAGTTACCGCAATCCACCGTCGAAGCCACGAAAGTCCAGAGCTACCACCAAACGCGGAGAGGAAGCGCCTCGTCTCGCCGCAAGGACGGAGAAATGAGCGACAAGGTATCACCATAAGTGATAAAATAGAACTAGCTCATTTTGTAGTCTGAAGCGGCGAAGCAAAACCAAAAATTTCCTTTCCATTTTTTGTCGGCTCCCCCCACACCCCCCGCCGAAGAAAAGAAGAAAGGTAAGGAAAATTTTTGGTTTTTGCCCGCACGAGTCCGCGAGTGCGGTCGAGGCGCGCCACA
>JACPGK010000018.1 GCA_016182495.1 Candidatus Kerfeldbacteria bacterium
ATTCCAGGTATCTGCAAATTTCTTACGTAAACCACCGGCTTCAACACGTAGTTTCCCTAATTCTTCCTGCATGGTCATACTTACAGTTTAGCAAAAATCTTCAGTGTTTTAAAGGGTGCTGGATAAAGGTGAATAGTTACTCAATGACGTTATGCAAAGCGATGGTTGGATCAGTGCTTGTGATCATCACTGTAGCGGTTGATGTTTGTATCAAGCCAACAGTATATGGCTGACTAGCATCATGAATAATAGCTTGAGTAGTATTGAGCCAGTCAAAATTTTTACTGGTAACGCGCAAGGTAGCATCTATTAATTGGCGAGCTTGCTGCATAGTCCAATCAGCCGTTGGCCAACTTTGTACAGCAATAGTTAGATTATCATCGCACTGATAAATTTGTTCCCAACTTGGCACAGCTGATCGACTCTGTAATAAGGTATAGGTTGCGGGAGTGTACACTATCCGAGTGGTAGCGACTAAGGAATCGCTCAAGGTGATAGTACTCGTAGTTGGTGCAGCAGTAGTATTAGGTAAACAATGATGACTCAATAAAAATTTAGGCTTAAGGTTGGCACTAACATCAGCTGCTGGATTGTTTGGTAGAGTTTGCGGTATCAGCCGATCAGCCAGTTGGTTAGAACCATACACTTCAATCACAGCAGCACTGGCAAGCAATGGAATAATCACTATCACAAAACGTAGGAGTGATTCGAGCAATACCTGTCGACGTAGTTTGTGTGGTTCAATCAGCCGATGCCACACGGCTTTGATAGTGACCAGCATACTGAACACACTGGCTAAAAAGAAGGCGCTTAACTCAAATACGCCGTGTGGTATCAATGTCACCAGAGATTGAGCAAAGGTACCAGGCAGCAGGGCATCTAACCGGTAAAATAAATCTAAAAAAATACCAATAATGACACCGTTGCCAATAATAATAAACAATGGTAAAGCCACCGTAAAACCCAGCCCATATAATAGTAGAGTCACAATCAGATTATTAATGAAGATGCGCCAGGTTAACAGCCATGGGGTAGTGGCGCCAGCTAAAATGGTATCAAATTTTTCGCCAGCAGCTTGCACGATCACAAGTTTAAATTCGGTTGGCAGCACTAGGCCGAGCAATCCGCCCAGTAAAAAAAATACCACCACAGCCACCACTGCCCAGCCGTATAATTTAACCGTCCCGCGATGCAATTGTGCTATAATTGAACCATTCATGAGTAAACGTTTTGCCCATATTATATCACATCTGCTTGGTCCCGAGGTACTATGGCCGATTGTTATTGTTTTGCTGCTCACCGCTACCGGATGGTCATCACTAACGCACTGGCCGGTAACGTTTGGTTTTATTAGTGTAGAATTATTGTTACCACTCGGTTTGTTTTATGTGCTACATACCTTGGGGTTGATTACAGATTGGGACATGACCAATGTAAAAGAACGCCGGCTATTTTTTACGGTTTTAATTATTCTGCATGGAGCGTCGGTTGGGTTGTTGTATTATTGGGCCACACCGTTAGCCTGGCAATTACGCTTAGCCATGTGGGTGGCTCAAACTATTGGCACCGTGGTGACGTTTAGTTGGAAAATTAGCGCTCATTTAGCCTTATTGGCAGCTTTAATTACCAGCTGCGTAGTACTATTTGGTTGGCCGTGGTTACTGTTAGGTGTGGTGGCACCACTATTAATGTGGTCGCGAGTGGCACTACACAAACATACCGTGGCGCAAACTATTGCTGGAGCAACGTTAACTCCTTTGGTGATGATATTGGTCCTATGGCTATTCTAGCCTTGGAAACATCTTGCGATGAAACCAGTGTAGCCGTGTTACGGCAGGGGATGGTAACACAGTTGACTGCTTCTCAAATTGATGTGCACCGTTTAACAGGCGGAGTGGTACCAGAAATTGCTGCCCGAGAACATGTGCCGGTGATGATGCCGTTAGTGCAACAAGTGATGACTCAAGCCAATATCACAGCCACTGATATTGAACGCATTGCCGTAACAACCGGACCGGGTTTAATTACCTCACTGATGGTTGGTGTTGAAACAGCCCGCACTTTAGCCTATGCCTGGGACAAACCGATTTTTCCAATCAATCATATTGAAGGTCATATCGCAGCTAATTTTTTGAGTGGCCAGGCAGTGGCTTGGCCGGCAGTGGCCTTGGTGGTTTCGGGTGGGCACACGGAATTATTATATGTACCACAACCGGGCACCTATCAATTAATCGGCAAAACTCGTGATGATGCCGCCGGAGAATGTTTTGATAAAACTGCTCGGATTTTAGGATTACCGTATCCGGGTGGCCCGGCCATTGCACAACAGGCCGCTACTGGCGATGTTACCCAATATAGTTTTCCCACGCCAATGCTGGATAGTCCCAATTTTGACTTTTCATTTTCTGGACTAAAAACAGCGGTATTGTATTTTTATCGCGATCATCCTGCAGCTAGTATTCCCAATGTGTGTGCCGCCATTGAACAAGCCATTATTACTGTGCTGGTAGCCAAAACGCAGCGGGCCGTAGCCCAGTATCAGGCTAAAGCGGTGTTGGTGGGTGGTGGGGTAGCGGCTAACCAGTTATTACGGGAACTGTTGTCTAGTGTTGGGGTGCCGGTGTATATTCCAGCCTTGGAATATTGTACCGATAATGCAGCCATGATTGCGGCTGCGTGCCAATGGCACAACCAGCCGGCTGATTTATTTTCTTTTTCAGCTAATCCAAATTGGGAACTAACCCCCCGCTAATATATGGCACCGCGACGACGTGAATTTTATACATTAGGGCAAGGTATAGAAACAACTGCTTTTCATTATACCCAGAAATTAAATGAAGGCAGCACGGTCATTAAAGGGTACGATCAACTGAAAGGCTGGGAAAAAGGGATTACACAACAAGGTTTTAATCGAGATATTCGTGATCGTTTAGAGCGCAATTATTTTGCCTTACGAAGTACTTACGGTGACATTATTCCGCGACAACATTTTTTACGGCGTCGATTAAAGAATAAAGAATTGTATAAATTAATTCAGAGACATATTCCATTGGCTGATCCAGCCGGTGTGTTTCAATATACGCCAGAGCAATTAGGAGATGCTACAAAACAACAACTTTCCCATGTAGCAATAATTCTGCAAGACAATATTGCCAAACAGTTTTTGGATGATCAGTTACAGCAGCCCGTATTATTAGACGTCCGCAGCGATAGTAACTTAGTGTTAGGGCAAGATGGCAAAATATATTATTTGGATTCAGGTTTTTTAAATAGTAGAAATTTTGCCGACGAATCTTATTTTTATTGGAAATATCAGTTAGCACCACTAGCCATGATGAAATATATTGCTGGAGAATCAGCTGATCAGATTGTTGAAGAACCGATTTTTAATCCTTTAGTGAGTTGGCTTGAGAAGAAATATGGACTTGATCGTACACAATTAGCAGCTCAACCTAAAAGATTATATGCGGCTGCTCGGCAGTTTTACTATCAACTATAATACGTTGACATAAATTCTATACCTCTATGGTAGAAATTCGTCGATCACAGCGCTACATCGATCACACTCCAATTGGCCGTGGCACTGAAACAGCCGCGTTTAGCCATACTATAGAACGTATGCTTAAAGATGGAGAACAGATTATGAGTATAACGCAACAGCCGGGCCGGACAGTGTTAAAAAGTTATGAAGCCGATGAACGCTCGCCCGCTGAAGGTTTTGATCGACGTTTACGTGATCAGTTAGCCACTTATTATAGTGCCATTTGTGAATACTATGGCGTAAAATTTTTTCCGCGACAGCGTTTTCTGCGCTTACCATCAACTAATCCAATCCGCCAGAAAGATCCTCGTTTCGTATTGGTTCAAGAGCTTATCCACACTGCCCAACCAAGTGATATTTTTAACTATCAGCCTGGTGGGGTAGCTCAACCCGTTAGCGCTGATACTTCTCCACATCGGGGTTCGTACAAGCAGGTGCCCAATCATATAAAATATATTCTTGGCCCAGCCGCTTGTCTTGAAATATTAGCTGGACAAGCACCTGATGCCGTAATGGCTGATCCTTTATATAAGGAATTGTTTTCTGATCCAAATTTGCATCATGTACCTAATCAAGTTGATGATACTCAAAAATTTTATTCTGCTTTAAGACATTTTGTTTTTCAGTATCAAATTTATTAATATTAATAGTATGCACTATTCATTATCGAACAATACCTACCTACTACGCCTACTGCCCGGTGAAGAGTTAATTGAAAGCCTGACGCAGTTTTGTAAAGATCATGCGATTACAGGCGGTAGCATCACTGGTTTAGGTGGCACCACCAACGCTACTCTGCACTACTTTAACAGCCAAACCAAACAGTATCAGGAACGGTATTGTACTGGACAATTCTTTGAAGTAGTGAATATTACCGGAAATATTTCAGTGGAAAAATTGCATATTCACGTGACCATTGGCGATCATACCTTTCAAGCTTGGGCCGGACACTGTGGCCAGTTAGTGGCTGATCCAACACTAGAAATTTTTATGACACCGTTTCCTGAAACACATCGAAGGTTTGATGATGCTAGTGGCTTACAGCTGCTTGATTTACCGCAAAAATAGCGCTATACTTATTTTTACCTATGGATGAACAAAAATTCACTAAAACCCTCCTCGAAATGAGCGAAAAATTAAGTCAAGTTGCTACCAAACAGCAAGTGGCTGATTTAGGTGACAGAATGAGTACACAATTTGATCAACAGTCCGTTATTTTGCAACGTTTAGATCAAGAACGGGTATTTACCCTGGAACGTGTTAAACAATTAGAAACGGAAGTTGAGAATATTAAGTTACAGCTTAAGATAGCTTAAGCTGTGGCAAAATGGATTACACTGATCGTATTTACGGTTCAACCCAAATCACTGAACCAGTGATTACCGACATCATGGCCTCTAATGCCATGCAGCGTTTAAAAAAGGTCAATCAATATGGCGCTTCATTTTATCGTTTTACGCACCTGACCACTAATCGGTTTGAACATTGTGTGGGGGTGTATTTGTTGCTGCGTAAATTTAACGCTACCCTTGAAGAACAAGTGGCCGGTTTACTGCACGATGTGCCGCATACGGCTTTTTCACACGTGGTGGATTTTGTGTTTGGCGGAGCGGAAGTAGCCACGTTTCACGAAGAATTTCATAAAAATGTAGTGATGAATTCGCAAATCCCAACCATTGCCCAGCGCCATGGCCTAGCGATTGATCAATTATTAGATAAGCATAAATTTCATTTACTCGAACGTGATTTACCTGATGTGTGTATGGATAGAATCGACTACTTTTTTCGCGATTTGGTGACCGATCATATTTTAACCTTGCCAGAAGTAGAGTTGATGTTGAATGATATGGTGCGAGTGGAAGATATGATCGTGTTTGAGCATCAAGCCATCGCTTGTCAGTTTGCCGACAAATATCGCGAGGGCGATGAAAAATTATGGGGTCACCCCTTGCAAGCGGCTTTGTACTATTTATTTGCCGAAGCTATTAAAGTGGCCCTATTTGAAAACATTATTACGTTTAAAGATTTGTTTTCGGTGGATGATTTGGTTTATGATAAGTTGACTCACGCTAACCATCCAGTGATTACCAGAAATTTAGGCATGGTTAAAAATATTAAAGTGAAAAATGATCCAACCAATTATGATTTTTATATTAAAACCAAATTGCGAATAGTTGATCCATTGGTATTGATGAATGGCCAAGTGCAACGCCTATCACACATTGATGAACAGTTTTATCAGCGCAATGAAACCTATCGTCAACGTCGGCAGCAAGGCTATTATATTAGAATTATGAATCAAGAGTAAAGATTTTTGTTTATGTCTTTGCCTGCCAAATATAATCCGCAAAATCACGAAGACGTTATTTATCAACAATGGGAAGATGCTGGTGCGTTTAATCCTGATACGAGCACTGGTACCGAAACCTTTACCGTTATTTTACCGCCACCCAATGCCACCGGCACGTTGCATTTAGGACACGCCATGTATGTGGTGCAAGATATTATGGTACGGCACGCGCGCATGAGCGGGAAAAAAACGTTATGGTTACCAGGCACCGATCACGCCGCCATTGCTACACAAAATCGTGTAGAAAAGGATTTAGCCAAGCGTACACCTCCACTAACCCGGTATGATTTAGGCCGTGAAAAATTTGTTCAGCAGGTAGAGGAGTTTGTTGAGCAGTCGCGTGATACTATTCGTCATCAGTTACGTACAATGGGGTTTTCGTTGGATTGGTCGCGTGAAACCTTCACTTTGGATGCGCCTCGTCAAGCAGCTGTGACTGAAATGTTTATTCGCATGTATCATGACGGCTTGATTTATCGCGGTAATCGCATTGTCAATTGGTGTCCACGTTGTCAAAGTACTCTGGCCGATGATGAGGTAGAGTACCGTGAGGAAATTACCAAGTTTTACTATTTTAAATATGGTCCGGTAGTGATAGGCACAGCTCGGCCGGAAACTAAATTTTTAGATAAAACCATCGTGGTGCATCCGGATGATCCACGCTATACCACTTTGCATAATACAACTTTAACCGTCGAGTGGATGAATGGCCCGGTGCAGGCGCAGGTGATTGCCGATGCCACGGCTGATAAAGATTTTGGCAGTGGTGCCATGACTATTACGCCGGCGCACAGTAAAGAAGATTTTGCGCTGGCCCAGAAGTATCATCTGCCGATTGTGCAGATTATTGATGAGGCTGGAAATTTTACTGAAGCGGCGGGGACTTTTGCTGGGCAATCAGCCAGTGCTAGCCGCCAGACCATTGTTGATATGTTAGCCAGCAAAGGATTGGTTGATCATATCGACGATCACTATACCCATAACTTATCGGTGTGTTATCGCTGTGGTACGGCTATTCAACCGCTTCTTTCTGATCAGTGGTTTGTACATGTGGATCAGCCATTACCAGCGCAGCATCAGTTTGCCGGAAAAACTTTAAAACAGGTTGCGTGCGAGGTAGTGAACAATGGATCCATTCAAATTATTCCTGATCGTTTTACCAGTACTTATTTTCATTGGATGGATAGTTTACACAATTGGTGTATTTCTCGACAATTATGGTACGGCCATCGCATTCCAGCGTGGTATAAAGATGGCGCCATTACAGTGCAAGTTGATTCACCAGGGCAAGGCTGGAAGCAAGATTCTGATGTGTTAGATACTTGGTTTTCATCCGGTATGTGGACTTTTTCTACGTTAGGTTGGCCTCGCCAAACTGAAGATTTAACAACCTTTCATCCAACCCAGGTGCTCGAAACTGGCTATGATATTTTATTTTTTTGGGTGGCGCGGATGATTTTAATGACCACCTATGCCTTGGGTGAAATACCATTTGAAAAAGTGTACTTGCATGGTTTGGTACGCGATAAGCTTGGGCGCAAAATGTCAAAATCGTTAGGCAATGGTATTGATCCGCTGGATATGAGCGCCAAGTATGGCACCGATGCTTTGCGCATGGCTTTAATTGCCGGTACCACACCTGGCAATGATGCAAAGTTGTATGAAGAAAAAATTGCCAGTTACCGTAATTTTATCACCAAAATTTGGAATGTCGGGCGGTACATCCTTGCCAATACCAACCTGGTAGGGACAGGATTATCTTTATCCGACCAATGGATTCTATCCCGATTGAATCGGTTAGTGATGAATGTGAATCATGATTTTGAGACCTATCAATATAGCCTGGCGGCCGAGCGGACGTATGATTTTTTGTGGCACGAATTGGCTGATTGGTATGTGGAAATTAAAAAGTTTGAACCAAATCCAGGATTGTTGCAGCAGGTGCTTGAGGTTATTTTAAAAGTATTGCATCCGTTTGTGCCATTCGTGACGGAAGTACTGTGGCAAGAGTTCAAACCAGGTAGCATGCTAATAACGGCGGCCTGGCCGATAGCTGATGCCGCTCAAATTGATCCGGTGGTTGAACAACAGTTTGTTGCTGTACAAGATAGTGTCATTCAATTGCGTAATCTGCGTAATCAATACAACATTTCCTATCAAACAGTACTATCCGTGTACAGTCAACAGTTACCAGATAGTGCCACCAAAACTATGATTGAACAACTCGCTAAAGTGAGCATTACTGATCAACTGCCCATTGGCCAATTAACGCACCTAACGAACAGTCGATTTGATTTTGGTGTGGAATTATCGGTTGTGATTGATGTTGTGGCAGAACGGCAACGTTTGCAAAAAGAAATTATAGCATTAGAAAAAAACTTGGCCTCATTTGAAGCGAAATTGAATAATCCAGATTTTTTAGCCCATGCCCCAAACGATTTGATTGAAAATACCAAAAAATTGAGAGACGAAAAATTAACAGTATTAGCCGAGAATAAATCTAATCTATCACTGCTACCCGCAGCACTTCAGCCACCGAAGTAATTCCAGCCAGGGCTTTTAACATGCCGTCTTGAGCCATTGTCAGCATACCGTTGCGATGCGTGATTTCTTTCATTTGATATTCTGATACAGTGCCTGATAAAATCAGCGCTTCGATTTCTGGATTTTTCGTAAACACTTCGTAAATACCAATCCGACCTTTATACCCAATGGTATGGCATTGACTGCAACCTTTCCCTTCATAAAATTTTAAGGTCGCCATATCGGGGATGGTTTCACCGGAATTTTCGGGAATATTTTGTAATAATTTTTTCACCCGTTCTAACATTTCTAATTCTACCGTCGCTTCAGTTTTACACTGTGGACAAATTTTACGCACCAGGCGTTGACCAATAATGGCATTCATGGCTGGCGCCAACAAAAATGGCTGCACACCCATTGATAAAAACCGCGGAATAGCCCCGGCGGCATCGTTGGTATGAATCGTGGATAGTAACAGATGGCCGGTAAGAGCAGCTTGAATGGCAGTTTCGGCTGTTTCTAAATCGCGAATTTCACCAACCATCACAATGTTGGGATCTTGCCGTAAAATGGCGCGCAATCCTTTACTAAAGGTGTACTCTTTTGAGTGGTCAATCTGCGATTGCGCAATGCCGGCCAAACGGTATTCAATTGGATTTTCTAAAGTAATAATTTTTGTGGCTGGAGTATTCAGAGTATTTAACACGGCATATAAGGTAGTGGTTTTACCGGAGCCGGTTGGTCCAGTGGTTACAATCATCCCTTGCGGCTTTTCAATTTCATGTTTTAGGCGTTGATAGGCCGATGGCCGCAACCCTAATTGGTCGAAACTTAAGCCAACCGACGATGATTTGAGTAACCGCATCACTACCGATTCACCCCAGGCAGTTGGAATGGTGGATACCCGAATATCCATTTTATCGTTTTGCATTTTGATGGTAATACGACCATCTTGGGGAATACTAGCAATATTAATTTTAAGACCGGCAATGCCTTTAATGCGAGCAATCAAGCGTGGCCAGATGCTGGCTGGAATACGAGCGGCGATTTGCAGTAAACCATCTACCCGATAACGAATCACTACCTCTTTTTCTTCAGCTTCGATATGAATATCCGAAGACCCCACATTAAGTGACATGGCTACTACCATAGCAAAAGCCTCGGTGAGGTTGACCGTAGGGATTTGTTTTTCCATGTCGCCAAAATTTTTGATTTGTACCTGGAACCGATCAAGTTGTTCCTTTGTTAACGCTACGTCACTTTTTATTTCTTTCACTTTAGCTACATTTTTATACAGCTTCAACGCTTCGCTTAAACTGTGTTCGGAAATGAGATATAAACCAATACTACTGCCAGGAAATTGATGCTGCAGTTCTGCCATGATTTCTGGTAATTCTGGGTGATCAGGTAAGCGGGTGCCCAGGCGAATTTGTCCACCAACTTTAAAAAATGCCACTGTTTGCATGCGCCGAGCTTGATCTTCGGGAATCAGCGATAATACTTCTGGCCCAATCGGGAAGCCTTTGAGGTTGATGTATTGCAGGGTCAATTCCGCCGCCTGTTGTTGAGTGATTGTTTCTAGCGTATCTAATTCAATCTCGCGCATTTTTTCCCGCAGCTTGATAGTGGGAGTATCATCCTTAGCGGCGGCCGTAGCTAATAAATCTTCAATGCGTTGCAGCATATATATTTTTTAATCCGCATAAATACTATGAGTTCCTATATCATAATATAACACTTCATGATCATTCACAAAGCGGAATAAAATTCGATATGAATAATTCACCGAATATGACCAAAAACCAGTCAGGTCACCCTTTAATTTATGCGTTTTTAATGAAGGATAAAATACATTTGTCCGGAATAATGTATCTTTACGAATAGCCTGTAGTTGAATATTGTTTGGTAATTTACGAAAAGACTTAGTAAATTCAGAAGTGACATTTACTAACACTGGTTCCATCGTTACAGTAGTTCAGCTAGAGAAGTTACTCGCCGCGTTTTTTTATTACGATATTCTTTGTCACCACGTGTAATTATCTGCACGGCATGTTCAAGTTCGGATAAACGTTTTTGCATTTGGTGTAATTTATTTTGCTCAATAGCAACATAATGCCGTTTGGTTATGGTTGTTGGTACGGTAATTTGTAAGGTAGCTGTATTCATAACAATAGTATACCGTTTTTAACGATTCAGTCAATTATCATGTCAATTATCATTCTACCTATTCTTGATCACCGCACTAATTTACGCAAGCGTTCATGAATGGCTACCTGGGCAGTTTCAAGGCTGATCAACGGAAAGGTGACATAGGTAAAATGATCGCTGCCGTGGGCTGCCCAATCGCTAAAGGCTTCTAAGCCACGAATATACGGCGCCGTGTATACAATAGCATGCACCTGTTGTTTGCCGCCGGTAGCAGTATGCTGATAGATTAAATAGACATTTTCAGCATCGGGCGTGTTGACAATTAATTCATCAATCACTTGTTCCAAATCGTACGGTCCGGTATTGGTCTCAATAAAATCTTGTTCCCGCAATATGGACCAAACAATTTTATGGTCTGTATCGGCTTGTAGCCGGGTTAACGTTCGGCCCCATAATTGCAACATATTCAGCGATTTGGTTTGATACAAATTTTTTACGATATCTTCTCGGCGCGCGCCCGAAGCAATTAAATGGCTGGCAATAGCTAACGACCGCGGCGTGACCGTGTTGGTTTTGAATGATTTAGTTTTAGAAATAATCCCAGTTAATAAATTGGTGGCAATGTATTCATCCACTAACTGGGCATCAATATGTTCCATCAACTCAAACACAATTTCAGAGATACTGGTAGCTGTTACTTTTACCTGGTTCACTTGACCAAAATGTTCATTGCCAGGGTGATGATCAATATTAATCAGTGGGGTGTGATGAAAAAATTCGGCGTTATCTTCAAACACTTTACCCAGCGAATCTAAATCACGGGCATCCAGGGTAATAATCAAATCAAATTCGTAATCGGTGGATGATGTGCTCACATCACTCACCGTAAAGTAACCATTTTTCGGAGCGACGTAGATATTGAGGCGATCTCCCTGAATATCGTAATTCAAATCGGCTACTTTAGTGCGGGAGATATCCAGCCCAATGACGAATTTTTTTAAGGCCGTTAAATCGTGTTGAATTTCAGCACTTTTTGGTAAAAAGCGGTGATTACTGGGTAAAGCAAAACCAGCCGCTACCACTTTAGCGTTTTTCCCCAGCTTTTGCAGCAGCGAGTACATGGCCAAACCCGAAGCAATGGCATCGGTGGTGGGCTTGGCTGGCAAGCATACCAAAATACTCGAATACTGCTGAAGCAAGGCCGCAATTTGCCCTTCAGTTGGAGTAATCATACTTGTTTTTGCCCTATTCTTTCGCCTAATTGACAAAAGAACCGGTAAACGTATCACATTATTAAAACCTGTCAATAGGCGCAACTGTAACTATTCACCTTTATCCAGTACTACCGCATACCGTTGAGCCGGTACAGCCAAGAGTTTGGGCAGGGTATCCATAATAGACTTACCTCGTAAGGCCAATGTTTGTACTACACTCATCAATACAGCTTGAATCTCTG
>JACPGK010000020.1 GCA_016182495.1 Candidatus Kerfeldbacteria bacterium
CAGCACTATTGCTAACAATCAAAGCGGTGGCAAAGCTCTGTACACAACTGGCGGTACAACAACCATCACGAACAACACCATCTCTGGGGAGTATGGTATTTATATGTCAGATGCTTCACCCACCGTGACCAACAACACGATCAGCAATTCGAGTGTGGGAATCTACGCTACCAACAACTCTAATCCAGTAGTCACCAACAACCGTATCTACTCTAACACTAGTTACGGTCTCAACAACACATCCAATGCAGTCACCATCAACGCTGAATCCAACTGGTGGGGTGATGCTTCTGGACCATACCATGCCGTGGATAACCCCACTGGACTAGGTAATAAAGTGAGTAACTATGTCGATGTGAACCCCTGGCTGACAACTGACCCAGCGTTAGGTGATATCACCCCACCAGCCAACGTCACCCTGGGTACCATCACTAAAGATGTTTGGAACAAAACCATCAGCCTTAACTGGACCAATCCAGGAGATGCTGATTTTGATCATATCCGCATTGATCGCACCAGTCCCACTGGTACCGAAACTATGGCTGATGATGAAACAGGCACCAGCTACAGTGATACCACTCCTAACTACACCATCATCTATACTTACACTCTCTATGTGGTGGATACATCAAACAATAGTAGTTCTGGAGTAGTTACTCCAAACCAAAAACTGAAAAATCCAGCTCCAACCAACCTCACCCTCACCCCTGGTGATACCACCATTATTGCTAGTTGGGTAGCCTCATCTGCCCCAGCCAATACCCTTGGTGGGTATACCATTTACTATGGCACCAATGCTGATAACCTCAACCAGAGCATTGACGTCAATAAAACAGAAACCAGTACAACTATCACTGGTCTCATCAATGGCCGTAAACATTACGTAGCCGTATCCGCCTCGAATAAAGCTGGTGTTGAAAGTACTCGCACACCGGTGAAGAGTGCGCGGCCGAATTTGTAGAGAGTTGACGCTATCATTTATATAGTATATAATGGAAGTAAGAATATTTATTACTTCCATTATATAAAATGATATGGATAGTGCAATTGTTAAGTTGTATCAATCCTCAAAAACCGTTCTGACGAATAAGGATCTAGCTTTAATTTGGGGTGAAACTCATCAGAACAACCTAAAGGCGAAAGTGGCGTATTACGTTAAACGAGGTACACTCATTCGGCTCACACGGGGTATTTTTGCAAAGGATAAAAATTACAATCCTAAAGAATTGGCGACAAGTATCTATACCCCTTCATATGTTAGTTTTGAAACAGTCTTGCGCGAAACCGGTATTATTTTTCAACATTACGATACTATTTTTGTTGTTGGGCCGTGGACAAAAACAATCACTATAGATCGGTACACATTTACTTTCAGAAAATTAAAAGATGATGTGCTGTATCATCCGGCTGGCATCGATCATCAGAGTAACTATAGTATTGCCACGCCCGAACGTGCTTTTTTAGACATGATTTATTTATTCCCCACATATTATTTTGATAATCTTAGGCCATTGCACTGGGAAATTTGTTTTGCACTTGCTACGGTGTACAATAACAAACAGTTGATAAAGCGTTTACATAACTACCGTAAATCATATGCTCAATAGAGAAAAACACCAATTGATCATGGGCCGTATATTGCGAGACGTCTATAGTGATACCACTATTGCGCCGTTATTAGGATTTAAAGGTGGAACGTGCGCGTATTTTTTTTATCATCTTCCGCGATTTTCTGTGGATTTGGATTTTGACATACTGCAACAAGTTGATGATACGATCTGTCAGCAGGTATTTGGGAAGTTGAAAAATATTTTAAAACCATACGGTGAAATTAAAGATAGCCAGATCAAACGTTTTACAATATTTTTATTTTTGTCATACGGTGATTCCGATCACAATATTAAATTTGAAGTAAATCTGCGTTCACACAATGCCGATGTAATAATGCACTATGAACTGAAAGAATACCTGGGTATTTCCATGTTGGTCGGAAAAAAAGACTATTTATTTGCAACCAAATTAGCCGCTCTGACATTGCGTACCGAAATTGCTATGCGCGACATTTATGATATCTGGTTTTTTGCAAAAAATAATTGGGATATAAATGTTGAGTTGGTAGAAACGTTAACAGGAAAAAGCCTGGTTGATCATTTAGCCGATGTCATTACAACAATTGAACAAGTCAAGGACAACCAAATTTTACAAGGTTTAGGTGAGTTGATAAGCGAACCAGAAAAAATTTGGGCAAAAAAACATCTGCGGCAAGAAGCGATATTCTTTATTAGAAATTATCAAGCAGTGCTGACACAACGCCCCAGACCAGCCGTTGATATAAGTTAAGATGTTTCAAGTTTTTTAATTGCCAAGCGAACAAAAATTTGCTATACTTTGTTAATGTTTACATTAAACCAACAGGTGCGTGAACAATTAGCCAGCCTTGGCGTACTAGCGTTATATTTTTTCGGATCCCGTGCCTATGGCTTAGCCACTACCAGATCTGATTTTGATTTTGGGGTATTGTTACGCGATCCTCTGGCAGTGACCCAAACGAGTCTAGAATTGTATCAACCAATCTATAATATTTTATCTAGCTTGATTCATCCAGAAACATTAGCAGCAGATGTTATTGATATTGTATTCTTGGATAGTCCTCGTGTTCCATTAGAACTGAAATTTCATATTATTAGTCATGGCCAAGTAATGTATGATATTGATCCCCAGCAACGTATCATCAGGGAAGAAAATTTTATGATCCAGCATGCTGATTTTGCCCCACTAAGAGTACAAATGAGGCAAGCTTTGTTAGCTCGTTTATGAATGTGTTAGCCTTACAGCGAACTGCGATCGAGCCACGGTTAGATGGCATTCAAAAAGATCTTGAATTACTACGGCAGTTTGCTCATTTATCGTTTATTGAATTTACCAACGATGTCATTATTGATCGTGCTCAACTACACCTACGTTATATTTTAGAGGGAATTTTTCATATTGGTTCTCATATTTTATCTCGCATACCAGGCGGTCGTTATACTGAATATAAAGAAATTGCCAGAAAACTTGGTGAATATAATATTGTGCCAAAAACATTCGCCGAACAAAATTTGGTGAAAATGGCTGGCTATCGCAATCGCTTGACTCATTTTTATGCTGAAATTACCCCAGACGAACTGTACGCCATACTACAACAACACCTTAGTGATGTAGAACTATTTCTCAAGGCAGTGAAGAAAGTAGTAGAACAACCAGAGCAATTTGGCTTAACCATTGAATAATTTTTTGCATGTTGTTTCTGTTCGCCGCCCTGCTGGGCTTAGGCATTGGTAGTTTTTTAAATGTAGTGATTATACGATTGCACAGCAACGAGCCTCTCACTGGTCGATCGCACTGTGTGTATTGTCAGAAGCAGTTGCGTTGGTTTGAATTACTACCGGTAGTATCATTCGTTGCCCTGGGCGGACGCTGCCGATATTGTCAGCAAGCTATTTCTTGGCAGTACCCATTAGTTGAGTTAATTACCGCTGCCGTATTTGCCACTATTACTGTTTGGTTCAGTACCGATCCACTGCGATTAGGTGTTTATTTAGTGTATAGTGCTATTTTGATTGTGCTGTTTGTGTATGATGCGCGTTATTATTTAATTCCCGATATCATTACTTTACCGGCTATTATTTTTAGCATCATTATTAGCCTGCTATTGGGTAATCACTGGCTTAATATCATGCTGGCGCTAGCCGTTGGTAGCGGTGTTTTTTTACTGCAGTATGTAGCATCGGGCGGGCGCTGGATTGGTGGGGGCGATATTCGCTTAGGCGCCTTAATGGGTGCTATGCTAGGTTGGCCAAATATTGTGGTGGCTTTGTTTTTGGCTTATTGTGGCGGTGCCATCGTAGCGGTAACACTGATGATTTTAGGCAAAAAAAAGATGACAGATCGTCTGCCGTTTGGTACATTTTTGTCAGCCAGCACCATTATTACATTATGTCTTGGTAATCAATTAGTATATTGGTATCTCTATGAATTCCTCCGGCTTTACCATCGTTGAAGTACTAGTCACCGCAGCCATTATTGCTATTTTGGCTACGATTACGTCATTACAAACCGGTCGGCGCGACCCCGGTGGTTATGTACATGAAAGCAAAGAGTTATTGCGCTCAACCACCGAATTAGCTCGTACCTACGCTATGACTGGACATTTGTGTTGTAATAATTCCTATCCCCCGGATGGCTACGGAGTATTTTGGACCATGGATGGCGCTCCAGATCAAAGCTATATGTTGTATGCTGATTTAGATAATAATCAACGCTACGATAGTGACGGTGTTGATCAAGTAATTACCAACCATAGTCTCGATGACGTGGTCAATTTTACCAGCTGTAGTGATGGTGCTACCACAATTACTCCCAATGCCTCACCACCCAATACCTGCGATATTCATTTTTCATTTGGTCAAGAAAACCAAGCTTACCATGTGTATTGGAATGGCATTGGCACTGGCATTGCAACGTTGGAAGCAACTGTGCAACATCAATCTGCCACCACTGAAACCGATACCATGACGGTGTTTACTAAAACATTTTTAATTGAATGAAATTGAACCAGGCTGGTCAAACGTTATTAGAATCACTCATTGCCATCGCCATTATTTTAATTGGTTTGGTTAGTTTAATTGGGTTACTCATCAGTATCAATCGCACAACTATCGATGCTATTGACCAAGCCAAAGCTTTAGTGTTAGCACAAGAGGCCGTTGAAGCGATCCATTCAATGCGTGATAGTAACTGGTTAGAACGCGAAGCTGGGTTCGATGTTGATGATAGTGATGGGCTGCGTTCGGGCACCAATTACACTGGTGTTTACGTGTGGGACCCAACGGCTGATCCCTTGAGCGTGGCTATTATTGGTGGTACAGATATTAATCATCCTACGGCGATAGTGTATCAGGATGCTAACGGCTATTACCGTCAAAATGGTAGTTCACCCGAACCGAGTTGGACGCCAACTATCTTTCGGCGTTGGCTTACGTTGTATCCTATTTGTCTTGATACCGTCACTAGTGTTGAATTAATTGTAAGCAATAATGGCACGGCCTGTAGTAATTACACCTCTGGTTCCGGACCACCGTATCAAGAGATTGGTTTTCAAGTAGTCAGCACAGTGCAATGGACAAAACGCGGTACGCATAGCGTAACCGATGAAGAATTACTATATAATTGGAAATATGCCGATTAAACGTTGGCGTCAACCAAGCGGTATGACCCTGATTGAAGTTTTGATCTCTGCCAGCGTGTTTATTATTGTCATCGTTGTGGTGGTTGATCTCTTTTTATTGTTTTACCGATCATCGTATAACCAAGCCGAGCAAGAACAATTGCAAGCCGGCGTATTATATTTTTCACAGATTATGTCTCGCCATGTGCGTACCAGTAAAATTGATTACGATCGTTATGGATCAAGTATAGTCAATCCAGTTAACGTACTCTATTTAGCCGAACAATACGAAGATATTAGTATCCAGCTGGGTGATAGTGCTAGTGGTATTGGTAATGATGGCCAAGTGTATTTATATGAATTTGATAGCAATACGTTATCACCACTTACGTCGGATGCCATCAATGCGGTGTATGTTGATACTGTACAGTTTTTTATTTATCCAGCCACTGATCCATTTGATCGATTAAACTTGAATCCACCCAATACTCAACCAACTGTGATGCTGGTGGTATCAGCGCATCACGTGGATGATCCTAGCCTGACTATTCAATATCAAACC
Source organism: Candidatus Kerfeldbacteria bacterium (assembly GCA_016182495.1). Taxonomy (GTDB): domain Bacteria; phylum Patescibacteriota; class Patescibacteriia; order UBA9570; family UBA9570; genus JACPGK01. The sequence continues at coordinate 5,772 of JACPGK010000020.1, forward strand.
TTAATTAGTTTGCGCCAATATGAACGATAATCGCGGTTCAGTATTGGTAATTACGATGTTTATTTTACTAACCATCGGCCTTATGGCTGGAGTATTAACGGCTATTGTGGTGAATCAGTTAAAAATTACGGTTAATTATTCTGGAGCTGCTAAAGCCTACTATGGCGCCGAAAGTGGCATTGAACGTGGGTTATTTTACGCTCAGCGGGCTCGCCTGCAAAAAACCATTGGTGCCACTGCCACGGCTGACACCATTAATCTGTTGAGTGGCTTTTTAAGTAATGGCGTTGGCTATCAAGTCGACGCCACGGCCCAACAAAATTCTTTCACCTTCAATTTACCAGAAGATAACAGTACCCAGTTTGATATTTTTGCCGAAGATTATACTGATGGGTTTTTAACCATTGTGCCATTGAGCGGTGCCAAAAATCTTACTGTCAATTGGATTGAACAATGTACCACGGCCACCCCACCATCACAGCTGGAATTAACCCTCTACCAATGGGAACCTACCCAATGGGAAGATTTAACCGATCCAGCGGCGGTGCGCACCAATTACGTAGCCAGTTGCGCTGGAACGCCGTGTCAGTTTAATTTAGGCATGGATGATACGCATTTATATCGGGTGCGCTTAAAAGCCCTGCGCTGCGATTTAACCCAAGGCTTTGCACAAGTACTGAATGATACTTTCACACCATTAAATCTTACTACCACCATGACCATTGAAAGTACCGCTTTTTTTTCGATCAATGGTCAACGTATCACTGTGCAGAGTTTATGGAATCCGCCGGTCAATAGCTATGTCGACTACGTACTATTTTCTGAAGACACTATTACTAAATAATGTTCAATCGTTATAGCCATGACCAAGGCGCAAGCCCAACAACGTATTATCCAACTCCGCCAGGAAATCGAGCGCTATCGTTATGCTTACCATGTGCTCGATCGCCAAGAAATTTCTGAAGCGGCGCTTGATTCACTGAAACATGAATTAGTAACCCTAGAACAACGTTATCCTGATTTAATTACATCCGATTCGCCCAGTCAACGAGTGGCTGGTCAACCACTGCCCGGGTTCAAAAAGGTCCGTCATACTCGGCCAATGTTATCATTGAATGATGTGTTTTCATTTCAAGAATTGCAGAATTGGGCCAAGCGTATTCAAAAATTAACCACGGCGACAGTACAGTACTATGCTGAAATAAAAATGGACGGTCTAGCCGTATCACTGATCTATCGCCACGGACAATTGGTTGAAGGGTCAACCAGGGGGGACGGTATAGTGGGGGAAGACGTTACCGAAAATTTAAAAACTATTGAATCAATCCCACTCCATTTGCAAGGTAACTATCCCTCAACGGTAGAGGTGCGCGGCGAAGTGTATATGACCAAACGTGATTTTGCTGCCCTTAATCAACGTGAAGGTAATAAGTATGCTAACCCACGCAATGTCTCGGCCGGCAGTATTCGGCAGCTTGATTCGCGCATTGCCGCTAGTCGTAAGTTAAGTTTTATGGCCTATGATTGTGTGGCTGATCTTAAGGTGACAACGCATTCGGCGGTGCATGCCCAGTTACAACAGTTTGGTTTTCGGTCGAATCCACTTAATCAATTATGTGCATCGTTAGACCAAATCCAAGTGTATCATGCTACCATTCTTAAGCAGCGGGAGCAGTTGGATTATTGGACCGATGGTGTGGTGATTAATATTGATGATCTGGCAGTGTTTGCACAATTAGGCAGTGTTGGTAAAGCCCCTCGTGGTGCCGTGGCCTATAAATTTCCGGCGGAACAAGCTACCACCATTGTGCAAGCTATTCAAGTACAGGTTGGCCGCACTGGCGCCTTAACCCCCGTGGCTGAATTGCGACCGGTGTTGGTAGCTGGTACTACCGTGTCACGTGCTACCCTGCATAATGCCGATGAAATAGACCGGCTTGATGTGCGGGTAGGGGATACCGTGATTATTAGCAAAGCAGGCGATATTATTCCGGATATTGTTCAGGTATTAACCAATCTTCGGCCAGCCCATACTAAACCGTTTCGTTTTCCCAGTCGTTGCCCGGCTTGTAACACTGCCATAGAACGACGCAGTGGTGAAGTAGCCTACTATTGTCCTAATCCCAATTGTTTTGCTCAACAGCGTGAACGTTTATATCATTTTGTTTCCAAAGCGGGCTTTGATATTCGTGGGCTTGGTCCAAAAATTATTGATCAGTTGGTGACAGTTGGGTTAGTACAAAATTTTGCTGATTTGTTTATCTTAACTCCAGGAGACCTGGAACCATTAGAGCGCTTTGCCGAAAAATCGGCGTATAAGTTGATTCAAGAAATTCAGCATGCCAGCACGATATCATTAGAACGATTCATCTATGCTTTGGGTATTCGTCACGTTGGCGAAGAAACCGCCATTGTTTTGGCGCAACAGTTTGGTGATGTAAAAAAATTACGTCAGGCCGCCGTAGGGTATAACCGCGACCATGACCTATTGCAAAACATACCAGATATAGGCGATGTTGTGGCTGGTAGTATCGTTGATTATTTTTCAGACAAAAAAAATGCCAAACAGTTGGATCATTTATTAAAAAAAATTCACATTGAAAAATCACAGCCTGTGGGTACACGGAAAACTTTTGTCCTCACCGGCACCCTTACCACCTTAACTCGCGACGCAGCTAAGCAAATCATTCGCCAAGCTGGCGGTAAGGTATCCAGTAGCGTCAGTGCGCAGACTGATTATGTCGTAGTTGGTGATAATCCTGGTTCAAAATATGATAAGGCAAAACAATTGGGGGTGAAAATTTTGAACGAGGACCAGTTTAAAAAAATGATTTAACATGCTATACTAGCTGACATGTCATTAAGTCGCGATCAAGTTATTCATATCGCTGGGTTGGCTCGCATCGCCTTAACCGAAGCCGAAATTGAAAAGTTTCAAAAGGAATTGTCATCTATTTTAGACTATGTACAACAGCTGCAATCAGTTAATACTACTGGTGTGCAACCGACTAGTCAGGTGACTGGTTTAGAAAATAGACGGCGGGCCGATATAGTGAATGCTCAATTCACTCGCGAACAAATGCTAGCCTCGGCAATCGAAACAGCCGAAGACCACCTTAAAGTGAAGAGTATTTTTAAAGGCTATGTTAGTTGATTTACGTCGGCAACTTGATAGTAAAACCATTTCAGCCGTGGAATTGACCGAGCAGTTTTTACGTACCATTGCCGAGAAAAATCCCCAACTCAATGCTTATGTCTCCGTACTAAACGACTATGCTATCGAACAGGCCAAGCGTTGCGATGATGATATTGCCCAAGGCCAAATTCAACCGCTCACTGGTATTCCGTATGCTTTGAAAGATATATTTTGCGTTAAGGGTATTGAAACTACGGCGTGTTCGAATATATTACGTGGTTATATTCCACCATATAGTGCCACTGTCGCCGAACGATTACGCGCCGGTGTACTGTTAGGCAAAACCAATACCGATGAATTTACCATGGGTAGTTCTACAGAAACATCAGCCTTTGGCGTAACGCATAATCCGTACGATGCTGATCGCGTATCGGGTGGTTCATCGGGTGGTTCGGCTGCGGCGGTAGCCGCTGGGTTAGCCACGTTTGGTTTAGGCACCGATACGGGCGGATCAATTCGACAGCCAGCCGCTTTTTGTGGCGTAGTGGGTTTGCGTCCAACTTACGGGCGAGTATCACGCTATGGCGCCATTGCCATGGCCTCATCGCTGGATACGGTAGGGCCAATCACCGCTACGGTGGAAGATTGCGCCATTGTGCTAGAGCAGATTGCTGGTTTCGATGCCCTTGACGGCACTACCAGTGATCGACCAGTAGAACAGTATCAAGCCATATTACGCAATGTACCCACTGGCCTGCGAATTGGTTTACCAACCGAATATTTTGAAACGGAAGGTTTGCACCCCGGTATTCGACAAGCCATTGAACAGATTGTGCAGCAATTAAAGCAAGCTGGCCACACTGTGCAAGCGGTATCAATTCCGCATACCAAATACGCTGTACCAACTTATTATATTATTTGTCCGTGTGAGGTAAGTTCAAATCTAGCTCGTTATGATGGTATTAAATATGGTTTTCGAGCCGATTCAGCTGAAGAATTATTAGAAATTTATCAACAATCACGCGCTCAAGGTTTTGGTGTAGAGGCCAAACGTCGCATCATGATTGGTACGTATGCATTATCGGCTGGTTATTACGATGCGTATTATCTCAAAGCCATGCAGGTACGCACTTTATTGCGACAAGATTTTGCCGCAGCCTTTAATGAAGTTGATGTGATGATTGCTCCGGTAACACCCCAGCCAGCCTTTAAAATTGGAGAAAAAACAACCGACCCCATCCAAATGTTCTTAGAAGATGTGTTTACTATTCCTAGTAATTTGGCTGGTTTGCCAGCGATCACTGTGCCTTGCGGAAAAATTGATCAGCTCCCCATTGCCTTGCAAGTGATTGGTCCACAGTGGTCAGAAGGTCGATTATTGCAATTAGGCTATCAAATTGAACACTTGCCACATGACTCATAATTTGCTATACTAATATCAATAGTTATTTTAATAAGTGATTTAAAATTATGCCAAAAGTATTATTGGTTGAAGACGACGAGATGCTGCACGGCATGTATATTCATAAGTTTAAGAATCAAGGATACGAGGTAATTTCAGCGTATAATGGCGCTGAAGGGATAGAAAAATCTATTACCGAAAAGCCGGATATTATTTTACTCGATGTGATTATGCCTAAAATGGATGGCTTTGTGGCTTTAAAAAAGATGCGTAAAAATAGTGATACCGCCAAAACACCCATCATCATGTTAACGAATTTAGGCCAAGATGAAGATATTCGTAAGGGTAAAGAACTCGGCGCTGATGATTATTTCATTAAAGCGAACCATACCCCACAAGAAGTGGTTGATAAGGTAAAAACATTGCTCAATGGTTGAACGCTCGCTGATTATTGTTAAGCCCGATGCTTTGCAGCGTAATTTATTGGGTGAGATCATTCATCGTTTTGAACGTAAAGGCCTTAAAATTGTTGGCCTAAAAATGGTGGCGATTGATGATATCAAAATTGTCGAACACTATTCGCATCATGCCGACAAACCTTTTTTTGCTGATTTAAAACGATTTATGCAGTCGTCGCCGGTGGTGATGTTTGTACTGGAAGGCTTTGAAGCGATTGACGCTATTCGTTTAATTGTTGGTCCAACCAAAGGCCGGGCAGCTGATGCCGGCAGTATTCGGGGAGATTTTGCCATGAGCGTGCAGTATAATATTATTCACGCTTCCGATTCGGCTGAATCAGCTAAAGCTGAAATTGCTCGATTTTTTAGCAACAACGAATTATTTGCCTATAACAAAATTGACGTCGATTATATTTACGGCGCCGACGAACGGTAAAAACGCCAGGCAATTGACAATATCTTAAAGTCATTATATGATGTATGTGTATGATACATACATCACAAAGAACTCAAGTTTTACTACCGGTTGATCTTCGTAAGAAGATTGATCGCATGTGCAGTATAACTTCAGAGAGTTTGGGAGAGTTTTTGCGTAAGGCGGCACAGGAAAGGCTGGAAAGAGAGTTGCAAAAAAAGGCTTCTCTTACTAAACTCGCAGAAGAAGTGATTGGATCTCTGCACCAAGGTTCTTGGAAAGATATGGATGTAGTAGCTTGGCAGCGAGACATGCGAGCAGATCGAAATTAATATGTTTTTAATTGACACTAATGTTTTGATCCTTGGCTTGGCAGGGAAAATGCCAGATGCCAAGTTTTTGCAACACGTCATAGAAGATGAAACGTTCTGTCTCTCGGTTATTACAGTGGCGGAGTTTTTTACCCGAGCTTCGGGAGACGAGGAGAAAATTCTTGAAAAATTATTTCATGTTTTCCTACCACTGGCTATTGATGAAAATGTGGCTAAACAAGCCGGTTGGTATAGAAAAAAATATTTTAAAAAAAGCCAAGCAAAACTGCCTGATTATTTTTTAGCTGCCCAAGCAAAAGTGTATCGTTGCACACTCGTGACTCATAATACTCGTGATTTTCCTATGAAAGATATTGAAATTGTTTCACCATAAAATTTTTATAGTTCATCAAAAATTTGACAAAAAAAATACTCTGCTTTATACTTCGGTAACACTATGAATAATTCGCACTCATTTAACTGGTACTGGTTTTATAAGCCGCTCCGACAGGTGCTAGGGTTATTATTGTCCACACGCTAAATCGCATTCATTCCAGTGCAATTACCCAGACCTTTCGGAGCTTTTCCGGAAGGTCTGTTTGTATAGGCCTGGTATATTAATCACAATTTTATGATCATCGTTATGCAAGAAAACTCACCTAAACAAGATGCCCTCAACGTGGTTGAACATGTACGGCAACTCGGCCTGCAGCCGGTGTTGTTAGAAGGTACCGAGCGCAATGTTATTGCCGTGATTGGTGATGAGCGCATTTTGGATGTGCCAGTGTTGAACGCCATGACCAGCGTAGAAAAAGTCATGCCAGTGCTAGCCCCGTTTAAACTAGCCTCGCGCGAACATGCCAAAACCAAAACGGTTATCACCGTTGCCCCTAACGTTAGCATCGGTGGAACTCGCCTGGCCATTATGGCCGGCAACTGTGCCGTGGAAACCTTGGATGTTTCCTTACGTACCGCTCAAGCTGTACAGCACGCTGGCGCTACCATTCAACGCGGTGGCGCTTTTAAACCACGCACCTCACCCTATTCATTTCAAGGTTTGGGTGAAGAAGGCCTATTTATTTTACGCGAGGTGAAAAAACAAACTGGCTTACCGATTATTACCGAAGTGCTCGACCCACGCCAAATTGAATTGGTCGCTGAACACGCTGATATTTTGCAAGTGGGCACACGCAATATGCAGAATTTTGAATTATTACGTGAGCTGGGTAATTGTGGTAAACCGGTGCTATTAAAACGTGGCATGGCTGCTACCCTTGATGAATTTTTAATGTCAGCTGAATATATTCTATCGAGTGGTAATCCTAATTTAATTCTGTGTGAGCGCGGTATTCGCACCTATGAAACCGCCACGCGCAATACTCTTGATATTTCTGCCATTCCCGTACTCAAAGTTAAAACGCACTTACCGGTAATTGTCGATCCATCCCATGCGGCCGGTAAGCGTGCCTATGTGGCTGCGCTCGCTAAAGCCGCCATTGCCGCCGGGGCGGATGGTTTATTGTTAGATGTGCACCCCGATCCGGCGCGGTCGTTAGTTGATGCCGATCAAGCCTTAAGTTTTGAACAGTTTGATGATTTAATGACAGATATCACCTTAATTGCCCAAGCAGTTGATCGAACCATTTAGTATGTTTTACCGTAAGTTTGTTCAATCGATTGATTATCAACCGGCCAGCACTGCTTTCCGCGCCTATAGCGAGGCGGTACCTGGCATTTTGTTTGAATCGGTTGATGTGGCGCCGATTTACGGTCGGAAGAATGTATGGTTTGTTGATCCAATTGTTGCCATTACCGAACAAGCTGGTGCTGTACAGTTCGAATCATTGCATCCGGCTGGCGATATTGTGCGTCAACAACTCACCCAATCCATTCCCACTTTGCGCAGTATCTTTGAACAAATTCACACACCTGATCCATACTTTGGCCTGTATGGTCTGTTCAGTTATGATTACGTTCGTCGATTTGAAACTTTACCGGATTTGCATGCTCGCGGCACCGTGCCAGATTTTCAGTTGTATATTCCGGATGTTATTTTTGTGTATGATCATTTAAAAGAAACGGCCGAAGTGCATTACTATCAACTCACCCAGCTCACCTTAGCGGAACGACTGCAACAATTACCTGAGCAAGCCCAGCAATATATGAAAATTGGGGACGTGTTCGAATTAGTACTATCGCGCCGGTTAACTGGATCGTTTGCTGGTTCGGCCCTTGGTTTATACGATGCCTATCGCAACGTTAACCCTTCGCCGTATATGTTTTTTATTAGAACACCGCAGCGAACTATAGTAGGAGCCTCACCCGAAATGTTTGTGCGAGTTGAAGATGGTGAAGTGATGACGCGTCCAATCTCTGGCACCGCTGCCCGCAGTATGGATCCCATTGCCGATTATGAACACATGCTTACCTTATTGAATAGTCCAAAAGAAAAAAGTGAACTTGATATGCTTATTGATTTAGCTCGTAATGATGTTGCTCGAGTATGTCAACCGGGCATTACAGTATCCGATTATCGTTACGTAGAAAAATATTCAAAAGTAATGCACACCATTGCCCAAGTAACTGGTCGGTTAGATACTAGCCAGTATTTGGCCTTCGATGCACTGGTGGCCTGTTTGAATGCTGGCACCTTAACGGGTGCTCCTAAAATTAGAGCAATGGAACTGATTGAGCAGCTTGAACCAGAGCGGCGGGGTTGTTATGGTGGTTGCGTTGGGTATATCACGTTTAATAATGAATTGAATACTGGCATTACCATTCGGTCGGCCGTGATTGAAGATGCTACCATCACTATTCAAGCTGGTGCTACTGTGTTGTATGATTCTAATCCAACCGCCGAGTTTACAGAAACCGAACATAAAGCGGCGGCTTTACTGCAGGCTGCCACTGCTACCCTATGAAACATGTTGTGATGATTGATAATTTTGATTCTTTCACTTTTAATTTGGTGGATTATTTTAAGCAAGGCGGTGTTCGTATTACTGTGCAACGCAATACTGCTGCAGTGAGCACGATTAAGCAACTCAAGCCCAACATGATAGTGTATTCTCCTGGGCCGGGTAACCCCAAGCAAGCTGGCAATTTGTTAAAATATATTGAATTTTTTAGCCAGCAGCTGGTGGTGCCACAATTTGGAGTGTGTTTAGGCTTACAGGCTATGATTGAGGCATTTGGTGGCAGTTTACGAGTACTGCCGCACCCCATCCACGGTAAAGCCTCATACATTCATCATCAGGGTGAGGGTATATTTCAATCGTTACCCAACCCGTTATTGGCCGGACGTTACCATTCCTTAGCGGCTGAACATGTGCCGGCTGATTTTGACGTTACCGCCACGACCCAAGATGATCGTAATGGCGAAGTGGTCATGGCTATTCAACATCGACACCTGCCACTGGTTGGAGTGCAGTTTCATCCTGAATCAGTCTTAACTATGCACCATCAGGCCGGCCTGCATTTAATTCGTAATGTCATTGCTCAATGATGAACAATTTGTATGAATAACATTATACAACAATTGCAACGTGGTGAAGATTTAACCATTGCTCAAGCCGAGCAGGTGATGGATCAATTAATGGCTGGTCAAATTGAGGCCGTACCCATGGCTGCCATTTTAATGGGCCTAGCCACCAAAGGTGAAACCACCGATGAATTGGTCGGCATGTTACACAGTGTGCATAAACATATGATCGCCCTAGATTTAGGCCAACCATTATTAGATACCTGTGGCACTGGTGGGGATCATGCCAACACCATTAATCTATCTACCATGGCAGCCTTGGTATGTGCGGCTCTGGGCGTATCAGTAGCGAAGCACGGCAATCGAGCGGTTAGTTCTCAATCGGGCAGCGCCGATGTACTGGCTGCTTTAGGTGTACCAATTGATTTAACTGGCCAAGCTGCCCAGCAGTATTTTAAACAGCATCACTTTGTGTTTTTGTTTGCGCCGTTATATCACCCAGCTTTTAAACAGCTGGCTAGCGTTCGTAAACAATTGGGTATTCGTACCATTATGAACCTGCTTGGACCATTAGCTAATCCAGCTCGGGCCAGTCACCGCTTGTTAGGAGTAGCTGATTTGGGGCTAGCTGATATGCTGGGTCAAACCTTAATGGAATTGGGCGTTCAGCATGCCGTGGTAGTGCATAGTGCCGATAATTTAGATGAAGTAAGCATTGCTGCTCCTACTACGGTATTTGATTTTACGCAACAGGGTAGCAATCGTTTTCGCATTGAACCCGATACGCCATTCAGGGTAGATGATATGGCCGGTGGCACGGCTAAACACAATGCCGCCGTCATTCGACAGTTAGCCGAAGGTAAAGCTAGCCGAGCAGTTATTACCGCGGTGGCAATGAACGCTGGGTTAGCCTTATATGCGGCCGATCAGGCCACTAGTTACGAGGCAGGTAAAACCATGGCTGAACAGTGCTTACGCTCGCATACCTTTGGAGCGTATCTACAAAAACTGACACCACAATGACCATCCTTGATACTATTTACCAGTATAAACAGCACGAGCTGGACCAACAATTACAACCGCAGCGCGATTTTGCCGCAGCCTTACGCAGTGCTACCGGCCTAGCCGTGATTGCCGAATTTAAACAGGCCTCGCCCAGTGCCGGCATGATTCGTACCGGAGCAGTGCTGGCCAATATTGTCACCCAATATTATCAAGGTGGAGCCCGAGCCTTATCAATTTTAACTGACCAACATTTTTTTCAAGGCCAATTAGATTATATTAATCAAGCCAAACAAGCCGTACCGTTACCGGTGTTGCGCAAAGATTTTATTTTTCATCCTTTTCAAGTATACGAAAGTAAATTGGCCGGCGCCGACGCTATTTTATTAATCGCTGCCAAGTTGACAGGGCCACAATTACAACAGCTGGTAGCGTTAGCCCATAGCCTGGGTTTACAAACCTTGGTTGAAATTCATACCACCACTGAAGTTGATCGAGCCATCGCCTGCCAACCAACCATGTTTGGAGTAAATGCCCGTAATTTACACACCATGATCATTGATTTGCATACCATCGCCCGGATTGTGCCATTACTGCCGAGCAGTAGTTTGATTGTGTTCGAATCAGGTATTACCAGCCGAGCCGATGTAGCGTATGTTCGGCAAGCTGGTGTCAAGGCTATTTTGATTGGCACAACGTTAATGCAGGCCGAGCATCCACAATTGGCTTTAGAGCAATTGATTGAAGCATAATGCTATGTTGTTATATCCTCTAAAAATTTGTGGAATTACTAACGAAGCCGATGCTTTTTCGGCCGCTCAAGCTGGTGCCAGTTACTTGGGCTATATTTTAAATGCTCCAACCAGTCCACGCTATATTAGGGTTAATACGGCGGCTGCTATTATTAAGCGGGTGCGTCAAATTTATCCAGCAGTGAAACACGTTGGAGTATTTGTTGATGCTTCTTCGGCTGTGATGGATCAGGTTATCAGTCAATTACAGCTTGATGTTGTACAATTACACGGCCAGGAATCATTACAAGATATTGAACAACTGATTGCGCCAGTCATTTGGAAAACTGTTATTGTATCTACTCCGGACGATCTTCAGCAGCTTCATCTTTTTCAGCGTTCTTTAGCACGTTCAGCTTGCTCGGCGATTTTGTTAGATAGCGGCCAAGGGTCTGGCCAAACTATTGCCTCGACATTATTGGATCAGGTGACTGATTTTTCTACTATTATTTTAGCCGGCGGCATTACGCCTGATAATGTGACTGAACTGATCCAGCGTTATCATCCAGCTATTATCGATGTGAATAGTGGGGTAGAAGCTGTTCCTGGCAAAAAGGATATTTTTAAAATAAAACAATTAATCCAACGATTAAATCGTTTATGAAGAGCAGTATGAAAAAACTTTTTTTTAAAACTCAATATGAGCCAGATGAGCACGGTCATTTTGGTGAATTTGGTGGCCAGTATGTACCAGAATTATTAATTCCAGCTCTAGAAGAATTAACTCAAGCCTATGAACAGGCCAAGGCTGATCCAAGTTTTGTGGCGACTGTTCATGAGGTGTTTAAAAACTATGTTGGCCGACCATCACCGTTGTATTTTGCTGAACGCTTAACCAAGCAGTTAGGTGGCGCCAAAATTTTTTTAAAGAATGAAGGGCTCAATCATACCGGTGCGCATAAAATTAATCACTGCGTTGGGCAAGCCTTATTAGCCCAGCGGTTGGGTAAAACTCGTTTGATTGCCGAAACGGGGGCTGGTCAACATGGTGTCGCCACGGCCACGGTGGCCGCCAAGTTTGGTTTGCACTGTACCGTGCATATGGGAGCAGTTGATGTACAGCGACAAGCGCCCAATGTATTTTGGATGCAACAGTTAGGCGCCGAAGTACGAGTGGTGCACGACGGTAGCCAAACTTTAAAAGATGCTGTCACCAGTGCCTTACAAGATTGGATGACCGACCCGATTGGTAGTTACTATTTACTTGGTTCAGCCCTGGGACCACATCCGTATCCGGTAATGGTGCGGGATTTTCAAAGTATTATCGGTATCGAAGTGGCTGAACAATTTCAAGCCTATGAAGGCCAGGGATCCGTACCAGATTATTTGGTGGCGTGTGTTGGTGGTGGCAGCAATGCCATTGGTTTATTCAACGCTTTTTTGGATGATAAACAGGTGAAATTAATTGGCGTAGAAGCTGGTGGCCGTAACCCAAACCAAGTTGGCGAACATGCCACTCGGCTAGGGCGGCAACCCCAGGTAGGTGTGATTGAAGGCTATAAATCATTTTTTTTGCAAGATGACGATGGTAATTTGCAACCAACCCACAGTGTGTCAGCTGGGTTAGATTATCCCGGCATTGGGCCAGAGCATGCCTATTTATATCAACAAGGTCGAGCCCAGTATGTAGCCGTGACTGATGTTCAAGCTGTGCAAGCCTTTCGGGCATTGGCCAACACCGAAGGTATTGTACCGGCTTTGGAATCGGCTCATGCGGTGGCCTATGCTATACAGTTAGCCCCCACCTTGCCACCGAAAAAAACCATCGTGGTGAATATTTCCGGGCGAGGGGATAAGGATTATTTTATTTTGCGGGAATTGATTCATTAAATTATGTCCCGCACCATTTCCGAACAACTTACCATCATCAAACAACAGCACCGCCTTGGTGTAATGACGCACGTGGTGATGGGCTACCCATCGCTGCATGAAACCAAACAACGCGTACTAGCGATGGCGGCGGCTGGCGTTGATAGTATTGAATTACAAATTCCATTCTCGGATCCGTTAGCCGATGGCCCAGCCATTACTAAGGCTAATCAGCAAGCTTTAGCCGCCGGTGTTACTGTACAGCAGTGTTTACAGCTGGCTGAACAACTCACCAGAGCAGTTGATATCCCTTTACAATGTATTGGGTACTATAATACGATCCATCATTTTGGCGTACAACAATTTGTGCAGGCTAGCCAAGCAGCTGGTATTCAAGGATTCACCATTCCTGATATGCCACTCACTGAAGAGCCCTATGAACATTTTTATGCTTTGGCCGCCCAAGCTAACCTGCCAGTAATTCAACTGATTTCACCAGCTACTCCTATTGAACGTTTACGCTTGATCAATCAGCACGCCCAGGCCATGGTGTACTGTGTCAGTCGCTTTGGTGTCACCGGCGCTCACACCACCTTACCAGATCATCTCATCACCTACCTACGCACGGTTCGGCAATATGTTACACTACCATTAGCGGTTGGCTTTGGTATTTCAACGCCCAAACATATTCGCGCTCTGCATGGGCTAGCCGATGTGGCCGTGATTGGCAGTGCGTTATTGAATGTGTCACTCGAAAATTTAACACAACAATTAACTAACTTATGCGCCGAACGGTAACAACCAACCAGCAAAGTTATCCAGTAATTATTCAAACCGGCAGCAGCGAACGGTTCAATTTTTCCACACCAGCGGTGGTCGTGTGTGATCGTCAGGTGCAACGGTCGTATCCTAAACTATTGCCGCAATATCGCCGTGTTATATTGCCAGATGGCGAGGCCAACAAACGTTTACGTACCATTGAGTGGTTGTGCTTGCGGCTACTCAAATTAGGCTGTGATCGTTCAACTAGTCTGATCGGTATTGGTGGCGGGGTGGTAGGTGATATGGTTGGTTTTACTGCCGCTGTGTTTATGCGCGGGGTGCCGTATTATCACGTACCAACGACCTTGTTAGCCATGGTTGATTCTAGTATTGGCGGCAAAACAGGTGTTGACCTTAGCCTTGGTAAAAATTTGATTGGTACTACCTATCAACCAATGGCCGTAATTAGTGACCCACGGTTTTTATTAACCTTATCGGCTGAACAATTTAGTAATGGCCTAGCCGAGGTGATTAAGCATGCTGTGCTGGAACCAAGCCTGCTTAGCTGGATCGAACAACACCGTAGTCAAATTCAGCGGCGACACCTGCCAACCTTACAACAGCTGATTAGTCGTAATGTTGAAATTAAAGCCGCTATTGTGGCGGCCGATGAGCACGAAACTTTACAACGGATGCTATTGAATTTGGGCCATACCTTTGGTCATGCCTTCGAAAAATTAAGTCGCTATACCATACCGCATGGCCAAGCGGTGGCGATTGGTTTAATGTATGCCATGAGCTACACTGCTATGCCGCAGCATCAGCGGGTGGCCAAATTATTACAGCAGTTCGATTTGCCAATTCGTTTGCCCCGGCCGTATTCTCCCCGGGCCATTGTACAGGCGATGCACCATGATAAAAAACATCGCGGTAACTATATTACTCTGGTTGTGCCATTACAGCTTGGTCATGTGCGCATTGATCAAACGGTCACACCAGCTCACTTGCTACGCTTTTTGCAGCACTACCATGGCTAAGCCAATTAAATACACTGTTACGGTACCTGGTTCAAAATCATTTATGAATCGGGCTTTAATTTGTGCCGCCCTAGCCAAGGGTCAATCAACGTTATTGAATCCCGTGTATTGTGATGATACCAATTACATGATTAAAGCCTTGCGGGCTTTAGGCGTGCACATTAATACCACGGCTCGGCAGGTGACAATTCGCGGCCTGAACGGAAAATTCAAACTACCCAAACCGGGGCGTGGTACACGGCGAATTTATATAGGCAATGCCGGCACGGTGATACGTTTTTTAACACCACTGCTGCCAGCCGGTACAAGGTTGGTTGGTAATCAGCGTATGCAGCAACGCCCGTTGCAGGAATTAATTGAGGCAGTGGCACAGATCAAACACGACAATCACATAACTATTACTGGTACAGTCAGCAGTCAATTTATTTCGGCGCTTTTATTAGTTGCACCCACACTGCCACACGGCTTAACGATTATGGTGAAAGGTAAATTGGTATCAGCTCCGTATGTTCAAATGACTTTAGCCGTGATGCATCAATTTGGCATTAAAGTTACAAGGCGCAATGATCAATTTACAATTTATAAACAAGACTACCAAGCAAACAACTATACCATTGAAGGCGATGCCAGCAGCGCCACCTACTGGTGGGCACTGGCCGCCATCACCGGTAGTCATATCACTGTGCCGAATATTCCATTGGATACTCTACAACCTGACGCAAAATTTAAACAGTTATTAGAAAAAATGGGTTGCACAGTGAAGGCTAATACGGTGATTGGTCCATGGAATAAAGCACTCAAACCGATGACAGTGAATATGTCCGATTATCCTGATGCGGTTTTAGCTGCGGCCGTAGTGATGACACAAGCCAGCGGTAGAAGCACCATTACCGGGATTGGTCATTTAACTCATAAAGAAACTGATCGATTGACATTGTTAAAAAAAAATTTACGGAAATTAAAATCAACACACCCAATTGTCATTGATACTGGTGCTGATCATCGGTTCGCGATGGCGTTCAGTATTTTAGGTTTAGCTATTGGTAAGATCACTGTGGATAATAAACAGTGCGTCAAAAAAAGTTATCCAACATTTTGGTCTGATTTTAAAAAGGTTGAACAACAAGTCAAACGTCAAACCATCGTGCTCACCGGCCTGCGCGGCGTGGGTAAAACCACCTATGGTAAAATATTAGCCAAGCAATTCAAGATGAAATTTGTTGATACGGATACGATGATGGGTAAAAATATTTCCACATTGGTTCAGCAACACGGTTGGAAACAGTTTCGCAATCAGGAACATGTTGTGGTCAAACAAATGTGTAAGAAAAAAAATGCGATTATCGCAACGGGCGGTGGCACATTAATGTATCCACGTAATTTCACAGTATTAAAAGAGCACTATATTATCTTATTAACGGCACCACTGGCTGTGATAAGACAGCGCTTATCAAAACAATCACATCGTCCAGCTTTGCTGAAACGTCAGACTGTTGTGACTGAATTAAATCAGGTTTGGCAACAACGCAAAAATAAATACTATCAAATAGCCGACAATATCTATGATAGCCGTTAGTCTAACGCGCCCCCAAGATTATCAACAAGCCTTACGTAGTGGGGCAGATTATGTAGAGTTGCGTACGGATTATTTTACCGATCAACAACTCAAACACTTTGTGGAACATAGCACGTTGCCCGTGATCTACACCATCAAACGTCCCACAGCTTATTTACCCAAGGTTGCCTATGTAGACATAGATGATCAATCCAAACAACATCTTTCAGGAAAAGTTATTCGGTCTTTTCATGATTATAAACGCACTCCCCATTTTTCAACATTAAATCAGCTGGTGCAGAGCATCTTAAAACAAAAATCAATTCCAAAAATTGCTACGCACGTTCAGACAGTAGCTGATCTTTATACGTTAGCCAGACTGCAAAAGAAATATGGTAAAAAGATTATTGTGGTTGGCATGGGCGAATTAGGCATGATGACCAGAGTGTATAACAAAAGTTTATTGACGTATGCTAGCGTTTCTAGAGCTGCCACTACAGCCACCGGACAGTTAACGATGAAGGAAATGAAGACCACTCAACTATTTGGTTTAGTTGGTGATGCTATCCAACATAGTTTAAGTCCAAAGCTGCATCAGCAGTTTTATCGGCAAAAGCATTTACCGTATGATTATCAATTATGGGAAACAGTTGATTTGGCAAAGATGATGTTTGTGTTTGATTTTTTTGAACTACCAGGTGCGTCGGTAACCAAGCCATTCAAACGTCAGGTGATGCAGTATTGTGATCAGATTGATCGGCATGCCAAAAAAATTGGGGCAGTCAATACGGTAGTGCGCCGGGGCAACACGTTGCTTGGTTATAATACCGATTGGCTTGGTGTACAAAACAGTATTGGTCGTTACCTAACAGGTAAACGAGTGTTGATACTAGGTAGAGGTGGCACAGCCAAAGCCATAGCTTATGCCGCCAAACAAGCTGGATCAAAAAAAATAACCATGCTGGGTCATCAACAATTACCAACTAGCACAACTGATTATGATGTTGTCGTGAATGCTACTCCAGTAGGTGATCAATTATTAGTGCCAGCCAATAGTTTAAAAGGTAAAGTGGTGATGGATTGTATTTATGGTCAGCAGACTGAATTATTGAAACAGGCCAGGTATAATGGTGCCAAGGTTGTGCTCGATGGCCTGCCTATGTTACGGTATCAAGCAACAGAACAGTTTAGATTAATGAAAGTTTGAATTATGCCCGGTAATACCTTTGGAACAATTTTTCGCTTAACTACTTGGGGTGAATCTCATGGTGTTGCTATTGGCGGAGTAATAGATGGCTGCCCGGCTGACATTGCTTTATGTGCAGCTGATATTCAAAAAGATCTCGATCGCCGTAAGCCTGGTCAAAGCAGTATTACCAGTGCTCGCAAGGAACCTGATACAGTGCAAATTTTGTCTGGCGTGTTTCAGGGCAAAACTACCGGTACGCCAATTAGTCTGATTATGTACAATCAAGATCAACGCTCCAAAGATTACGAAAAGCTAGTATACAAATATCGTCCTGGTCATGCTGATGAAGTATACGATTTGAAATATGGCTGGCGTGATTATCGTGGCGGTGGGCGAGCCAGTGCCCGTGAAACGGCTATCCGTGTAGCCGCTGGCGCCATTGCCAAAAAAATCTTGCCCCGAAAAACCGCAGTGATTGCCTACACCAAACAAATTCAAGATTTAGTTGTCACCACACCAAAATTGAATCAGATTGAACAAAACACCGTGCGTGCAGCTGATAACGTCATTGCCAAAAAAATGGTGGCACTGATTAAAACGGCTATGCGCCAACAGGATTCGTTAGGCGGTGTGATTGAAATTGTAATCAAACATTGCCCGATAGGATTAGGCGAACCGGTATTTGATAAATTGAAAGCCGATTTGGCCAAAGCTTTATTAAGTATCAATGCTGTAGTCGGATTTGAATATGGCGCTGGCTTTGGCGTGGCGCAGTTGTACGGTTCAGAACATAATAAAATTGAAGTGGGGATGTATGGCGGTATTTCGAATGGAAAAACGATAACTATGCGTGTGGCGGTGAAACCAACTTCATCCATAAAAATAGGCGGCCGGCACGATCCATGTTTATTGCCGCGGGCTGTGCCAATTTGTGAAGCCATGGTTAATGTGGTGTTAGCGGATCATTATTTACGGAATGCCACTGCTACCGTATGATCATAGCCGTAGCCGGTAATCAGGGCAGTTTTTCACATCAAGCTGGGCAATTGTATGCCACTGGCCAGCAATTGGCTGATGTTCAGTTTGTGTATGCTATTGATAGCGCTGGAGTGTTTGCCGCTGTACAAACTGGTGCGGCCGAATTAGGCATTATGCCCTTGTATAATCCCACGGGCGGAATAGTGCAAATGACACTGCAAGCTATGGGTGAACATCGTTTCAAAACTGTGGCTTCGTTCACTATGCCGGTGCAACACTGTTTGCTGTGCTTACCCAATGTGCGGCCCGATGAACTAAAAACTATTGTGTCGCACGAACAAGCCTTGGCCCAATGTCGGCAGTATGTCGATGTGAATTGGCCAGAGTGTCAGTTGCAACCCTATAGCGATACTGCTCAAGCCGCTGCTGATTTAGCTGCTGGTAAATTTGCGCTGGAAACAGCTGTGTTGGCTCCAAAAATGTGCGTGGAATTATATGGTTTGCGCTTGATTGCCGAAGGGGTGCAAGATGATAAAAGTAATGGAACGGTGTTTATAGTGATTGGCTCATAATGTATGAACATAGCAATAATAGGCGCTGGTCGTTTCGGCACAGTATTACAAAAACATTTATCAACGGATAATGATGTGGTGATGGTAGGAGTAGAGTATCATTCTGCCCTTACCTCGGAATTATCGGAATGCAACCTAATCATTTTTGCGGTACCCAATCGTGCCTTGGCTGAAGCGGTTCAACAATGGAAACCGTTGATATCTGATACAGCCATTATTATGGATGTTGGTTCAGTCAAACTGTTGCCCTGCCAAATTTTATTAGAAGCTTTTCCCGAGCATAATGTCATCGGTACGCATCCATTATTCGGACCCGACAGTGCAGCTGAATCATGGGACGGTCAAAAAATGGTGTGGTGTAAATTACACTGTGCCGACGATATCTATAACAATGTCCAAACATTATTTACCAGCCGTGGTGTTACTACTATTGAAACTACACCGGAACAGCACGATCACATGATGGCGCAAACTCAAGCTCTGGTTCATTTTATTGGCCGGGCACTAACCGGTTTACAACCTCAAACTATTGCCACACCCGATTACGCTAATTTACTGCGCATGATGGAAAAAGTGACCAATGATACCTGGGAGTTATTTTATGATATGCAAAATTTAAATCCGTATACCAAACCGGTGCGGCAAGAATTTATAAAAAATATTGAAAAGTTGGAACAGGAGATTAAGAAAGAAAGCCAGGGTGAAAAATCGATTAATGAAATCCGTTCCCAAATAGATACTATCGATGAACAGATTGTGGCCCTGGTGGGGGAGCGGTTCAAATTGGCGCAACAGATTGGGCAACGTAAAAAAGATATTCAAGCTGACGTTCAAGACCCAAAACGCGAAACTGAATTATATTTGCGCATGCACCAGTTATCGCAACAATACCAGGTGCCGTTAGAAGTGGTGACACATCTCTATGATTATTTAATGGATCAAGCTCGCCGGATGCAATAATTGCTCTTGACATGAAAATACTGTATTAGTACACTACTATTAACTTATGCATCAACTAGCCGTTTGTGTAACCTTTAACTGGAACCTCCGCAAGGTAGGTACTATTAATATTACAGTTAGCCAGCGGGTTAAAACGGACTATGCTCATGCTTAAGTAAACAGAGTAGCTAGTAGAGAATAACCGTTTTAACCCGCTGACCAGCGGGATTTTTTTGAAGTTCAATCCGCCCTTTGTCAATTAGGAGGAAGTATAGGCAACGTAGTATAAACCGGGAGTGAGATAAGGTCACTATTATTATATTGGCTTTATTCCACTCCCGGTTGGCAGACAAAGACTGTCCTGCCGGGAAAGCCGGGTACACACTTCACCGTGCGTGCCCACCGGAGAACGACCCCATGACCCCTGAGAAGTACCTGCAGCGCAAGACCATCGCTCGAACCAACAAGCTCCTCCGCCTGGCCTGGCTGGAGCTCAACGCTCCGCTCAAGTTCCAGTTCAAGGTCCAGGGCTGGAAGTCCGAGATCATGAAGCTGGCGGAGCTGGTCGGTTCGGGTATCACGTTCGAAGATGTTCGAGTGTTCGCTGTGCAGGTGGGAGTGAACGTGGAGGAGGTGCTCTCGCACCCCTTCCCGTGGGCCCCCAAGCCCACCCCCCGCCGGCCGCCGCACGACTGCTACGACTATTCGAACATCTGATATTTAAATAGCGCATTCAGCGCGGAAGGTTGTAGGGGTATTAGGCCCTGCATGTGGAATCATCCACAAGGCAACCCTGTTTAACGACCTCCCCCGGACTACGTTGCCTACCTTCTTGTGTGAAGAACTTAACCCTAGAGGTGACGAGGTTCTGCATACAAACCAGGTAAACATTCCGGCTTCACAACTCCTTTAATTCCCAGTACACTGCTACCAGTATGCAGCGCTTGTTAAAAAATTTTTTACGGTTGGTAAAAATTTCTAGCCCATCAGGTAGCGAGGCAGTGATTCGTAAAGTAATGATTACTCAACTTCGCCAGTTGGGTGTAAAAATTACCGTCGATCACGCCGGTAATGTCATTGGCCGGCTGGCCGGATACGGCCAGTTAAAATCAGCCCCACCGTATTTGTTATCGGCTCATTTAGATACAGTTCAACCGTGTAGTAAAGTAAAACCGGTAGTGCGCGGCAGTGTTATTATGTCGGATGGCAGCACCATTTTAGGAGCCGATGATAAAGCCGGTTTAAGCATTATTATAGAAGTGTTACAGCAGTTACATGATCAGCCGGTGGCTCACCTACCACTTGAGATTGTGTTGACTGTTGGTGAAGAAACCTACACCGCTGGCGCTCGCCAACTTGATATCAGCAAATTACATTCCGCTACCGGTGTGACAGTGGATGGCACTACCATTAACTGCCTGAACAATGCGTCACCCGGCATTGCCTTAATTGATGTAACAGTGCAAGGCAAAGCTGCTCATTCGGGTATGGAGCCTGAACAAGGGATTAGTGCCATTCACATTGCTGCCGCTGGCATTGCCCGCATGAAACTTGGCCGCATTTCAAGCAGCACTACTGCTAACATCGGGTTTATTAGTGGTGGCAGCAATCGTAATTCCATTCCTGATCGCGTTACCATTCAAGGTGAAGTGCGCAGTCATTCACCCGTGCAGTTAGAACAGCAACTCGAGCGCATGCACAAAGCGTTAGAAGATGCCGCTGAACAGTATGGTGGTACTTTGCATATTAACAGCCAGTTCGTAGTACCAAGTTACAGCTTAAAACCAATTAATCCAGCTTTGCGCAAAGTACGCACGGTGTTAGAACGCCAGCTTGGGCAAGCGGTTGATTTAATCCAAAGTTGCGGTGTATCCGATGCCAATATTTTTAACCATAAAGGTATTACCGTGGTTGATGTTGGTACCGGCGTGCAGCGGCCACATACGGTAGCCGAGCAGATTGATTTACGTGATATGGAAATGATTACCCGAGTGGTGTTTGATTTAATTGACACAAGCAATGTCTTTTGATAGTCTGTGCGGCAATATTGTTATTGCATCCAGGAGCGTGTTTATAAGGCTTTTTTGTAGCTATACTTGTAAATACACTCCCGGCTGCGCACCCGAAGAACTGGGTCGCGTGTTGCCCGGGGGAGCAAGAAGATCATGACCACTCCCACTCCATCCACCCCTCCCGACCATCCTCCGACCCCTACCCCCACCCCCGTTCCCGCCGCGCCCCTGGTCACTCCGCCGCCCCCCCCGCGGAACGTCTCCCCCCAGGATGAGGAGGCGTGGCGCCACCACTTCGAGTGACAACCGGGAAGGGGACGGTACGCTACACTAAGCGCGCCGTCCCCAACCCCCTTCTAATAAAATTTTCAAAATACATCACCATGGCAGCATTTTTCACCTAACCTTTGCCGTTTTCTTGTCAATGCTGGCCGGTGCACATTCTGTAGAAAAAAGCATTGAAATTACTGGCCAAAAATGATACACTACCATTGCCTTATCTTGAACCTTACACCACTTTCTACAATCCTTTCTCTTCGGGAGTCTAACATCGTTGTGATCTAGTGAGACGACAACCATTCAGCCGTTGTTTCAAATGATTGCACCTGCAGACACCCACCTAAAACCAGAGGGGAGTGGATTTGGTCTCGGATAAGGCCCAAATGATCCCAGCACACTGCTGGGGTTTTTTGTAACTAAAACCTCATCCCCGACCCTTCT
Source organism: Candidatus Kerfeldbacteria bacterium (assembly GCA_016182495.1). Lineage (GTDB taxonomy): Bacteria > Patescibacteriota > Patescibacteriia > UBA9570 > UBA9570 > JACPGK01. Next base: position 28,341 of record JACPGK010000020.1, read on the forward strand.
CCTATTTAGGAGAAGGGTGCCCGTACAGCAATATTCCCCCCCCTTCTCTTCAGTAGGAGAAGGGGGTTAGGGGGATGAGGTTCTTGAAGATAACAGGCAAATCTGTTAAACTTGTTAAAGTAATGATGAGCGCTCCCGGATGGGGGCTTTTTTATGCGCTATTATCAAAGTACTGCTCAAGAACGTCAGTTGCAAAAACAACTTCAAATACTAGCACAACAGTTGCGTTACGAACCTACTTTGGCAGAGCAGTTATTGTGGCAGTATTTAAAGGGTTATAAGACGTTTCCAGTACGATTTCGACGCCAATATGTAATTCATACTTTTATTGTCGATTTTTGTTGTGTTGCTAAAAAATTAGTGATCGAACTAGATGGAGCAATACATAACAAGCAACGAATTCGAGATCATGCCCGAGATGATATTTTAAAACAGTATGGTTTTACAGTACTACGCTTCAGTAATGAAGCAGTACTCTATACTATTAATGCTGTAGTAGAAAAAATTTCCTCACTCCTGAAAAGAAGAGGAATACAAGGGAGGGGTTAAGATAGGGGAAGTGGGACGATGAGGTGTTTATGTTAACGTCCATTGACATAAACGTAAAAATCGGCACAATGTGTGGGCTTTCAACAGCCGCTGCCTGACGGACGGCGGACAAAGGAGATCACATGGCTATAACGACACTGCCTGTGATTAATATTGGTCGTAGTCCGTCACAGTCTTCGGACGTGGCGGATGTTGGAGTTGGTAATTTCATCGCCATGGAAAGCTACCTCCAAAGCGAGCAATTCGCTGTTGGTGGTATTGACTTTTCCACGGCACTAACGCGGCTATGGGCAGCGTTGCCTACCGGCTGGACACGTGAACACGTGTTCGATGCCAAGTGGGTGCCGTTGTCGGTGTATGCCGCGGTAGAGCTGCAGCTGGCTCGCCTGGTAGGTGACCCAGCTAGGTTGGTTGAGGCAGCCCAGTATGGGGCGGTGCGCTCCAAGTATGGCGGCAAGTTCGCCATTTCGGATCGCTTCACCCTTGGGTTGTACGCAATCAGCCCGCAGATGTTTCATGCCCAGGTAGTGCCTCGGGCCACTGGGATGTTCAATATCAACAAGAGAACAGAAGTGCTACAGAGTTCTCCCACCAGTGTGACCTATCGCCTGACGTACGTTCAGGAGTCAACTGGTGTGCGGTTGCGTAGCCCCCGCGAGGATCATCGCTCTCTGCAGTGGTGGGCTCCTGGGTTTACGTCCGCTCCTTCCAAGGAACGGGGAGAGTTCTCTCACATCACCAGGGTGTTGGTCGAACTCGATCTGCCCTGGTTGTTCGAGGACAACCGCGAGTTCATCGCTGATTCGTGTCACTACGAAATCATCGGCGATGAGCTCTGTCTTAATGGGCAAGTGGTGGCTCAACGTATTTCGCTTTTTTTAGATGACTCCGGTTACTTCACTGCGCGGGAAAATATCGGCAGACCAAGCCGACCCGCTTGGGAAGTAATCAAGGATGTCATCGTGACTGCTCCAGATGGGCATGCCTGGGTGGTAGCTTACCAAGGAGAATTGTATTGCCCCGAAGCTGGGTGTAGCATCTTCCGCTATACCTGGAATCGGATCGGCAAGATTTTCTCTTGGCGGTTGTTCACCATCCTGCTGCATATGATCTCAAAAAAGCGGGCGCAAAAGGGCGAACAGGAAATCCTGGAACGCCTTGACGTAGCGCTGGCTCAAGAGATCGCAGCGCTGGAGCGACTCGGTTTGCAGTCAAGTGAGGCCGGGCTGTATCCAGATGCCCGCTTCATGAAGGCTGCTGCCGATGGCCGGTTGGAAGGCATTGCCATTGAGCGCCCGGTGGTGCTGGTGTTCGACATCCGTGGCTGGACGCGGACATCGCGAGCCATGGGTTCCGAACAGGTGGCTGCACGAATCATGCAGCCGTTCATGAATCGGGTGAATCAGGCAATTGCTGCCTACCGGCCAAATGTGTGGGATACGAACCCCCCATACGGCGTACCAATCGCCTACCTCTTCAATCATACTGGAGATGGTGTGGCCATTGTGTTCTACAACGCCGAAGAAGGGTCTCTCGTGAATCTTAGCCTCACTGTGGCGCAGCAACTCCATGCTGCCATCGGTGAGCTGATGGATCACGAGAGTCGTCCCATGGTCGGGCGGTGTGGTATCGCTTCGGGTGACCAGGTGGTCATGTACGAGGTTGGTACCGCGCAAGGCAGCCGTCGGTTGTGCTTCAACGGCAACGCCATTAACCTGGCGGCCCGTTGCGAAGCAGCCGGTAAGTTGCCTGATATGGCTGCCCCTGAAACTTTCCCCACCACCCTGATGCCGACTGCTTTGGCCGATCTTGAGATCGTGTCACAGCATGCGGCCTTCGTGAATGTGGGGGCGACTGACCTGCCCGGTGTTGGGTTAGTCCGCCTTTCTCGGGTGGTGGATCCGCGGGAGTGAAAAAATCAATGGAGGACGATGGCCCTAGGCGTGCGCAACTAATGCACCCGGGGCCTCGTTCATATCTAGACAAGCTCTTAAAAAAATGCTATACTGTGGCAAAATATTTATGGATGAAGTCGAGTCGATTACTATTCGAGATAAAATTTTAGGCCTAAGAGTATTTATACTATTCAGCGCCTTATTAACAGCGGAAATTATTCCGCTGCTTTTATTTGAAAAATTATTAGCCACCGAACAGCGCAGTGCCCTATGGCGTTTAGTCGCTCAACACAATTGTAAAATTTTTTTAAAGCTGTGGGGCGTACAACTTACCACCGTGGCCCAACCACAACATTCATCGCCGGTGATTTACACCTGTAATCATCCCAGCATGATTGATGGTTTTATTTTGTTCGGCTTGCTAGGTTCGAATGTAATTGCCTTAACGGCGCCCTTTACCAGTTTTGGATTCCCGTTTAATTATTGGTTTAAACAGATGGGTTTTATTGATATTCAACGCGATAAAGATGATGTGTTTAATCATCCCACAGCCAATACCCGCGAACAAGCTTTCCGTAAATTGTTTAACTATTTGACCGAAGGCAAATCGTTGTTGATTTTTCCGGAAGGGCACGTCGAGCGCGCCCATCAGTTACACTATGTGCACACTGGCGTAGCCCGCATTTCATTACAGGCCAAAGTGCCGGTGCAAGTAATGACGTTATCGGGCATGGAACAAGTGTACCTTAATAATTTTGCTTTGCGACGTGGTCAATTAACGGTGCGATTTGGTCGTTGTTTAGAACCGCCAGCCGTATCACACTATGTGCCGTTTCGCAAAGTGGTGCCGTTTTATGCCAAAGATATGGAGCGCAGCCTAGTAGCTATTTTACCGCTGCGTTATTTGCCGGAATATTATCAAACTGTCGGGCAAGGAGTAGCGGCCTTTGTTGATATCGACCATACGTTATATGAAGGCTATTCACAAAAAGATTTTGTGCGTTATTTATTAAAACATAAATATGTGTCGCGGACGTTACCATTAAAAGCGCTGTGGTGGATTATGTTAGAAAAAATGCAGCTGATGCCTCACCACCAATTGATGCGCCAATCATTGGGGTTGCTAAAAGGTTTATCAGTGAAAGAGGTTGATCAATGGTGTGATGATTTTTTTAAGGATATTGCCGTGCATAAAATTAATCACCACCTGATGCCTAATTTGAAAGATCATTTAGCCCAGAACCACATTGTTATTTTAGTGAGCGAGGCCATTCACCCGTTAGCTAAATTATTTAAAGAGTACGTTAAAGCTTCAGTATCACTCGATACGGTGTTGCAAAAACGGGCTGGCCATTATACCGGTACCGTTGAACGCTTAAATTACCATTTCACTAAAGCCGAACTGGTCGAAAAATTCGCTCACGATTTTGGCATTGATTTGAAAAAAAGTTACGCTTACACCGATTCTATTAACGATCTGCCGTTGTTGTATTCTGTGCGCCATAAAATGGTGGTGAATCCCGATAAAAAATTGCGCCCAGTTGCTCAACAACAGCGTTGGCAAGTGTTGTAAAGTAGCAGTCTTGACAGCTCCAGAGTTATGGTTTAGGGTAGATGTAATGTTCAACCAAACTTTTCAACAACTCCTTAGCCTTCTTACCCTTCGCACACCGGTGGGCAGTGAGGCCTTGTAATTAAGAACAACTAGCAATTCGTTCTGCAGCTTCCCACACCGGGAGGTATTTTTTATTTTAGTACTACATCAAACTATGGAAAAATTATACATTTTCGACACCACCATGCGCGACGGTGAACAAGTGCCTGGTGCTAAATTGAACGTAGAGCAAAAAGTGATCATTGCTGAACAGTTATTAAAATTAGGGGTCGATGTTATTGAAGCTGGTTTTCCTATTTCCAGCCCCGGTGATTTTGCAGCGGTTGAGGCCGTATCTCAATTAGTTGGTGATCGAGCCGTTGTTTGCGCTTTAACTCGAGCCGTCGAGGCAGATATTGATGCGGCGGTGGCGGCTTTACGTCCAGCGCAACGTCCGCGTATTCATACTGGGATTGGTTCATCCGATATCCATATTCAATATAAATTTAAGTCAACGCGCCAGCAAGTGTTAGCCCGTGGTGTGGCGGCTGTTGCTTATGCAAAAAAATCGGTTGAGGAAGTGGAATTTTATGCCGAAGATGCCGGTCGCGCTGATAATGATTTTCTGGCCCAGATGATTGCAGCGGTGATTGCGGCTGGTGCCACCCATGTCAATATTCCCGACACTACCGGTTACTGTATGTCGGAAGATTTTTATGAGAAAATTAAATACCTATGTGATCATGTCAAGGGAATTGAAAATGTCATCATCAGCGTGCACTGTCATAACGATTTAGGCTTAGCCACGGCTAACACCTTGGCCGGAATTCGGGCCGGTGCCCGGCAAGCGCAAGTGACAGTCAATGGCATTGGTGAACGGGCTGGCAATGCTGCACTTGAAGAAGTGGTGATGGCTTTAAAAACCCGACGTGATCAGCCATTTGAGATCAATGTTCATACAAAAGAATTAATCCCAATTAGTCAGCTAGTATCACAAACCATGGGTTTACCGGTGCAAGCTAATAAAGCGATTGTTGGAGCCAATGCTTTTGCCCATTCTTCCGGTATTCATCAAGATGGGATATTAAAACACCGTCAGAATTATGAAATTATTGATCCCAAAGATGTTGGAGCAGATGAATCAAAAATTATTTTAACCGCCCGATCCGGCCGAGCCGCCTTGCGTTATCGTTTGCAGCAGTTAGGGTTTGTTAATCAGCAACCGGAACAGGTGGAACAAATCTATCAGCATTTTTTACAGGTGGCGGATCAACAAAAAGAAGTCGTGGATCATGATTTAATGACTATTGCAACGAATGTAAAGGCATAAGTATGGGCAGAACGTTGTACGAAAAATTATGGCAGGCGCATGTGGTGCGGGCAGTGGTTGATGAACCAACGCTGTTGTATATTGATTTACATTTAATCCACGAAGTCACCTCACCACAAGCCTTTGCTGGCTTAGCTAAACGTGGTTTGCCGGTGCGTCGTCCAGATTTAACCATCGCTACCATCGATCATGCTGTGCCAACGCGAGCTATTACGCAAACTTGGTCAGATACTCTTGCCCGTAAGCAAGTTGACACTCTGATTACGAACTGCCAACAGCACACTATTAAATTATACGGATTAGATAGCGATCAGCGTGGCATTGTGCATGTGATTGGCCCAGAGTTAGGTTATACCCAGCCAGGTAAAACCATTGTGTGTGGTGATAGTCATACGTCTACCCATGGAGCCTTTGCTGCTCTAGCTTTTGGTATCGGTACTTCGGAAGTGGAACACGTCTTAGCTACCCAGTGTCTGTTGCAAACTAAAACAAAAACTATGGCCATCACCGTGAACGGCACATTAGCACCGGGTATTTCGGCTAAAGATATTATTTTGAGAATTATTCACGATATCGGCATTGCTGGCGCTACTGGCTATACCATTGAATATCGTGGTTCAACCATCGAACAACTATCAATGGAAGGCAGAATGAGTTTATGCAATATGAGCATTGAAGCTGGTGCCAGGGCCGGGTTAGTGGCGGCCGATCAAGTGACAGCCGATTATTTAGCCGCCCGCGGAATTGTTCAAGATTGGAGTCATTGGCATAGTGCTGTTGATGCTGTATTTGACCAGGAAATAATCATTGATGCTACCACTATTCAACCAATGGTGACGTGGGGAACTAATCCAGCTATGTCGGTTGCTATTACTGATCTGTTACCTGTACCCACCAATGCCGATGAACAAGCGGCTTATGATTATATGGGGTTACAACCCGGTCAATCGTTGCAACATCAACCTGTTCAGGTTGCTTTCATTGGTAGTTGCACCAATGCACGTATTGAAGATTTACGAATTGCCGCCACAGTGTTGCAGGGCAAGCAAGTGAACGTAACAACTTTGATTGTGCCAGGATCCTATTCTGTCAAACATCAGGCTGAACAAGAAGGTCTAGATCAAATCTTTATGGCGGCAGGTTGTGACTGGCGTGAACCAGGTTGCAGCATGTGTATTGCTATGAATGGTGATGTGGTTCAAGCTGGCCAGTATTGTGCTTCCACCTCGAATCGCAATTTTATTGGGCGGCAAGGTAATGGTGCCCGGACGTTTTTAATGTCACCACGCATGGTGGCGATGGCTGCAATTCATGGAACCATTCAAGATGCCAGAATGTGATCATTCAATAATGATTATGAAAAAATTTGAAACTATTATATCTATCGTCACACCGATATTGATCGATAACATCGATACTGATCAGATTATTCCTGCTGAATTTTTAAAAGTGATCAATAAAAAGAATTTAGGTGCACATTTGTTTGCCAATTGGAGACAAGACCCCAATTTTGTCTTCAACCAACTAAAGTACCAGGCCAGTCAAATCTTAGTAGTTGGAAAAAATTTTGGTTGCGGATCGTCGCGCGAACATGCTCCTTGGGCTCTACTCGATTATGGTTTCAAAGTGATCATCGCTTTATCTTTTGCTGATATTTTTAAAAATAATTCTTTTCATAATGGTTTATTGCCAATCACTGTACCGGATCATATTCAACAAAAATTAATGAACCAAATGGTTACGGTAAATTTGGAAGAACAAACAATCAGTTGGAATCGCCAGCACTATAGCTTCGATATTAGCTCATTTAACAAAAAACGACTGTTACATGGCGTAGATGATATTGGTTACACATTACAATTTAATGATTTAATTTCTTGTTATGAACAAACGCATCCTGGTGTTGCCCGGTGACGGTATTGGGCCAGAAGTAATGACTGTAGCCACTGCCGTACTACAAGCTATAGCTGTTCGTTTTGGACATAATTTTATTGTCACACAAGGTTTGATTGGCGCAGCCGCTCTGGCAGTTACCGGCGAACCATTACCAAAACAAACCATCGCCCAATGTCAGCAGATTGAAGCTGTTTTGCTTGGTGCTGTTGGTGATCCACACTATGAACACAATGCAGTTAGCTTGCGTCCAGAACAAGGTTTGCTGGGCTTACGTCAGCACTTGGGTGTCTATGCCAACATTCGTCCAGTGCAAGTGTGGCCGCAGTTACAGGCAGCTTCCTCACTTAAAACGGCAGTGATCGAGGGCGTTAATTTTATATTTTTTCGTGAGTTGTTGGCTGGTCTTTATTTTGGCAAACCGCGTGGCAGGAGTTCTGATGGTGAAACGGCTGTTGATACCATGCGTTACAGTAAAGCTGAAGTGCGCCGGATTGTACGCTTGGCGTTTCAAGCGGCTCAGCAGCGTTCTAAAAAATTGTGTTCAGTTGATAAAGCCAATGTGTTGGAATGTTCGCGCTTGTGGCGTGAGGTTGTGATAGAGCAGGCTAAGCAGTGGCCAGATGTTGCTGTGACGCACATGTATGTGGATAACGCCGCCATGCAGATTATTCGTCAGCCAAAACAGTTTGATGTGATTGTCACCGAAAATATGTTTGGTGATATTCTAAGTGATGAAGCGGCTCAAGTAGCTGGCAGTTTAGGGTTGTTAGCTTCAGCCAGTTTGGGTGATCGCATCGCTCTGTATGAACCAGTCCATGGCTCGGCACCAGATATCGCTGGACACAATCGGGCTAATCCAATTGGAGCCATAGTGTCGGTTGCTCTCATGCTTGAATATTCATTCGGACTCAAGGCTGAAACCGCTGCTATTCACACAGCTCTTAGTCAAACTCTCACAGCTGGTTGGCGTACAGCTGATCTCGCCACCGCTCTCACTCCACCAGATCACGTTCTTGACACCAGCGTCTTTGGTCAAAAACTTATTCAATACATTTAATTTTTACACAGCCATGTTTCAATACAATCAATTAAAAGTGTATTTCCGCGATCAGTTCGTTGATTTCTCGCAAGCCAATATCAGCATTGCTAACACCGGTTTTTTGTATGGTTTAGGGGCTTTTACCGGCATCCGAGCTCACTATAATACCAAACACAAACAGCTCTATTTATTTCGACCGCATGATCATTTTCAGCGTTTATATCAGGCTTGTAAATTGTGTTATTTTGATTCGTTTACAACTAATTTTACAGCTGAAAAATTTATCACTGTTTTATTAGAATTATTGGGTTGTAACAACATTAAAGAAGATGCCTACGTTCGAGTGACTACTTTTGTTGATGAACAGAGTATTGGAGTGCAGTTTAATGGCTATAAAGATGCTTTGGCGATGTTTTTATATCCGCTTGGTGATTATGTTGCCACCACTGGTATGAAGTGTACAGTATCAAGTTGGCGCCGAGTGGATGATAATGCTATGCCATCACGCGCCAAGATTGTTGGTGCCTATGTCAACACTGCTTTTTCCAAAACCGAAGCCTTGTTAAGCGGTTTTGATGAAGCCATTGTGTTAGATCAAACTGGTAATGTGGTAGAAGGCAGTGCCGAGAATATTTTCATTGTGCGTGATGGTACCATTATTACTCCGCCGGTAACTGATAATATCCTGGAAGGAGTCACCCGCCGCAGTGTTATTACCATTGCCCGTGATCAGGGTTGGCAAGTAATTGAACGCTCGATTGATCGCTCGGAGCTGTATTTTGCTGATGAAATTTTTTTAACGGGCACGGCCTGTCGGGTAGCCCCAGTGGTACAGGTTGATCATTATCCAATTTCTGACGGCACCATCGGTCCGATTGTTCAACAATTACAGACGTTATATAGTGCGATTGTTAAAGGCGATCAGCCTGATTATAATAACTGGTTAGTGCCGGTTTATCAATAATAAAATTCATGATATACTCTGAGCCTATGAAAATTAATGCTCTCACTCTCGATCTCCAAGCCGATGGCTGGAGCAGTTCGCGTGGGTTTATTAAGCGTACCGTGCCACGGCCGATACTGGATGAAACCGTTCAAGCCAGTGATGCTACCGCGGTGATTATTAAAGTACAGTATGCCGGCGTCTGTGGTTCTGATCGTGGTATTTGGAACCGAGTGGCTTTTTCCGAAATGGTGCAACAGTCACTTGAACATGAACAAAAAAGTCTACGCATTTTAGGCCACGAATTTGTTGGCGCAGTCATTCAAGCTGGCAGCATGGTACAACATTTGTATGGCATTACTGTTGGTAACACTGTATCAGGAGATTCACACGTCACCTGTGGGCGTTGCTATCAATGCCGTTTGGGTGAGGCCGAAGTGTGCCAAGATCAAGCCATTTTAGGTATTAGTACCGATGGCATTTTTGCCCAGTATGTAAAAATTCCAGCCAAAAATTTGTGGCCGGTCGATTTAACTCGAGTGCGGCCTGAAGTATGTGCCGTGTATGATCCATTCGGTAACGCCGTGCATGCCTTAACCAAAGTTGATGTGCGAGGAGCGCGCGTAGCCATTTTTGGTTGCGGCCAAATTGGTTTGTTTGCCATTCTGCTGGCTCGTCATTTTGGAGCAGCTAAAGTGATTGGCGTTGATACCAACGCTGCTAATCTGGCCATGGCCAAAACGCTTGGGGCCCACGAAGTGATTCACTTGCAACCAACTGAAAAAATGCATGACTACGATGCCGATGCTGTTGTACTGAAACAAATTCAATCACTCACCCATGGCAAAGGCGTTGATGTCAGTTTAGAAATGGCCGGCTTTAATTCCTCTGTCAATAATTGCCTTGCCGCTACCAGGTTTGGTGGTCACATAATTTTGTTTGGTATTAAAGATGGTGATTTCACGATCCCAGGTTTTTCGCGCATGATTGTGAAAGGCTTAACCATACATAATATTATTGGTCGGCAAATTTTCTACACTTGGCAAATTGCTCAACGCGTGATGTCGGATAAATCCAACGGGATACAAGATAGTATTTGGGAAATTATTTTAAAGCAGGGCAACGGTACTATCATCACATTATCTGATTTTGCGCCAGATATCATGGAACAAAAAATGGCCGAGCATCCAAAATTATTGTTTGATATGCAACCATGAACGATCTTCTTCGACAAACTTGTCACGACACTATTACAGAAATCAAGCATGCTGGCCTGTATAAAAATCAGCGCGTCATTAGCACACGGCAGGGCACGCACGTCACCGTTGCTGGCCAAGACTATCTTAATTTCTGCGCCAATAATTATTTAGGGCTATCTGGTAAACAAGAATTGGTTGATATTGCCAAACAAGCGGTTGAGCAGTATGGCTTTGGTTTATCATCAGTCCGTTTTATTTGCGGCACGCAAACTATTCACCACGAACTCGAACAAAAATTAGCCAGCTGGTTTCATAAAGAAGCTGCCATTACCTTTACGTCATGTTGGGATGCGAACGAAGCTGTGTTTGCCACTTTGCTCACCGCTGCTGACGCTATCATTACCGATGAACTGAATCACGCCAGTTTGATTGATGGCATGCGGTTATGCAAAGCTGACCGTCATATTTTCAAACACATGGATATGGCCGATCTCGAGCAACAGCTCAACGATACACAAACGAAACGGTTACGCTGTATTGTGACTGACGGTGTTTTTAGTATGGATGGCGATGTGGCACCACTCAAAGCCATTTGTGATTTGGCTGACCACTATAATGCCTATGTGGTGGTTGATGATTCCCATGCCAGCGGTTTTATGGGCGCAACCGGTCGGGGAGCCGTTGAACAGGCTGGTGTGTTAAATCGGGTGGATATTATTACAACAACATTCGGTAAAGCCTTAGGCGGTTCTAATGGTGGCTGTATTATTAGTTCAGCCAGTGTCATCGAGCTATTACACCAGCGGGCTCGCACTACCTTGTTCACCAATTCGTTATCACCAATGATAGCGGCGGTAACGATGTTTGTGCTTGATTATGTCGATCAGCATCCGGAATTGCGCGAACAACTGTGGGCCAACACCGATTATTTTCGATCAGGTATGATTCAGGCTGGCTTTACGGTGCCAACATCAGTGCATCCAATTGTGCCGGTAATGATAGGGGATGGTAAAATTGCCAATGCCATGGCTAACGATATGTTAAATGAGGGGATTTACGTTATTGGGTTTAGCCACCCGGTAGTACCCATGGGTAAAGCCCGTATTCGTGTGCAAATTTCAGCCAGCCATACCACCGATCAAATCGATCAATTGTTAACAGCATTTACGAAATTAGGAAAAAAATATAAGATTATTTAATGCCTAAAGTTACATTCATTGCCGATAACAAAATTGTCGAAGCCGAAGCCGGCGAATTGATGCGCGAAGTGTGTCAGCGGAATGATTTTACTATTCCATTTGGCTGCGAAAACGGCGTGTGTGGCACGTGTTTAATTAGCATCAAAGAAGGGGCCGACCATTTAACCGAACCAACCAATCAAGAAAAAGAAACCCTCGATGTCATCATGGCCTATCCCGATCAACGCTTGGGCTGTCAGTGTCAAGTCCAAGGCGATGTCACGTTTGATTTAGAATAATCATGCTATTACATTTGCTCCAAACTCAACCATTGTATATTTTCCCCTGGTTAATTACGGTATTAATTTCCATTGGTATTCATGAATTTTGTCATGCCTTAGCCGGGTATCTGCAAGGCGATGATACCGCTCAACGCGAAGGCCGCTTAACATTAAATCCATTAGCGCACATTGATTGGCTAGGGTTGATGTTGTTAGTGGTAGCTGGTTTTGGCTGGGGCAAGCCAACTCCCTTTAACCCGTATAATTTAAAGTACAAAAAATGGGGTAGTGCCATAGTATCTATGGCCGGTCCGGCCTCGAATGTGGTGTTAGCGCTAGCGTCGCTTACCGCATACAAACTGGCTGGTTTTTCTAACCCACTATTCGATCAAATCAATTTATTAGCCGTCTTTTTATTATTCATGGTGCAAATGAATGTGGTGTTGTTTGTATTCAATCTTATTCCAATTCCACCGCTTGATGGTTCAAAAGTATTGTACACTTTTTTAGGATATCGTCGGCAAAACATCATTGTGTGGCTAGAACGTAATGGTTTTTGGCTGCTGTTGGGCTTGGTTTTTTTAGGGCAGGGAATATTACAATGGTTAATGGGCTTTGTGTTGTTAGGGTTATACCAACTGTTTGGCTTTTTATAAAAGATTTTTCAAACCGCAAACTATCCATCGAATAGAAAAAATGGTATACTGCCATTAAGCAATTAACCATAACACTATATAATTTTATGCGTCGTTTTGTAATGTTCAGTCTACTCGTTAGCCTGATGATCGTTGTACCTACTATGGCCGTGCGAGCACATGATTTATCTTTCACCACCAGCCCTGAAGTGTTGAGCACCGAACGGGTTGGCACCAAACCTGTTCCAACACTAATCACCTGGGCACAATCTGGTAACGCCGATGATGGCACTGTGATGGTGGATCATTTCGAAGTGGTAGTAGAAGATGATAACAATATTGAAATGGGGCGAGTCACCGTAGCCGCCGATCAGTTTAGTGTGGAAATCAACAAAACCAACCTGCCAGAATTAAAAGTGTACGAACGCTACCACGTGTATATTGTAGAAGTGCATACCGATGCTACCGAGTACGAAGGTTATGATGAAAGTTTTTACACCGGCGTACCGAAATTGGAAAATCTCCGAGTAAAAAATAAAGTATCCGAATTGGATGGTACGGTATCAGTCACCTTAAAGTGGCGTAAACCGACTGCTTTAAACGGTGAATATGTCACGTACGAATATAAAGTAGCTTTAAAGAAAAACGCCAGTAGCCTGGTTAAAGAAAGTAGCGACTTTGGTGACTTGAATAGTACCGATATCACTGGTTTACCGCACAAAAAATTACGCGTCAAAGTACGCGGTACCGATACCAACTACGGCACCGGTGAATGGTCAGCCTGGAAAACCTTCAGTACTCCAGCCGCCGATTAAAGTATTATCAATCAATACATTATTATGTTGCGTGTCACCGGCGGTTTACTAGCCATTGTTATCACTGGCCTTTGGTGTAATTCAGCCCAGGCTTTAATTAGTCAACCAGTAGTTGAAGCCGAAGGGTTAGGTCCAAAGCGAGCCAGTATTATTTGGGATGTACCCTCCGAAGCCACTGGTGATAAAGCCATTGTATCGTGGCAATTGCAACTGGCTGATAATTTGTCGTTTAGTGATGCTACCACTCTTACTTATGCGGCCGCTACAATTACCACTGAACTCACCCGTGATAATGGTTTGCACAGTATCGACTTATTCTATGTGCGAGTAAAAGGCTTATACGCTGATGGTGATACCAGTAATTATGGTAGTACTACCTTTTACACTCGCCCCGGAAAATTAACCGGTTTAAAAGTGAAAGAAAAAGCCGCTACTACGGTCAGTGTTAAATGGACTAAACCCGTGCGCGAGGCTGATCAGTTGCACTACGATATTAAACTGTATCGGATTAAATCCGGCGGCAAGAAAAAATTAGTAGCCGAAGATGATGTTTATGGCATTAATAATGCTCAATTTACTGGATTAGCACCAAATAAAACTCGCTATGCCTTTAAAGTACGGGCCCGGCACGATTCCAAGTATGGCACCGGTAAATGGTCTGATGTAAAATATTTTCGTACAGCCACTAATTAGCGTGCGTGTTGACAGATATTATTCGTTTGCTATAGTAAGCGGCGCTATGCCAACAATTAATCAGCTCGTCCGCCAGGGGCGTCGCCAAATTACTAAAAAATCAACCGTACCGGCATTGACTAGTCATTTTAATGCTTTACAGCGGCGGCGACGTATGTTACCGCAAGGTAGTCCGTTTAAGCGCGGTGTTTGTACTAAGGTTACCACCACTACTCCTAAAAAACCAAACTCGGCCTTACGTAAAATTGCTCGGGTCCGATTATCCAACGGCATGGAAGTCACTGCCTATATTCCAGGCGAGGGCCATAATTTACAAGAACACTCTATTGTGTTAGTGCGTGGCGGCCGGGTACACGATTTACCAGGGGTACGTTATCATATTGTACGCGGTGTCTATGATACCGCTGGCGTGGATAATCGCAAACGCAGTCGTTCCCTATACGGTCGTAAGAAAAAATAATATTTATGCGCGGAAAATCAGCTCCTAAACGATCAATCCTGCCCGATCCAGTGTACAACAACACTGCGCTGGCTAAGTTTATGAATTATATAATGGTTAATGGTAAAAAAACCATTGCCCGAGCCGTGGTGTATGGTGCTTTTAAATATATTGAAGATAAATCTGGTGAAAAAGGATTAGATGTATTCGATAAAGCCATGCGTAATGTTTCACCGTTAGTGGAAGTACGTGCCCGCCGCATTGGTGGGGCGAACTATCAAGTGCCCGTTGAAGTAAAAGGTGATCGTCGTTTTAATCTAGCTTCGCGTTGGTTAATTCAAGCAGCTCGATCTCGTAAAGGTAAGCCAATGCGTGAAAAATTAGCTCTCGAACTAATGGATGCCGCTCAAAATCAGGGTGATGCCGTTAAAAAACGGCAAGATGTGCATCGCATGGCCGAATCCAATCGCGCCTTTGCTCACTTTGCTTAAGCAAAGCTGCATTTGTCAAAGTATTTAAAAAATGCTATAATTATTATATTCTAAGTATTTATCATATTTCATAATATGAAACACGCCATTACTCGAGCAGGCATTACTTTGCTTGCTTTAGCTGCCCCGGCCCTAGCCTTAGGCCAAACCTACGACTACGATTATAATTATGACGATTATAACTACGACTATAATTATAATTACGATGATTATAATTATGACTATGATGAAGAAGCTGGTGCAGCCTTTGCTGCTTTAGGTATTGGCTTTATGATTTTTGCCTTCTTTGCCGGTTTAATTGGTTTGGTTTGTTTTGTGTTTACCATTTGGATGATTATTGATGCGGCTAAGCGCAATTTTGATCAAAAAGTATTGTGGATTTTATTAATGGTATTTCTAGGCTTTATTCCAGCCGTGATCTACTATTTCATGATCAAACGTAAAAACGTCACCGGTGCTGGTAAATCTGCTGCTGCAACTGTGACACCGCCAAAACAATAAATTAATCACATTTTATTAACCATCATGTATTGTATGGCCCATGCCTAATTCAGAATTCAACCTACAAAGGGTCCGTAACATTGGTATTATCGCTCACATTGATGCCGGAAAAACCACTGTTAGTGAACGGATTTTATTTTATACCGGAAAAAAACATAAAATCGGTGAAGTTCATGAAGGTGAAGCCACTATGGATTGGATGGAACAAGAACGGGAGCGTGGTATTACCATTACGGCCGCTGCTACCACTGCTTTTTGGGCCATGCCCGAATGGTTAGGCGGTGGCAAAACTTGGATTAATATTATCGATACACCTGGCCACGTTGATTTTACGGTAGAAGTCGAACGATCACTGCGCGTACTGGATGGCGGCGTGGTCGTGTTTGATGGTGTAGCCGGAGTAGAGCCGCAATCTGAAACGGTTTGGCATCAAGCCGATAAATATAATGTACCGCGCATTTGTTTTATTAATAAACTCGATCGCACCGGCGCAGATTTTTATGCTGACCTGGCTTCTATCCACGAACGCTTAACTAAAAAAGCCTACCCGATTCAGTTACCAATTGGCACCGAAGATAATTTTCGAGGCATGGTTGATTTGATTGAACAAAAAGCCATTCTCTATAAAGATGATCTCGGTAAAGAAATTGATATTACTGATGTGCCAGCCGAGATGGTTGATAAAGTAGCCGAATATCGGGGTAAACTAGTTGAGGCCGTGGTTGAACATGACGAAGCCTTAATGAATGCCTATTTAGAAGGTACCGAACCCACCGTGGAACAGTTGAAAAAAACTTTACGCAAAGCCGTGGTCAGCAGTCAACTTATCCCAGTACTATGCGGTAGTGCTTTAAAAAATAAAGGTGTCCAATCATTACTTGATGCCGTGGCTGCCTATTTACCATCACCGCTCGATTTACCTCCAGTCACTGCCCATGATTATAAAAATCAGGAAACCATGGTTACGCGAGAGCCAAATCCCACCGCTCCAGTGGCCGCGTTGGCATTTAAAGTAGCCACCGATCCATTTGTTGGGCGATTAATTTTTGTCCGGGTATATTCTGGCACTCTTAAATCTGGCACCTATGCTTTAAATACCACTTCAGGCAGTAAAGAACGTATTTCTCGCATCTTACGGATGCACGCTAATCATCGTGAAGAAATCGATGAGATTCAAGCCGGTGACATTGCTGCGGTAGTTGGATTAAAAGATACGGTCACCGCTGATACTTTGTGTGATCCGGATCAGCCAGTAGTTTTAGAAAAAATTATTTTTCCTGAACCAGTGATTGCCGTTGCCATTGAACCGAGAACTAAGGCCGATCAAGAAAAAATGGCCATTGCGTTACAAAAATTGGGCGAGGAAGATCCCACTTTTCGAGTAGAAAGTAATCAAGAAACCGGCCAAACGCTTATTTCTGGTATGGGTGAATTGCACTTAGAAATTATCGTCGATCGCATGAAGCGTGAATTCAATGTTGAGGCCAATGTCGGTAAACCGCAAGTCGCCTACAAAGAAACGATTCGAGCTCAAGCTGAAGCCGAAGGCAAATATATTAAACAAACTGGTGGCCGTGGCCAATATGGTCATTGTTACTTAACTATTGAGCCGCTCACCCAAGCTGATAAAGATAAAGCCGAGGATAAAGATTTGAACTTTTTGTTTGTTGACGCGGTTAAAGGTGGACGTATTCCTAAAGAATATATTGGCCCAGTAGAAAAAGGCGTTAAGGAAGCCATGGATAAAGGCGTCTTAGCCGGTTATCCATTACTGAATATTAAAGTGACGGTGACGGATGGTAGTTACCACGAAGTTGATTCATCTGAATTAGCTTTTAAAATGGCTGGTTCAATGGCTTTTCAGGATGGCGTGCGTAAAGCCAGCCCAGTGTTACTAGAACCAGTGATGCGAGTAGCTGTGGTAACGCCCGAAGATTATATGGGTGACGTGATTGGTGATTTAAACTCAAAACGTGGTCAAATTTTAGAAATGGGCAATCGCGGCCAAACCAAATTGATTGATGCGTTCGTACCACTGGGAGAAATGTTTGGGTACGCTACCCAGTTACGGTCTATTTCTCAAGGCCGAGCCTCCTATTCCATGCAATTCGAAAAATACGACGAAGTACCGCACCATGTGGCTCAAACCATGATCGAAAAAAGCCTAGCCGCCCGCGCCAAAGGTAGATAATAATATACCCAAGTGTTCGTTAAGTCGTGATATACTAATTAATATGTTACGATTATTTTCTTCATACGCCGATCCTTTTGAAAAAATTGTTGATCGTTTTTTTAAAAAAATTTCCAACCGCAGTAATCCGCGCGTGGTGCATCAGCAGCTCGAGCGTCTATTACAGCACAATGTGGTAATCGTGAATTTGTTCATGGAAAAAAAGTTTAAAAATTATCGCTACCTTACCACTGCCACTCGTCAACGCTTGTATACGAATACTCAAAAACTGGCTACGGCCTTTGATCAGTTTGTGCAACAGTATCAGGTTGATGCCAATCTGTTTCCTAAAGTTTTTGAACAATACCAGGTAGGTTGGCAATCCAATTGGACCGATCAGTTGAGGTATCTTTCCGCTATCATGGCTTTTTTAAAGCCCGGGCAGCGGTATCAGTATATTAAGTCGGCTAGCTTTGGTAAATTATTGCAAGATCCAGCCAACACCATTTTGCAAGGGGATTGTAATCAAATTGTGACGTTGTATACCTATTTGTATGCTCGTAAATTTCCGATTACCGATTTACAAGCCAAAGTTCTGCCCGAGCACGTCTGCTTACATTTTCATGGCATTGATATCGAAGCTACCAATGCCACCTTTACCTATTATCCCAGCTATGATTACCTGGTGCAGATTTCAGAATTAACAGCTATTAATTTGTTGGATGTCAGTGATTTTCGCGAAAACACCGCTCCGATCAGTAAAAAAACGTTATTAAAAAGTGCCCAACTGGCCTATGTCATTAGCAGCTTGCGCGATTTAGTAAAGCGCAATCTCACCGTGGCATATCACAATTTAACATTGTATGCCGTTGAGCGGCACGATTATCGTAATGCTCTATTGTATGCTAAAACTATTCGGCAAAAACAGTTATTCACCTATGTACTGCAGGCCCAAGCTGCTCATTATTACAACGCTAACCAACTCGGCCAGGCTCGCAAACTTTACCAGCAGTTACACGATGTCAAAATGATCCAGGCTACCTATCAAAAAGAGTACAATCAATTAGCCAGTCGTATGCCAACCACTCGCACCATAGCCGATCTTAAACGTTATCGGTCACGCTATAAAAAATTACTGCAAATTGCTACCAAGGCAGGGCTAACCGAGCAGGTGAATCAAATTAAATCAGTATTAAGACAGATTTAGTTTAATTTGTCAAATATAGGACAAAATTTAGCCTACTTATCCACAAGCCTTCCAGAGGGTATGTCTTTACACCCAAGCAAACATTGCTATAATAACCCAGCTATCTTTGCAAAAACCAGTCCTTGGTTTATTTAATTTGTTTGCATATAACCTTTTCTTAATACTAACAATATGGCAGCAGAAGTCTTTGTACGGAATAAGCCTCACTTAAATGTAGGCACACTTGGTCACGTGGATCATGGTAAAACCACTACCACCGCGGCTATTTTAGCAGTATTAAATGCCCAGGGTGGTAAGGCTACTTCGAAAAGCGTAGATCAAATTGATAACGCTCCAGAAGAACGGGAACGTGGTATTACTATCAACACTGCTCACGTTGAATACGAAACCGAAAAGCGTCACTATGCCCATATTGATTGTCCCGGACACGCTGACTACATCAAAAACATGATTACTGGTGCAGCTCAAATGGACGGTGCTATTTTAGTGGTATCAGCCGCCGATGGCCCCATGCCACAAACGCGAGAGCATATTTTGTTAGCTCGTCAGGTAGGCGTACCAACCTTTGTAGTGTTTTTGAATAAAGTTGATCAAGTAGAAGATGAAGAGTTATTGATGTTAGTTGAAGAAGAAGTTCGCGATTTACTTAAAAAATATGGTTTTGATGCAGAGAAAATTCCAATTGTACGCGGATCGGCCTTAAAAGCCTTAGAAAATCCTAGCGATGCAACTGCTACCAAACCAATCATGGATGTGTTGAATGCTTTAGATGAGCATATTCCTGAACCATCTCGCCCAGTTGATAAGCCATTTTTGATGGCCGTGGAAGACGTGTTATCAATTGAAGGTCGTGGTACCGTAGTGACCGGGCGTATTGAAAGCGGTATGGTGAAAGTAGGCGATGAAGTAGAAATCGTTGGGATTCGCGAAACACAAAAAACCACCGTCATTGGTATTGAAATGTTCAATAAAACGTTGAATGAAGGCCAAGCCGGTGATAACGCTGGTATTTTACTGCGCGGTATCAAGAAAGAAGAAGTAGAACGTGGCCAAGTGTTATGCAAAGCTGGCACAATTACACCACACACTGAATTTGAAGCCGAAGTGTATATTTTGTCCAAAGAAGAAGGTGGTCGCCACAAACCGTTCATGAATGGCTATAAACCTCAATTCTACATGCGGACAACCGATGTGACTGGTGAAATTGTGTTACCGCAAGGCACCGAAATGGCTATGCCAGGCGATACCTTAAATTTGGTGGTAAAATTAATCGTACCAGTCGCCATGAATGAAAAACAATCCTTCTCCATTCGCGAAGGTGGAAAAACAGTCGGAGCGGGCGTTGTTACCAAGATTGTAAAATAAAAAATGACTGTTAAAAAAAACGTTGACAATTCAGAAGAAGAAGTCGAGCAGCGTATTCGGGTGAAAATTCGAGCCTACGACAGTAAAATTATCGATCAATCCTGCAAAACGATTCGTGAAACAGCTAAACGGACTGGGGCAGAAGTACGCGGCCCAATTCCGCTGCCGACCGAAAAAAATCGTTACACGGTACTGCGTTCAACTTTCGTACACAAAAATGCTCGTGATCAATACGAAATCAGAACGCATAAACGATTGATTGATATCTACAACCCAACGGCCAAAACTATTGATGAACTGTCGCATCTCAACTTGCCAGCCGGCGTGGATGTTGAAATAAAAATGTAAAATAAAAACCATCTTATTACAGTGTCTGTATCGGCGCATGAGAATGATCCACCATTGAACCGGATATCGCTCAAGTACTAGTACAAACAACAGGAGCTAACCCAGCAGTCAATAAATTTTAGCCAATTCAACCGTGATAACTGTATTGTGATCGGGTGCATCACAATTTTTTTATGAAAAAATTCATTGTCGGAAAAAAACTCTCCATGGATCAAATTTTCAATGATGATGGTGTTATTGTACCAGTCACCGTGATTGGTATTGAACCATGTGTGGTGACTCAAGTAAAAACAGTTGATCACGAAGGTTATCAAGCAGTGCAAATTGGTTATGGTAAGCGCAAAGCAAAAAATATTGCTAAACCGCAACGTGGACAGTTTAAAGAGTTAGGCAATTTTGCCGGCGTACGTGAATTTCGAGTAGATGATGTTAGCTGTCAGGTTGGTGATAGTCTCAACGTGGAACAATTTCAAGTTGGCGACAAGGTGAAAGTCACAGGCACCAGTAAAGGCCGTGGTTTTCAGGGGGTCGTCAAACGGCATCATTTTCATGGCTCGCCCGCTAGTCATGGTCATAAAGATCAATTGCGTCATTCGGGTTCAATTGGAGCGGGTGGTGTGCAGAAGGTGTTTAAAGGGATGCGCATGGGTGGACAAATGGGCAACAGTACCAGCACCGTAACTAATTTAACGATTGTCAAAGTTGATGCCGATCAACAACAGTTGTATGTGCGCGGAGCCGTTCCTGGTGCTCGTCATTCTATTTTAGCTATTTATGCCTAAACTCAAAGTTTACGATACTAGTGGGCAAGTGATGCAAGAACAAGAGGTTAGTGCCGCAGTGTTTGCTGTACCAATGAAAACTACCGTTGTGCATCAAGTAGTTGTAGCCCAACAAGCCAATAGTCGACCAGTGTTAGCGCACACCAAAACTCGAGCTGAAGTGCGTGGTGGTGGTAAAAAACCTTGGAAACAAAAACACACCGGCCGAGCTCGAGTTGGTTCAAGTCGCTCACCGATTTGGCGTGGTGGTGGCGTAACCTTTGGCCCACGTAATGATCGTAACTTTTCCTTGCGGGTGAATAAAAAAATGAAAATGGTAGCTCTGCGTATGGTGTTATCTGATAAAGTGGCTCATGATCATTTTATTATACTTGAAAATTTTAATAGTAGTGATGGCAAAACCAAAACCTTACGTGATCAATTAGCTAAATTACCCAGCAAAGCCGGCAGTACAATTTTAAGCATGGCTAAAAAAGAACCCAAGGTAGTACGAGCAGCCCAAAATTTACCGCGGGTGGGGGTGATTGCCGCTGATAGTTTAAATGTGGTTGACTTACTTAAGTACGATTATGTCATTGTTGATCGCGCTGCCATCGCCGTGATTGAACACACCTATGGGAATTCTTGATCGTTTTAAAAAAACCAATCCTGTTTCTGTTCCGGTATCAACGCCAGTCGTTACACCAGCCACTCAAACGGTGGTGACCAAGCCTATGACAGCGATGTATTCAACCAAAACAGTATTACTAGGGCCAGTGATCACTGAAAAGGCCACTCAAACCGGAGTGTACTATTTTAAAGTGGCCGGTTCAGCGACACGTAACGAGGTGAAAAAAGCCATTAAACAATTATATGGAAAAACACCTCGTCGGGTAAACATCATGAATGTGACCGGTAAAGTAGTACGTTTTGGTCGATCAGTTGGGCGGCGAGCCAATTGGAAAAAGGCCATTGTATATTTGGCCAAAGGCGATACTATTGATGTGATTGCTAAATAACATCTATGGGTATAAAGATCTACAAACCAACTTCAGCTGGTCGGCGCAAATCAAGCGTTGATGATTTTGCTGACATTACTAAAACCACGCCAGAAAAATCTCTTACCGTAGCGTTACAAAAAAATAGTGGGCGCAATAACCAAGGTAAAATTACGGTGCGTCATCGTGGTGGGGGAGAGCGTCGCCGTTATCGGTTGGTTGATTTTTCGCGTGATCGGTTTGATCAAACTGCCAAAGTATTAGCCATCGAGTACGATCCTAACCGAAACGCTCGCATTGCTTTACTGCAGTATCAGGATGGTACCAAATCTTATATTATTGCCCCCAATCAACTGCCGGTTGGCCAAACTGTAGTCTCTTCACAAAAAAAAGTAGATATCACCGTGGGCAATCGTATGCCAATTGGCTATGTGCCACCTGGCATGATGGTACATGCTGTTGAATTACAACCCGGGAAACGGGCCATGGTAGCCCGCTCGGCCGGTAACGGAGTAATGGTGATGGCCGCTGAAGGTGATTTTGTTCAAGCCAAATTACCATCTGGTGAAATTCGTATGTTTCATCGGTCATGTTTAGCCACTGTTGGTCAGGTTAGTAATCCAGATTTTTCCAAGATTCGTTGGGGTAAGGCTGGACGCATGCGTCATCGCGGTTTTCGACCATCAGTGCGCGGTAAAGCCATGAACCCAGTTGATCATCCTCATGGTGGTGGTGAAGGTAATCAACCAATTGGTTTGAAGCATCCTAAAACTCCACAAGGTAAGCCAGCTCTGGGTGTGCGTACACGTAAACCAACTCGATCATCCAATAAATTCATTATTAAGCGGCGCAATGCTAAATAGTTGTTATGGGAAGAAGCTTAAAGAAAGGTCCGTATATTCATCCTAAACTGCTCAAAAAAATGGGGCAGATGGTTGCTAGCGGCAAAAAACAACCAATCAAAACTTGGGCGCGAGCTTCTACCATTACGCCTGATATGGTGGGCTGGAAGTTCCAGGTGCATAATGGTCGTCAATTTATTGAAGTGTTAGTGAATGAAAATATGGTTGGGCATCGGTTAGGTGAATTCGCTCTGACGCGTAAATTTATTAAACATGGCGGTAAAATGCAGAAAGAACAGGAACGAGCCGCCGCCGAAGCTGCTAAACCACCCGCTGCCACAGCCCCGGCTGCTAAAAAATAATTTTTGTTATGGAAGTAACCGCCCAATTACGACAACTGCGCATTGCTCCCCGAAAAGTTCGGCTGGTGGCTAACGTGATTCGTGGCTTATCAGTGATTGATGCCGAAACACAATTATTGTATTTGGATAAACGCGCTGCTGCTCCTTTGTTAAAATTAATTCGATCAGCCGCGTCTAATGCAGAACATAATTTCAAAATGAAACGTGATGATTTAGTGGTTAAAAAAATACAAGTCAACAAAGCAGTCACGCTGAAACGCTGGAAACCACGGGCCATGGGCCGAGCCACGCCTATTGCCAAACAGTCTGCGCATGTGGTAGTAGTACTTGATACTAAAGTAAAACGATCCAATGGGAAAAAAGATTAATCCAAAAGTATTACGGTTAAACATTGTCACGGAGCATACTTCGAAATGGTTTGCGTCCAAGCAACTTTTTCCAGTGTATCTGAAGCAAGATATTATGTTACGCAAAATGATCAAGGAACGGTTAAAAGATGCTGGCTTATCACGCGTGGAGATTCGTCGATCTGGTAAAAAAATTGAAATTGTGATTGCTTCATCAAAACCCGGTGTCATTATTGGTCGCAATGGGGCGGGCATTGATGATTTAAAGAAAACACTGAAACGTCAATTTTTTGGATCCGAAAAAGTAGCAGTTGGCATTGAAATTGAAGAAGTACGTCGCCCTGAACTTGATGCCCAATTAGTACTACGCAATATCATTAATCAATTGGAAAAACGAGTACCGTTTCGTCGGGCGATGAAGCGATCCATTGAGACGGTGATGGGTGCCGGAGCCAAGGGCATTAAAATTATTTGCGCCGGGCGATTAAACGGCGTAGAAATTGCCAGAACGGAAACCTTAGTTGAAGGCTCGGTGCCGACTCACACTTTACGAGCCGATATCGATTACGCTCGAGCAGCAGCTCATACCATTTACGGAAGCATTGGCGTAAAAGTGTGGATTTACCGTGGTCAAATATTTGCTGATTCTCCCAAACCGGTCGAACGCGCTGAACCACGCGAGCGCCGCAATCGTCAACCTCGTCAACCCCAAGTTGATCGTAGCGGGACTAAAAAACGCACCGTTGTTAAAGCTGGACAAGTAAAATCATTCTATGTTGACACCCCGGAAAGTTAAACATCGTAAATGGCATCGAGCGCACGTTCGTGGCACCGCCAGTCAACGGATTGATTTGAGTTTTGGTGACTACGGCTTAAAAGCTACCACCGGTGCCTGGATTACGGCTCGCCAAATTGAAGCAGCTCGTCGAGCCATGACTCGGTTTGTGCAACGGGGCGGTAAAATCTGGATTCGTATTTTTCCACATACCCCAGTTACTATTAAAGGCGGTGAAGTTCGGATGGGTGGCGGTAAAGGAGCAGTGGATCATTTTATTGCTGAAGTTAAACCTGGTACCGTGTTATTTGAAATTGCTGGTATTAATAAAGATCAAGCTGAAGAAGCGATGCGTTTAGCGGCTCATAAATTACCGGTCCGTACTAGATTTTTAAGCAAAATATGAAATTTACTGAACTGACCAATAAATCTGTAGCAGAGCTCAATCGACTATTGTCTGATACCAAGCTTGAATTGCAGCAATTGAATTTTAAAGTACGAGCTGGCCAACTGCAGCAAGTTCGAAAAATTCGCCAAGCTAAGCGGACAGTGGCTCGTATTTTAACGGCTCTTAATCAGTCTAATGTTCACAGCCATGATCGCAAAAATTAAACGACATTTTCAAGGCCAAGTGGTATCCGATGCCATGGATAAAACTATTGTTGTAAAAGTTTCTCGTGTGCGCACTCATCCAATGTACAAAAAACGGTTTACTGTTACAAAAAAATTTAAAGTGCACGATGAAAAAAATCAATTTAAAGTGGGCGATACCGTTGAGTTTGTTGAATGTCGACCAATCAGCAAAGATAAAAAATGGCGAGTGATCTATCCTCAAACCGTATAAACTATTATGATTCAATTACGCACCATCATATCAGTAGCCGATAACAGTGGAGCTCGCATCGCCCAGTGCCTTCGTGTTCATGGTGGTTATAAAAAACGGTATGCCCGCATTGGCGATATTATGACCGTGGTGGTAAAACAAGCTCAACCACATACGCAAATGAAAAAAGGTATGGTGGCCCACGCCGTAGTTGTTCGCACTAAAAAAGAGCAGCGTCGTAAGGATGGTAGTTATATTCGATTTGACGATAATGCCTGTGTTATTATTGATAAAAATAATAAAGAACCAAAAGGTACTCGTATTTTTGGTCCCATTCCCCGCGAAATAAAATTAAAAGGTTTTGCTAAAATTGCATCATTAGCCCCTGAAGTATTATAATCTCTATGAAGCTTAAAACAGGCGATCTGGTAAAAATTATGAAAGGCAAAGATTCTGGAAAAACCGGTAAACTGGTTCAAGTATTGCCCGTCGATCATAAAGTAGTGGTAGAAGGTTTGCATAAAATAATAAAACACTTAAAACCTCGTAAGCAAGGCGAAAAAGGTCAACGCTTTGAATTTTCTGCTCCCATGGCAGCTGCCAATGTTCAAATTGTTTGTCCGAAATGTAATACAATCACCCGCGTTGGTATGCAAATTTTAGCGGATGGTAAAAAACAACGCATTTGTCGTAAATGTAATAATGCTCTATGAACCGATTATTTGAACGATACAAAACTAACATCGCTCCAACTATCCAAAAAGAATTTGGTATTGGTAACGTGTATGCTGTCCCTCGCTTGAAAAAAATTACCGTTAATGTTGGCGTGGGTAAAATAGCCGCCGATCAAAAAATGCTCGATGCTGTAGTTAGTACCATACAACGTATTACTGGACAAAAACCGGTGTTGATTAAATCTACTAAATCGATCTCTAACTTTAAATTGCGTAAAGGCATGATTGTTGGAGTAATGGCCACCTTGCGCGGTCGGCGAATGTATGATTTCCTTGATAAGCTCATTAACGTGGCTTTGCCTCGGGTGCGCGACTTTCAGGGCATTAATCCCCAATCAGTTGATGGGCACGGTACCATTACCATTGGTTTTAAAGAGCACATTGTGTTTCCCGAAATTCGGTCAGATGAAATTGAAGCCATTCATGGATTAGAAGTTTGCATTACAACCACTGCGACCAATTCGGCTCAAGGACATCGTTTGTTAGAGTTATTAGGCATGCCTTTTAAGAAAAAACAGTAAATCACTTATGGCAAAAATTTCTCAAGTTATCCGCGCTCGGCGCAAACCAAAATTTTCCTCGCGTAAAGTTAATCGCTGTTGGCGCTGTGGTCGAATTCGCGGATATATCAGAGATTTTGCCCTATGTCGTATTTGTTTTAGAGAATTAGCTGAACAAGGCGCTATCCCCGGAGTGCGCCGCGCCAGCTGGTAACTATCAATCATTATTTTTCTATGACCGACCCAATTGCTGACATGCTTACTCGAATCCGAAACGCTCAAGCTGTTCGAAAAACAGTAGTGCTATTGCCGTCTTCAAAATTAAAGCGCCATTTAGCCTTGATTTTGAAACAAGAAGGTTATTTATCCGACGTGGTTAATGAAACAGTGGCCGGTAAGCCAACCTTAACCCTAACCTTGAAATACGCGGCTGATGGCAGTTGTGTGATTCGATCGTTAAAACGAATTAGCAAACCCGGCCGCCGCATCTATTCCCAGAAAAAAATGTTACCACACGTGTTGAATAACATGGGTATTGCCATTATTTCTACCTCACAAGGGTTGATGACTAACCGAGAAGCCCGTCAAAAGAATATCGGTGGCGAAATAATTTGTGAAGTGTACTAACCACTATGTCACGTAAAGCGAATAAACCAATTGTCTTGCCCGCTGGAGTAACTGCCACTGTTACTGGCCAGATGATTACTGTGCAAGGACCAAAAGGCGAGCTGCAGCTCAACGTCCATCCATTAGTAAACGTCGTCATGACGGATGCTGGTGTGGTATTAACTGTACGTCAGCCAGACGATACTACAGAACGATCCCTATGGGGCACCATGGGAGCGCTGGTCCGGAATATGCTCATCGGTGTCAGTGTTGGTTATACTGTCCAGCTAGAAATCAACGGGGTCGGCTATGGTTTTGAAGTATCTGGCAAGAAATTGACTATTCGAGCTGGTTTTTCTCACCCGGTAATCATGACCTTGCCAGAAGGGGTGACCGTAAAACAGGAAAAAAATGTTTTAACATTATCATCGCACGATAAACAACTAGTCGGCCAGCTGGCAGCTGAAATTCGGAAAGTGCGTAAACCCGAGCCATACAAAGGCAAAGGTATTAAATATATCGATGAAGTGATTATCCGGAAGCAAGGTAAACAAGCTGCCGGAGCTACCAGCTAACCAACTACTTAACTGTATGGATCGCATTATCAAAAAACGAGCAAACTATCAACGCCGAAAACAACGGGTACGTGCCCGGGTGACTGGCACAGCCAGTCGACCACGCTTAGCCGTATACCGCAGTGTTAAACGGATTTACTGTCAATTAATTGATGATGTGGCTGGTGTAACAGTGGCGGCGACATCTGATGTGGCTCTAAAAGCCACTGGCACAAAAAGTCAGCGCGCTAAAGCAGTTGGTAAAAAAATTGCCGAATTGGCTCAAGCCAAAGGAGTAAAACAGATTGTATTTGATCGGGCTGGACGGTTATATCATGGTCGAGTTAAAGCCATCGCCGATGGAGCTCGTGAAGCTGGTTTAGAATTTTAATATTGTTATATGAGAAAAGCACGCAAATCAAACGCCAAAGATCTCGCCAAGGATGATTTTGAACAACGTATTGTTGATTTAGCTCGGGTGACCCGCGTTATGGCTGGTGGTAAACGGATGCGCTTTCGGGCTTGTGTGGTAGTAGGCGATCGTCGCGGCCGAGTAGGTATTGCTATTGCCAAAGGCAAAGATGTTACGGTAGCGGTGAATAAAGCTGCCAGTAAAGCCCGCCGTCACTTAATTACTGTTCCAATCGTTAACGGCACCATCCCGCACCCTGTCCAAAATAAATATTCTAGCGCTGTTATTTTGTTAAAACCAGCCCCGTTAGGACGTGGTGTCATTGCTGGTGGAGCTGCTCGAGCAGTGCTAGAATTATCTGGCGTTCCAAACATTGTCAGTAAAATGTTAGGCTCTCGTAATAAAATTAATAATGTGTATGCTGTGATGTATGCTTTAGAATCTTTGCGTACACACCGTAGCCAATAATCCAGAAGTATCTGTATGTTGAAACTGAATTCTCTTCCAACCCAATCAGGTAAACATAAACGCCGCCTTGGCCGTGGTAATGGCTCTGGTCGCGGTAGTTATGCCGGCCGTGGTATTAAAGGGCAAAAAGCCCGCACGGGCAGTCGTAAGGGTTTACAATTGAAAGGGTTAAAAGCCACTTTTAAAAGTATTCCAAAGTCCAAAGGCTTTACTAGTATTACCAAAAAAATACCCGCGTTGAATGTTGGTGAATTACAGGAACGATTTACTACAACAGCGGTAGTGCATGCGGAAAACTATAAAATTCTTGGTCAAGGTGATTTGAAAAAAGCTTATACTGTCTTTGCCAAAGGTTTTTCCGTATTGGCCAAACAAAAAATCGAACAAGCCGGAGGAAAAGTAGTGCCATGTGGCAAATAATCGTTAAAGTTTGGAAGCAGCGCGATTTACGCAATAAAGTGTTGTATGTGTTAGGTTTGCTAACAATTTTTCGATTCGCTGCTCATATTCCCATTCCCGGAGTCGATATTACTGGACTGCGCGCCTTTTTTAACAGTAATGCTTACCTGGGAATTTTGAATGTTTTTTCTGGTGGCGCCCTAGAAAATTTTTCCATCGTTATGTTGGGGGTGGGGCCATATATTACGGCTTCTATTATTTTTCAGTTGCTCACCA
The DNA here is from genome assembly GCA_016182495.1 of Candidatus Kerfeldbacteria bacterium. GTDB lineage: Bacteria > Patescibacteriota > Patescibacteriia > UBA9570 > UBA9570 > JACPGK01. The sequence goes on from JACPGK010000020.1 coordinate 57,766, forward strand.
TGATTGTGCCAAAACTGGAAGAAATGCAAAAAGAAACTGATGGACATCGTAAAATTCAGCAATGGACTCGATATTTAACCGTACCACTAGCCGCTATTCAGGGGTATGCCACTATCACCTTACTGCAGCGCACCGGCCAAGGCGTGCTGGGTGAAATTGGTCCTTGGCAGCTGATTACGGCCATTGCTTTAATTACCGGTGGAAGTGTGTTTATGATGTGGCTAGGTGAGTTAATCACCGAGAAAAATATCGGTAATGGTATTTCAATTGTTATTTTTGCAGGGATCGTAGCCCGTATTCCAACATCATTGCAACAGGTGTTTGCTACCTATGAATCAAGCCAGTTATTTACTGTACTAGTATATGTAGTCTTAACGCTGTTGGTGATTTTTGCAGTGGTGTATATTACCGAAGGCCAACGTAATATTCCAATCGCTACGGCTCGTCCAGCAGCCGGCGGCCGGGGTGGGAATATTCCAGCCACTCATTTACCAATTCGGATTAATCAAGCCGGCGTAATTCCCATTATTTTTGCTATCTCACTAGTTTTGTTCCCCCCAATTATCGGACAATACCTTACTACTACTCGGTATTTATGGTTAGTGGATGTTGGTCAATTTATTCAAAATGCTTTTAACAATCAACTGATTTACGGTCTCATTTATTTTGTACTAGTATTTGCCTTTAGTTATTTTTACACTTCAGTAGTATTCAAGCCCGATCAAATTGCCGAAAATTTACAAAAACGTGGAGCTTTTATTCCCGGTATTCGGCCGGGCAAACCAACATCAGAATATTTGCAGTATGTTTCAAATCATTTATTACTGACCGGCGCTGTCTTTTTGGGACTGATTGCAGTATTGCCTGTCATCTTACAAGCCTTTGCCAGCGGTACCAGTACAGCCTTAATTGTTGGCGGAACATCTTTATTGATTGTGGTATCGGTAGCGCTTGAAACAGTTCAACAAGTTCAAGCCCAGTTACAAGTGCGCGATTACGAACAATTTTAAAACCATGCGTGGCATTTTATTATTTGGTCCGCAAGGCTCTGGTAAAGGCACTCAAGGGGAAAAATTGAGTGCTTGGTTACAATTACCGTTGGTAGTGACTGGTAATATTTTCCGATCAAATATTAAATCAGGCACTGCTCTGGGTCAGCTGGCTCAAGGCTATATTCAGCGTGGTGAATTAGTGCCAGATGAAGTGACCAATCAAATGATCCAGCAGCGTTTAGCCGAACCAGATTGTGTCAACGGTTTTGTGCTTGATGGCTTTCCGCGCAGTGTTGCCCAGGCTGAAGCTTTACATAACTTTACCACCGTAACGCATTTACTGCATATCAGCATTAGCGATGCCGAAGCGGTGCGGAGAATTGCTGAACGTCGCACTTGTGTAGCTAATGGGCATGTCTATCATGTATTGTATAATCCTCCTAAGCAGGCTGGAGTGTGCGATAGCGATGGTTCGCCGCTGCAACAACGCGAGGATGATACTGAAACTGCTCTACGTCGTCGTCTGGATATTTATCATCGGGCCACTGAACCATTGCTGAACTATTATCGTCAGCGTCAGCTGGTGTTTGATATCAATGGTGAACAACTCATTGCCAAAGTGTGGACTGATATCCAAGCTATTTTTCAAACAGTATGATCACGCGATTATCCGCGGATGAACAAGTGGCTTTGCGCGCCAGCGGTGCAATTTTAGGCCGAGTGATGAACGAATTAGTCGCCCTGGTACGGCCTGGTATACGCTTGCTCGATTTAGAAATAGCCGCCGACCGGTTGATTACTGAAGCTGGCGCCGTGTCAGCTTTTAAGGGGTACAAAGGCTATGTTAATGTATTATGCACATCGGTGAATGAAGAAGTGGTGCATTGTCCACCATCGGCCAGATTGTTGCAAGACGGCGATATTATTAGTATTGATAACGGAGTGGTTTATCAGGGGATGTATTCCGATTGCGCGGTAACTGTACCAGTTGGCACGATTTCAACAGCAGCACAACGATTGTTGCAAGTGACGCGTGATGCTTTGTATGTTGAGGCCATCAAAATGCTCAAGCCCGGTAATACCATTGGTGATATTGGTCAAGCTGTGCAAAGGTTTGTTGAACGAGCGGGCTTATCTGTGGTACGATCGCTGGTGGGTCATGGTATTGGCCATCACTTGCATGAAGAACCATCTATTCCTAACTACGGCACAGCTGGGCGAGGCGCTAAATTAGTGCCTGGCATGGCTATTGCCATTGAACCAATGGTGAATATTGGTGGCGCCGAAGTAGAATTTATGGACGATGGTTGGCGAGTAGTAACAGCCGATGGTTCATTGAGTGCGCATTTTGAACATACCTTTTTAATTACCAACGATGGCTACGAACTCATCACCAAGCTCTAGCACTCCCCTAAAACTGTTATGCTTAGATTACGGTCAAGCTCGAGTAGGCTTAGCCATTGGTGACACCAGCACCAATATTGCCTTAGGCAAAGGCGTGCTTGAAGGCCTCACCCAAAATCGTTTAATTGCCAAAATTAAAGCGATTGTTAATTTAGAACATATTGATCGAGTTATTATTGGATTACCGTTAAACATGGCTGGCGCAGCTACTGCCATGACAGATGAAGTGCAACGCTTTGTTGAAAAATTACGTAATCATTTAACTATTCCAGTGCAAACGCTTGATGAACGCCTTACTTCGCAAATGGCAGATCGTTTAATTGTTGATCTGCCTAAGGATCAGCGCAAGCAAGATCAAGTAGCTGCTCAAATTATTTTGCAAAATTATCTTGATCAATTAGCTCACTAGCTTGGCCTATGTGGTGGTATAGCACTATTTTTATCGGTGCGGCTGTCCTAGCGGCCGGGCTGACAGTAGTAGTAATGTATCTGGCCACTCAAGCTGGTATTGTTGATCAATCAAGTACGGCTCCACAGCGTAAACGACAACGCCAAGCCAAACCCTTACTAGGAGGCCTGGCTATGTATGGAGCAATCACGGCATTGACTGTATACCTATGGCCATATATCACCACAGGCTACTTGTTACCGAAACACCTGCTTGGTGTACTGGTCGCAGGGGGCGTGGTGATGATTGGTGGAGTGTGTGATGATATTTGGCAGTTATCACCCAAGCAGCAGATTATTTTTCCGCTGCTGGCCTGTTTCATTATCATCGCTAGCGGTATTGGCATTGACTATATTACCAATCCACTGGGTGGAATTTTGAATGTACAGCAGTGGGAAATTGTGTTGGTTGAATGGCGAGGCTTACCATATCACCTTACCTGGTGGGCCGATTTGTTTACGCTGCTATGGTTGATGGGCACAATGTACAGTACAAAAATGCTTGATGGTTTAGATGGCCTAGTACCCGGCATTGGTGTGATTGGTGGCCTGATTATTTTTTTATTGAGTATTTCTACAACTGTTGCTCAACCCGAAACCGGCTTGTTAGCTTTGCTTTTTGCTGGAGCCGCCGCCGGATTTTTAGTATGGAATTTTTCACCGGCCAAAATTTATTTAGGCGAAGGTGGTTCACTGCTATGTGGTTTAATGTTAGGAACACTCGCAATTCTATCTGGTAGTAAAATTGCCACTGCCGTATTGATTTTAGGGTTGCCAATTATTGATATGGTATGGGTGATTGTACGCCGCCTCCTCATTGAAAAACGGTCACCATTTAGCGGCGATACTTTGCATTTACATTTTCAATTGCAGGCGTTAGGGTTATCTGATCGCACAATCGCTGTGATATTTTATGCTATTACCGCAGTGTTTGGTGTGAGTAGCTTGGTAGTAGCTGGTCCGCAAAAGATGGCTATCTTGGTGGTATTAATATTATTATCTGTTAGTTTGATAACATGGCTGTATATTCGCGTGCAGCGGGAGCAATCATCTTCATCATAGGTTTGGTGGGATGTGGTTCGTCAACTGTTAGTACGACGGTACAATTTTCAAATCCTAGTAATACCCAAGTAACTGTTACTATCGCCGATACTGCTACTGAACGCAGTCAGGGTTTGGCTGGAACTCGCCAACTAGCCCAAGATCACGGGTTATTATTTGTGTTTCCTAGCAAAGCTAGCCATGCCTTTTGGATGAAAGGAGTAAGTTATCCCATTGATATTATTTGGTTGGACGATAGTACGATTGTTGATGTTACCGCCCAGGTTCAGCCGGAACTGGCCGCTACTCCAGAAACAGCTTATCAACAGTATTTACCTAACCAGCCAGTCAACCAAGTGCTGGAAGTACCGGCTGGTTTTATCACCGAGCAGGGCATAATGGTTGGTCAGCAGATTACCATTCGGACGAGGTAACTATTCACCTTTATCCAGCACCCTTTAAAACACTGAAGATTTTTGCTAAACTGTAAGTATGACCATGCAGGAAGAATTAGGGAAACTACGTGTTGAAGCCGGTGGTTTACGTAAGAAATTTGCAGATACCTGGAA
>JACPGK010000019.1 GCA_016182495.1 Candidatus Kerfeldbacteria bacterium
CACTAACTTAATTGAACTCTTCAATTCACATTTTAATGCACGATTACGGACACTGAAAGGATTTAAAACCGAACAGCATGCACTACTGTGGTTAAACGGTTTAATTCTAAGACGACGAAGTAAAAATTTTACCGACTGCAGCCCAAAGTTTAAATATCTTAATGGGAAATGTTCATTACAGGTCAGCTTAAAACCAGGTCTTCAATTCCCTGAAATCTTAGGTGTACAAGCACCCAATATTTAACGGTAACGTCCTGCTCTACCAGGACTCTGCTTTCAATGAAGTCGGTGCGTTGTCGCTCACGCCGCATGAGAGACGTCGCGCCACCTTCAACAGTGAACACGTGCCAGGGTTCCCCGCGACCGCTGGGGACACCTGGCCGGGGTGGCGAGAAGCGAGGAACTTCTCGTGAAGAAGAAGCCGCTCGACATGGAGATCAGTATCGAGATCACGGTCGCCAAGGACCGAGAATCGGATGTCCCCGAGACCGAAAGATCGTACGTCCTGCTGCCCTCGTACCCGCAGAGATGGTGGGATGTGATCAGGGACGGCCTGAACGAGGAGGGTTGTTTCAACCTGCAGGTGACGACCTTCGTTCCCGATATCGGGGAAGTGGTCGGCATCAAGGTGATGCCCGACAACAGGTCGTTCGAGGACAACCCGATGCTGTGCCTGCGCCTGGAAGAACTGGACACCCTGATCGAGGCTCTCGGCCTGGCGCGGGAGCAACTCTGGCGCCACCGCCAGGCCAGGGAGTAGGTACCCCCCCGCCAAGTCGAGGCATTCCTCGCGAAACAAGCCGTATCCACACAACGACTGGAGGTCATCGTGGGTACGGCTTTTCGCATTGATGACGACGCGTCCGAGCTTGTCAGTGCCGAGAGTGGTTGATAGCCTGTGCCTGTGTTCGACGAGAACGGGTGACCGAATTGCCTGCCTCCGATAACAGACGCTACCTCAAAATAGGCTACGAAATCGAAGGACTCATTGTCTACTCGGCGACTGGGCGTAAACAAAAGACCTTGGGAATGAAACAGCGGCGCCTATTCAACTACTTGTGGGAGCACGACGGGAGAGACATCCGGCCATGGACCCTTTGGATGGAGGTATAAAGCAATCACGGGATTTTCACCCATGCCTTTGGAACCGCTTCGGTGCAAAACGATCACAGTTGTCAGCGAAAATGATCCTTACGTGAGTATGGATCGAGCCAAATACTTTTCCCAATGCTGGAAAGCCCAACTGGTCAATATTGGCCCTCATGGGCATATTAACGTTGATGCAGGATTTGGAGAGTGGCCGGAAGGAGAAAAGTTTTTGTGGGGATTAATGTAATAAATAAGACATCAGCTCACAGCGCGTAAGCGCAAATTGCTCATTTCGCGTTGCGGTGGTAAACTACCGCTTACAGTTTACTACTGCGTCGGTTCGCTAACTGCTGCCTACGCGCGGACGTTATACGAAATAAATTTGTGCCCTAGAATAAAACCAAACTCGAAAAAATATGATTACTATTGAAGAACTCAAAAAAGAACTGGACGAAATCAAGGCTCGCAATAAACGTGTCGAGGCTGATAAAGCATGGGAAACGAGTTGGACGCGCAAACTTCTCGTTTTAATGCTCACTTATTTTGTAATCGTCATATTTTTCCTTGTTGCAAAATTGTCTGATCCGTTTACGAATGCCGTTGTGCCATCAGTAGCATTTGTGCTCTCAACTTTAACTGTGCCACTTTTTAAAAAGTGGTGGCTCAATAATATTCGTAAATGAGCGGGCGCAAATTTACATCGTAATATGAAAATTTTCATTACAGTGTGTATGCGGCTATGTGCCAACGGTAGCTGAAATAAATAAATTTATGCGTCAAAAATTCATTCTGTCCATAGTAAACATTTTAACACTTTCTGTCGTTATTGCCGCTGTGAGCCTGTTTTTTGTTAATAATACTCAATGGATAGGCTTCGTTTTAATTATTCTTGCTCTGTTTTGTATAGTTTCTCTTATCCCATTCAAGATAAAATTAAAATCTGTTCAGCCAGATATTGTTTTCGGCTTAATAGATAATGGCATTTTGGCCGTCCTTGCTATTTTTGGTGGCCATTTTGCTGGTGTAGCTGGAGCCATTTTAGGCGGCGTTATTGGCAATGCCATAACAGACGGTATCGCTGGAATTTTTGAAGGATATTCTGCTGAAAAATTAAGACTACAATTAGTACCGGAGGAGAGAACAATGCTCAAATCGGCTGTTGGGAAAATGGCTGGTTGTCTTTTGGGAGCAGGCGTTGTTTTGGTTATTGCCAACTTTATAAATTTTTAAGAATATATCGTCGAAAAAGAGCATATGATTCAAGTGTTAGCGGTAATCGCACCATTATTTCTCATAATTTTTGCCAGCGCATTGCTGCAGAAATTTAAACACATTGGAGGCAACTGGTCTACCGTTTTAAATGAATTTGCTCTAAAAATAGGATTTCCGGTATTAATTTTTTCTGCACTCTCCAAAGTTCCATTTTCATTTTCTACGGAGGCCGGACTAATAATTTCCAACTCACTGTTTATAGTAGTCAGCTTATTATTGGCTTTTATCGTAGGAAAAATTTTGCGCCTCGAAAAACAAATGTTTCGAACAGTATTCATTTGTTTTATTTTTGGCAATTTTGCATATCTGGGTATCCCCATATTGATCCAAATCTCGGGAGATAAAATACTTCCAACGGCCACTTTAATTGTCGCAATTTATTTGTTTTGGATATTCACCCTTGGGATTGGCTATTTAGATTACTCTATGCAAAAGAATAAAAGAAATGTCGCTAAAAATATCATAAAAAATTTGCTTACAAATCCTCTTTTGATTTCGGTTATCCTTGGAATAATAATAGGAAGTTTTAAAATTACTCTACCTGCCATTTTGTCGAAATCATTGGACATGATTACCGCATCAGTCACCCCAACAGTACTGATTGTTATAGGGCTTTTTATTGGAAAGTCCAGTTTCGGAAAATTATCAGATTGGCTTTCCATTGTGTTGTTTTCAATTTTAAAACTTATAATATTACCGACGGTTTTTTATTTTAGTGTAAAATTTTTAGGAGTCTCATTATCGCAATTGCCAAGTTCAATAATTCAGGCAGCAATGCCAATCGCTATAACCCCGTTTGCATTGGCAGATAAATATAGTTTGGATAAAGATTTTATTGCGCGCTCAATCGTTCTAAGTACAATTCTTTCAATAGTGTCATTGCCATTTTGGATTTCTATTTTGAACAGTTAAAATGCAACACTTAATCAAGTATGGACATATATAAAATCATTGGAGCCGCTGGACTTTTACTCATTTCAATCGGGATAGTAACTAAAAACAGAAAAATACAAGATGTTCTTTATATCATTGGCGGCCTTTGTTTAGAAGCGTATAGCATTTATCTTGGTGATGTAATTTTCATCATTCTCCAAATTATTTTCACGCTGGCCGCCATTTATGATGTCGTTAAAATTCAGCTCAAGAAGACGGTTTGACAGTAAATTGCCGTTTGCTACACTGATTGATATGTCAGATGATTTTTTTGTTCCAATTGAGATTATTGACCCAACCGCTTAATCTGGCTAAGGATATGGTAGTATAATATGTCTTCATGTAAACAGTGTGGAGTAAATTTTCAGATTACTACGGCTGATCAAGCTTTTTACCAAAGCTGGTTAGTACCGTCACCACAATTGTGCCCACAATGTCGCCAACAAAGCCGCTTCGCTTGGCGCAATGAACGCAGTTTGTATCATAGTAACTGTGCCGTATGTCAACGTTCGATCGTAACTATTTATGCACCAGAAAAAAATTATTTAGTGTACTGTTCAGAGTGTTGGTGGGGCGAAAAATACGATGCTGCATCAACTGGCCAAGCCTTTGATTTTAGTAAAACGGTGGCTGAACAAGTACAGCAGTTATATCAACGAATGCCACATGTGGCTTTGTATACCACCAATTGCACCAATAGTGAATTCAATAACTTTGGTTTGAATTTAAATAACTGTTATTTACTGTTTGGTGCTTCTAATGATGAAAATTGCTTATACGGTAAATTTGTCATCAGTTCTATTGATACAGTTGATGCTTTATCGGTGTTTTCAACAGAGTTGTGTTACGAGGCGGTGGCTTCGGAACGGTGTTATCATTGTCGCTACCTCACCAATAGTCGGGATTGTCACGATTGCTTAATGATTGAAGATTGTCAGGCCTGCAGTGATTGTATCGGTTGTTTTGGTTTGCACAGCAAGCAGTACTACGTATTTAATCAGCCGGTGAGTCGAACTGAATATGAAAAATTAAAACAGTCCTATAGTGTATTGACCACTGAAAAAATAAACGAATTGCAATCCAAATTCACTACCCTGAAAAAAACTTTACCACATCGGGCTGGCCACGTGTATGCTAGCGAACACTGCACCGGTGATTTAATTTTAAACAGCGTCAATTGTCAGCACTGCTTTGATATTAAAGAAAGTGAAAATTGTCATTATGTGTACAATGCGCCAAAAGCTAAGGATAGCCAAGATTGTGTGTTTGCCTCGCCCTATGGGTTAGAACATTGTTATAATTGTTGTTCAACTACCGGAGCACGCGATACTATTAGTTCTTTTATGGTTTGGAATTCCTACAATGTTGGGTATTCGTTAGAGTGTCATCAGAGTCATGATCTGTTGGCGTGCGTTGGCTTACAAAAGAAATCGTTCTGTATTTTAAACACCGCCTATAGTCCAGCTGATTATCAAGTGTTAAAAACTAAAATTATAGAACACATGAAAACCACTGGTGAGTGGGGTGAATTTTTATCTCCAACTATATCACCATTTGGCTATAACGAAACCATTGCTCAAGAATATTATCCTTTGCCTAAAGCTGCAGCAGTTAAGCTAGGGTATAGCTGGTATGATGAGCCAAACAAACAATACCAGCCACAAACCTATCAGGTACCGTCACACATTACCGAGGTAGGGGATGATATTTTGCAGCAAATATTAGCCTGTCAAGGTTGTCAAAAAAATTATAAAATTATTCCGCAAGAACTCGATTTTTATCGCCGGTTAGGTTTGCCCATTCCGCATGATTGTCCAGATTGTCGTCGTACTGAACGGATTATTCGTCGCGGGCCTACCCAATTATGGTCACGGCCATGCAGTTTGTGTCAAAAACTAATTACCACTTATTATTCGGCCGATCGCGCTGCCATAGTGTACTGTGAGGATTGTTATCGGAAAAAGATGTATTAATATGATCAAGCAATGTGCCCAATGCAATAAAACGTTTCACATTGATAGTAATGATCAGGATTTTTATAAGCGCAGGGCAGTACCTGATCCACAGTTATGCCCAGCCTGTCGCAGCCAACGCCGCTTAGCCCATCGCAATGAAACAATGTTATATAGTGACGAATGTGATTTGTGTCATCGGTCAATTATTAGTCAATATAGTCCAGATAAACAATTCACAGTGTACTGTCGTGATTGTTGGTGGAGTGATCGCTGGAATCCCTTTGACTATGCTCGGAATTATAATCCCAACAGTCATTTTTTCGAACAGTGGGCTGACTTCATTCGGTCAGTGCCATTGATCAATTTGTTGGATATGAAGAGTGATAATAGTGAATACACCAATTGCGTATCTAATAATAAAAATTGTTATTTAATATTTACATCTGATTATAATGAGAATTGTCTATATTCAAATTGGTTAGAACATTGTCGCGATTGCGTTGATAGTTTTAAATTAAATAACTCCGAACAAGCTTACCAATGCTTTTTTGGAGATCGTATTTATAACAGTCAGTATTTGATTAAATGTTTTTCAGCCACCGAGAGTTTCTATTGCTACGATTGTAGAAATATACAAAATTGCACCTTGTCATGGAATTTACGCAATAAGCAATATTACATTTTGAATCAACCCTATAGTCAAATTGATTATTATAAAAAGTTAGCCGAATTCGAATTAACTACCAGGGTTGGTCGGGAACGAATCCGGCTGCAGTTTCAACAGCTCATGCAACAATCAGCCAAACACCATTATCGTAATCAACTTGGCCGCATTGAAAATTCCACCGGCGATTATGTACGCGATATCCATAACTGCTGGCAATGCTTTGATATAGAAGAGGCGGATCATTGTCGTTATGTCAACAATATGATCGGCGTTAAGGATAGCATGGATTGTGAGTACGGTGGTATGGGCGAGGATGGTTATCAGAATGTTGAAACCTTTCCTATGCCACGTCATAGTATGGTGACCTATGGTTGTTATGGTGGCAATGATATTTATTATTCACATTCGGTAATGAACAGTAAAAATGTGTTTGGCAGTAGCGGTCTTAAAAAAGCGCAATATGTGATTATGAATAAACAGTATTCTGAAGCAGACTATCGAACAGTATTTAATGCCATTAGAACTAGCCTAATAGAGGCTGGCCAGTGGGGGCAGTTTTTTCCAATCGAAACTAGTTTGTTTGCCTATAATGAAACTAACGCGCAACACTGGTATCCATTAACGCGCCAACAGGTTGAGCAACGCGGTTGGCAATATTTGGAAACAGATAATCCAGCACCGAGTTCTGCCCAGCGTTGTACCAATTGTCAACGCCCTTTCAAGTATGTAGCTGCTGAAACCAGTTTTTATGAACAACATCATATGCCCGCTCCACAGCAGTGTTATCAATGCCGCTATGCCACTCGTCGAGCTTGGCATAATCCACAACGGTTATGGCAGCGGCAGTGTCTGTGTCAACAAACTGATCACGGTCATGCCGAACGCTGTGCCGAGCAGTGTGATACCAGCTACGCACCTGATCGTCCCGAAGTTATTTATTGCAATGATTGCTATCAAAAAACCGTTTATTAATATAGGATATTTGTTATTGACCAAAAGCAAATTTGTTAGTATATATAATTGATATGAACCCAATCGAAGCCAGTCAGGTACGTCGTCGGCCAATTTCTCAACCAGATCAGCGACCACATGCGCCATCACCAATACACCCGGAGGATGATCAGTTTGATCCAGAAAAGGATAAAATTTGGAGAGAACAGCGTGGTTTACCAAAACGGAATTATGGCGACGATAATCCCAATCAGCCCCCGCGTGGAGCTGAAGAAGTGGATTATTCTTTTGGAAAAAACGTCGATTAAATTAAACTTAAACAATCGGCGCTTCAAAGGTTTCTTCTTTACCGCCAACCTGATTAGTATTCTCTTCATCGCTATACAGTTGAGCCATTAACGTATCAATTTCAGCCAATGAGATAGCATACTGTTGACGATTATAATCGATAATATTTTGAGCGAAGTTTGGTTCCGGAATCGACGGAACATCTACGGTGATAGCCGAAAACGGCTGGGTAGTTTGACCTTCCACACTCATTTTGATTAACATTTCGCGCACGCCAAGATTAATAAAATCTTCGGTGCTAAAAATAGGGGTAAATTCATTCGATAAATAGGTACCATCATCAGCCCCAACACGCATAGCAATAATTGAACCGATATTACCAAACACCGTGCCTTTAATGCGGGCAGGTACTTGAGCTAAATATTGGTGTGAAATAGTCAGTAACAAACGATATTTACGCGACTCGGATAAAATATTTTCAAAGGTTTCAGTGGCAAAGTTTTGGAATTCATCAATGTACAGGTAAAAATCTTTCCGTTGTTTCTCGGGTAATTTAGCCCGTTCCATAGCTGTTTGATAAATTTTAGTAATCATCATAGCTCCCAGTAAAGCGGCGTTTTCTTCACCCAAGCGGCCTTTGGATAATTCAATCAACACCACTTTTTGATTATTCATGATATCATCAAAGCTGAATTTATTTTTCGGTTGCGCCACAATATTGCGAATTAAGTGGTTCGATAAAAACTGACCTAGTTTATTAACCAACGGCAGAATAGCTTCATTATCAAATTTTTCGGACCAGCTGGAAAATTCATTGGCCCAAAAATGTTTTACCACGGAATCTTTAATTTCCGGGATCACTTTTTGTCGAAATTTACGATTCGTTAACATTTTCATCATGCCGACAATGGTTGATTCTGGATAATCTAACATAGCCAGAGTAGTGTATCGAAACACATGTTCAATTTTTGGCGACCAGTCACCACCGAAGAATTTTTCAAATACCTCAATCAGGCCTTGAGTGACTTGTTGCTTCATATCCAGCGATACGTTTTCTAGAGGATTAAAAGCCATTGGCCACTCAAAATCGGCTACATTAAAATACACGATATCTTTCATCTTACGTTCTGGTATGTACTTGATGATATCTTGAATCAAGTCACCGTGCGGATCCATCACGCAGACGCCTTTATCTTTAATAATATCGTCGATAATAAAAGTTTCCAATAATTTTGATTTACCAGAACCAGATTTACCCACTACATACAAATGGCGCCGGCGGTCATCACGCCGAATACCAAATTTTGTTTTAATTCCGCGAAAATTAGTATAACCAAAAAAAGTGGCTGCATCAGCTGGTGTGTTATTGGGCGTAGGCAAATTAAAAGGAGGTTGGGCTCGTTTCGATAGCACCCAGTTAATGGCCGGTAACTTTAAGCGAGGATCAGGAATATGAAACAGTGAGGCGATTTCTTCTTGGGTCAAGACAATCCGTTTTTCTAAATGACGCTGGACAAAATCTTTAATAAACTTTTGCGTTTCTGGTATAGCGGTAAATTTAATTCTATTTTTTTCCGCTGAAAATTCATGAGTAGACCGTTGAATTTCATCAATTCGCTGTTTAGCTTTAACGCTATCGGCTTCTGGAAAGAAATAAATAAAGCGCATAGCGGCATCGAATTTTGGTAATTCTTGCGATTCACCGCTGCGTTTACTTTCGCCATAGAATAAACCACTCGATTCACTGTCGAGTTCTTCATTTAATGGTTGCAACACCAGCTGGAACCACACCGCATGACGAGCCGGAATAGAAGAAATAATATTGATAAAAGAACTCAATGGATCACTCGGAGCCGTGGTTTTATAGGTACGCAGTGAGTACTGTTCATTTTGAGCTAAATCCATGTAATAGGCCAAGGCATGATCTGGCACATGTTCCAGATCATTAAACCGTTCGATCAGTTCAATTTCAGTATCTGGAAACACCGAAAAGATCATATTCTTCATGGTGTTAGCGTTGCTTTTGGCAGTGGTAATGTAGAAATTTAATTTATTATGGATTGAAATTACTTCGCAGGCCAGTAGAGCATTTTGGCCGGTTTCATTTTTCAGTAAATAGTAAAAATTATGAAACAAACGTTCAAATTTGCCGATATGATCATCAATCGGCGATAGCGGAAAACGCATTAATAGCGTAGCACGATTATCCATCAATTTATATTTTAACAAAAAAAATCGTTTCTGTCAAATTTTTATGCTGCTAGCTGGAAGTTCGACAGACAATCACTCGATCAAGTCCAGCTAAATCTTTACTGACAACCACGCTAGCTTTTGGAAAATAATGTCGACATAATCGGTTGACTCGCATAGCTTGACGATAACCAATTTCAAATATAATACTGCCGCTAGGCTTAAGATAATAGTGAGCTTGTTGCAGAATGCGCTCAATAATTTTGGTAGAGTTTCGGCCGGCAGTTAAAGCCAAGCGTGGCTCAAACTGTAGTTGGCGATGGTTAGCTTCTGTGCCAGTCAGGTAGGGCGGATTTGACACAATCATATCAAGCTGATGCTTGAAGTACTGTGGCAAGGCGGCTAAAGCATTGCCACAATAGCTGGGAATAGTCACCTGGTGTGTACGGGCATTGCGTCGCAGCACACGTAAAGCCGCTGGCGAAATATCTGTGGCTAGTACACGCGTAGTTGGTAATAATTTTTTTAAGACAATGGCAATATTACCACTACCGGTACCAATATCAGCTATAGTGTGAATTGGTTGATTGACATTACCACAGTATTGTACAACGGTATCAACCAGTAGTTCAGTATCAGGCCGTGGTATTAAAACATCACGATTCACGATAAAATTTAATCCGTAAAATTCTTTATGGCCGGTAATATAGGCTACCGGTTCGTTTTGCTCACGACGGTGCAGATAGTTGAGCAATTTTTTCGCTTGCCGAGTGGTCAAAGTATACTCTGGATGAGCATATAAAAATTCTCGTGGCTGCTTGATAACGGAGGCTAATAACACATCAACATCTAATCGCCGCCCAGTATCACCAATGGTCATAAATTCTGCAACAGCATTTTGTAATCTTCTTCGCGCAAGGCTGTTAGTAGTGGCTGGAGGTTGCCTTCGAGAATCGGATCAATATTATTCCAACTTTGTTTAATGCGATGATCGGTAATACGATCTTGGGGAAAATTATAGGTGCGAATTTTTTCTGAACGATCACCCGTGCCTATTTGCGATCGTCGAGCGGCTGAATTTTTTTTCAAATCGGCCTCGCGTTGCATTTCAAACAAACGTGATTGTAATACTTTAAGGGCCTTAGCTTTATTTTTGTGTTGCGATTTTTCATCCTGACAGGTTACAATCATACCACTGGGTAAATGAGTAATACGCACAGCTGAATCGGTGGTATTAACACTTTGACCACCATGACCCCCCGATCGAAACACATCGATGCGTATATCATTCGGATCAATGGTAATATCTATTGCGTCGGCTTCAGGCAGTACCGCTACGGTAACAGTTGAAGTATGAATGCGACCAGATTTTTCGGTGGTCGGTACTCGCTGTACTCGGTGAACGCCCGATTCATATTTCATACAGGAGTAAACATTATTTCCGGTAATTTCGAAAATGATTTCTTTAAAACCGTCTAAATCGCTATGATTGGCGCTTAATAAACTGGTGCGCCAACCTTGGGTTTCAGCATAGCGACTATACATGCGGAACAACTCGGCAGCAAATAAGGCGGCTTCATCACCACCGGCGCCGGCCCGAATTTCTACAATGATATCTTTACGATCAAGCGGATCTTTTGGCAGCAGCGTAATTTCAATGGCTCGAACACAAGCAGCTTGATCAGTATGCAGACGATCTAATTCAGTTTGAGCCAGTTGCTGTAATTCAACATCGCTGTCATCATGAGCAGTACGCTCGGCTTCGGTTAAGGCGCGTTCAATAGTGAGCAAGCGATCAAATAGCACTATTTTTTCTTTGAGTTCATCGTACTCTTGGGCATATTTTTTAAAGCGCGTTTGATCTTGAATCAAAGTTGGTTGCTGTAGTTCCTGCTCAAGCTGGGCAAAACGCTGGCGCAGTTGTTCAATTTTGAGACGGATAGAATCCATAAATAATATAGTGTGAACATAAAACTCCTGCTCAATGCAACAGGAGTACGTGATGATCAAACCTAGTTACGCTTCTTTAAGAGCCGATTTTAAAGCCGCTTTGGCTAATTTTTTAGTATCTTTATCACGCCGTTTACTTTTTTTGGAGGTAGCCGGACGAGCTGCTTTAATTGAAGCGACTTTTTTGGTACGTTCTTGGAATTTTTCTACGCGACGAGCCGTATCGACAAATTTTTGTTTACCAGTAAAAAATGGATGGCAGTTTGAACACACTTCAATTTGAATAACCTCTAAAGTTGAACCACTAGAAAAACTGTTACCGCAGGCGCAGGTAATAGTAGCAGTTTGATAGTATGGTGGATGAATTTCTTTTTTCATACCGCCGTACAATACCACAGCACTCAATAGGCGTCAAGCGGCCAGGGCTTGTTGTAATGAAGTAAAGCCAGCTTGCTCGGCTAACCGATTATAGGCGTGCACATTACGGGTAAGTAGAGAAATATGCAATGGCAAGCGTACCCCGTGCTGCCGCAAATCAACTAAGGCATGATTCACCGCTGCCGCATTACCAGCCAGTAATTCGTTACCAAGGTTGCTTATAGTAGCAGTGATCGTTGGTGGCATGGCATTAATTTCTTGAACCGGCATAAATTTGCTCAAAT
Organism: Candidatus Kerfeldbacteria bacterium; assembly: GCA_016182495.1. Classification (GTDB taxonomy): domain Bacteria; phylum Patescibacteriota; class Patescibacteriia; order UBA9570; family UBA9570; genus JACPGK01. The sequence continues at coordinate 11,958 of JACPGK010000019.1, forward strand.
AACCCAATAAGGCCATGGGATCAACTACGCCGCGGACCAATCCGCTAAATAAATTTCGTTCTTGTTCATCTAAGTGAATATAGAAAGTGCGATCAAGTATAGCCACTTGCTTATTTGGCGTTACTCGATAATTACCAATATGCACATCACCATGCAATTGGCCAGCTGCAATTTGGTGAGCAAAACTTTTACAAATAACACTCACTACTGCTCGCATGTCATGGCCTTCAGTCACCAAGGCTTGCCAATCTGTTAGATTACGCCCAGGTACTTTTTCTTCAATTTGAAAATAGTTACTAATCGGCGGTTCAGATTTTGGCACCAGTATACTGTAATCTAACCCCTCGGTTTTACCAAAGCCATGCTGTTGATGATAGAAGGTTTGATCATGTTCTAAAAATTGATCAAACTGTAACTCCTGATCAATCCACTCCGCCACTAATTCTACCCCAATGCGTAAACGTTGATGCGTAGCTGCATCGAGTGTACCTTGTTGCAGCATCACATCAAGCGCATTGTCAAATAACGCCCGGGTAGCCTGCAAATGAAAGGTAATATTAGGGTTACGCACTCGAATTACTTTGTCGGCTTCGGCGGTAGGAGATTGCCGGGTGTGAATTTCATACACCGTCATCAACGAACCACCACCTAATCGTTTGCCAAATTGATCAATCGTATCCCACATGGTACCTTGATCGGTCGGCCATTCGCGCTCCACCACACCAATTGAGGTTAATTTTGATTGACCGCGCAATGAATCATACAAGGTATTGAATTGTTCCTGATATCGCCCTGGAATATCAACGAATTGCGGTAGTAATTGTAAAAAACGAACGGCTAACGAACCTAACCGTGGCGCTAGCTCGGTGACTAGTTCTAGAGGGCTTTGCCGTTTGGCGACAGTATCAGTTTCCATTACCCCACGTTTTTTTAACCAAGCTCGAATACGCCGAGTTCCTAATAACCCATAATTTTCTTCATATTGCCAAGGAGTGGTGGCGGCAGCTTGAGGGAGAATAGTGAGTTTGGTTGCTGAAAATGGAGTAGCATCTTCAATGCCCACATCAATCAGAGCTTCTAACACACTATCTACTTGAGTCCAGGGAGTTGCTTTGGTTGCTGGTACCAGTAAATGTTCAGCCAGGGTTGGCCCCATGGTGAGAAATAACAATTTCCAATCATCGGCGACGGCTAGAGCATCTCCCACCTGACGAATGGTAGCGCGCAAATCGGTTTCATTGGCAGCGGTATCTAACGTTTCATCAAGCAAAGCATGTAATAATTTACCACGATCAGTTGGTTGCTGCATCAAGCCAGAATCGAGGACTAATTTTTTAACCACAGCCAGCTTGGCGCCACTATTTAAACTGAACAGCATACTGATGATTTGATCAAGGTCTGCTAACATACGGCGAGCATTCAAGATAGTTTCTTCCAAAGTGTCCGCATCACTCAAATACGACAATGCTTCTTTAGCTAAAATATCCCGTAATTCATTATCACTATGCCGAGTGCCTAATAGTAATGTTATTGTTTTAAAAGCGGTGTATCCTTTAATTTTTAAAACCCGATCAATTTCAGCTAATATTCCTACCTGAACACTACCTTCATCAAAAAATAAATCTAAATACCGGCGCATTTGAGAGTGCACCGCTTGGTACTGTTCCACGGTGATCATACACTCTTCAATTAAGCGATCCTTTAATTCTACATCATATCGACTAGTTCCATGAGCAAAGGCTACGGCCAACTGCCTATCAAAATCAGTGGCTTCAGCCCATTGCTGTTCGGCTAAGTATTGTTTTAATTGCAGGCGCAGGTGTGGATCGGTACAGCATTCACTGATGATATATAATAAGCCAAAACGATCAGGTCCGGCCGTAACAGTATCAATCTGTTTCATGGTATCGGCCACCAATGGAGCAGCAATGTTTTTATGATCACGCAATATGTTACCTATCGGTACCCCAGCCTGTTCAAAAGTTTGGATAGTAGCCCAGCGTTTTTTGATTGGTACTGTTATGATATGTGCTACGATAAAACGAGTACCAACATCAATATCTGGTTGAGTGCTTGTAACTTCTGCATCTAAACCAAATTGTTCACCACCTTGAATGAATAGTTGACTAAGTCGAATAGCTAAAGCTGGATTTTTAGTACTTTGTTCTAAGCATTGTTTGAGTAGAGTAGTGTACGGTACGGTAAAAATAGTACCACCATAATCCACGGACATATTGGCTAGCCGAGATATTTCTTCACTTCTGTAGAAGTATTTTGCCACGGCTCGTTCAGATGATTCAATATCAGCGCACCGAGGATCGTTCGTTAAAAAGGCGGTATGCCATTTTTCTAAGCTATCTAGCACCCGCAGTATTTGACTGCCTCGACCTTCACTGGATTCACCGACAATTAAATTAGTAAATACTTGCGCACTGACACTGCGCAACAGCCAACCAACCGCCCGCACTGTTAAATGGCTTGATTGTTCTTGCAGCACAGCAACACTAGCATTGATCACTTCACGAAAATTAGTTGGTCGTTGATCGGCTAAAGTCATCAGCTGTTTTCCATTTTCTGATTCAGTCCAATCGAACATCACCTGCAAACGATCGTGAGATATATCTGACGCACGGGTAAGGCCAAAATCTTGCACCAAGCGATGCCCTGAAACCGACTGATGTAATTTTTTTTCGCTGGCCGAAGCTTTGCGTTCTGTGAGAATACCACTAGCCTGCACAACACCATCATGGAACAACTGGGCAGCATCGGGTTGCACAATACATTTTTTGTGCGCGAAATCAGCTAACGCTAGGCTCCAAGCTTCAAGTTCAGCTACAAAATCAGCGGCGGCAAAGGTATCAGCCCGGCTACTATCACCAAACCAGCCAACTTCTAACGACCGTTTTATTAATAAACGCAAACAAGCCCGTGGATCACCCAGGGCATACGGCATATCATGTTCAGCCACCACCGCTAGTTGTGTCCGTAAGTAGCGAGCGTCATCCAAGGTAGTCAACTCGGTCCAGGCGGCATCGCGCGCTGATCGGTGGAGAGTTGTGTAGGGGTGTTCAAGGTTATATTTATTTTTAAAACCGTCAGCCGGTACATCTAAATTTAATCCCAAGTTCAGTTGGTAGTGCAAAAAACGCCGTAAGCTGACATCACGTGGATTATCGCCCAGTTGATCAGTATCGGCCTCTAGCAGTTGCTGCACTTCAGCAAAAAATGGTTTGGCCTGTTTCATATCAATGCCCGGAATCAGCAACCGCGACCAGTGTTGCACTAAACTAGTGATAGTCACAGCTCGTTTCACGGGTGATTGTTCACGAAGAATTTCAATCCACCGTTCGCGTTTTTCACCCATTTTAAATTTATCAAAGGTTGTATACGGTTCAAATAAGCTGGTTGAGGCAATAGCTTCAGCCGCTGGTTCAACCTGCCAAGCAGTGCGCTCGGCTTGGGTGACCAGCCTTAATTGTTGAGATAAATGCGCCATATCGATATAGCGCAAACCAATTCGCCCCAGTAAGGCTCGATCTAGACTTGAACCATGACTAGCACTGCGCTCACCGGTAGATCGGGCATCGAGTCGTTCTAATTCAAGAATGTACCCAAGGGGATTAGTGCCAGCCTCATCTAAGTCGAGCAAGGCGCCATGAATATCGGCTCGATGTTCAGCTAGGCGAGTAATACTGGTTTGGCGCAATTGTTCTTGCACAATATCACCTGGAGCACTACTGGCTGGTAAGCCACCGACATCGCGCAAAGTATCTTGTTCTTCGAGATGTTTTAATTCATGACCAAAAATACCAGCCAGGCCTTGATGCGAATAACACTGCAATAATAACGGTAAGCCCATCACAATAATGTGGCGACCAATAGCCATGGCATTTTCTTCTAGCCGGGGACAAACAAGCAATTGAATATCGGGTGGCAGATTTTTACGACAGGCGCGCAAGGCTGCGGCGGCTTGAATATAGGCGGGATGGTCGGCCGGTACACTGCCATAACGTAATGCCAAATCGTGCTTGGCCCAGGTTTCTAGTCGGTCAACATCAAGCCGAACATGAGTATCAAGGGCCTCAAACCGGCCAGAATCATCACCCTCGGGGCCAGCTTCTACTCTGTTCCCCCAGGATAGCGGCGGTTCTACTCGGCGCATGTTTAGAAACCTTTATATTGGTTGCAGCCGTGCTCTACCAAATTAGCAGCCACATCATAGTGGAACTGATCTGACCATAATTGAATGCGTTCAGCTAAAATATCATTACCCACGTTGACATCGTAAGCTCCAGCGATTTCCGCCAAAAAATAAGCATTGCGTTGTTCAGCCGACATCACCTTGTCACCGAAATTAAAGCCAACAAATTCAACGGCAGCTACATTGACTGATACATTCACTAAATCTTGTAAGTTACCAGGCAAACCGTCACTCAAATTAAATTTATAGGTGGCAAAAGTGGTTAATTTATCAGCCCGTTGTTGATCGCCAAAAATAGTAACGCGGGTTGGCTTAATGCCTTCGTTGGCTAATAATTCTTGACTGTAGGCAATGTTTTGCCACGATACAATAGCACAGCTTTCTTGGTACACATGCACCCCGCGTTGTTGCAGATCAGTTGTATCAACCACACTGTTAAAGTAACTATTCATGGCTTCGGCTTCAGATAAATCGGGTTGCGTTGTGTAACTGCCGGTGAATACCACCGAATGAACAGCATTATCCGCCTCGCTGACAAATTCAGCCACTTGATCAATATACTGTTGATAAGTTGGGTTGCCAGCTACTGGTGCGCCATAGCCTGGCACAATCACGGTATGATGATCGGTTTGTTGACTAATGGTTTGGTTAATATTTTCGAAGGTTTGTTTGGCTTCTTGGTATTTTTGCAGGCCGGTATTATATTGATCAATTACACCGCAGCCCGTACACAATACGGTAAGCAGTAGTAATCCTCCTAATAGTGTGTTTGGCATGCCGCCAGTATAGCATAGTTTTAATGCTAGTTTAATTATTGATACCATGGTCCCAATTTGGCGCTCATTTGGGCAATCACCACAATTAATAACACTAACCATATTACTACAATATCAAGGGCCGCTTTACTTTCGGGAGTAGTAGCTTTCACTTGTTGATGCACGGCATACAAACCTTGACCAATCAAATACAAACCAAACAACAGGCTCACGGCAATCATGCCACCATTCATCAAGCGCAATATCAGATGACCCGGCGAAGTATCGGTCCAGGTGAAAAACCAACTAATTGGAGCCAGCGCCAATACCACAATACCGCTGGTGGCTAGGCCGCCAATTAATAGGTACACTAATTGTGGCAGAGTGATACGTGATCCGCGAATGGCGCTAAACACAAACAAGGCTGGCGTACACAACGCCACCGAACCCCACAGCAGCACAATCATTTTCCAACTTAAACCCAATGGCCACCGCCAATGTGGTATATATGAACCCATCACCAGACCAAAACTAGCTAACCCAAGCAGGCTTACAGCCATAAGCTCGGCCGCTAGGCGATTCCAGCGATTTGGTTGAAAAATGGTTTGGTAGAATTGTTTTTTGTTTTTGAGGAGAAGAGCCGTAGCGGATTGTTTCATATTTGTATGAATTATGAATACTCGATACCGAATGCATGATTCTATATTCTTAATTCTCGTTTGAATAGTGTAATCATTGTTTGATATATCAATCATTAATTATTTGATCGTTCGATAGTATTAACCAATTCCACAAACACATTACCGCTGTAAGGCCGAGCAAAGGGGAGATTGTGTTGTACGGAATCAAGCACGCCTACCCATGGACGCAACAACCAACCCAGTTGCAGAAAGACGCTGCCATATACCACAAACCAAACAGTTAGAATAAGCGGTATCGTCAGCACGGCACAGCGACTACGCAACCACAGATATAATCGAATCAGCGCCAGTCCGCCGCCGGCTCCAAAGAAAACTACCGCAGCCAATAAGACAGCGTCATGGTTTAATGGATAGATAATATAAAATAACAGCACCGGTGTTAAAGCAGCTAAGCCTAACGCTGTAATGGCTACCAAGGTAACCGCCTGATGCAGAATAGCGTTCGTTTTGGCTCGCACTCCCAACAACTGCGACAAGATTAATAATGTCGTCGTTGAAATAATTAAAGCGCCCAGTAATACGAAGGGTAGTTTAATCAGCACATACATAATCTGAATACCACCAATATAATAACCCAAGGCTATGCCAAAAATACCAGACCAGATAATGGTGAGGGTGGCCAACATGACGATTGGTAAATGTTCACCGCGCACCAGTTGTTTGGTGGCTAACCAACTGCGCCGTAATGATAAACCATTGTGCCACAGGCCGAATAATACACTGCCGTACACTATAATAATAATGCCCAACATAATAACTAAGCGTCGGTTCGGACTGGTGTGATAACGAATATATAACGGCGCTTGATAGGATAAATCTGCGGCGCTGTCTGGTTTAAAAATAATTAAACGAATACTGGGATAGAGTGAAGCATCAATCGAGTCAAGCGCAATAGTTGATTGTAACAGTCGTTGTGCTAAGAAACCTGGTACCGGACGATTACTACTATCCCAAATTTCAAAATAATAATCTCCGTTAGCCCAAGCAGTTGGTATGGTTAACTCTTGCCAGACATCATTTTGCATAGGATCTAATCCCAAGGTGACATGGTTAGTAGGGTAGACGGTATGATGATCGAGCGTATCAGGAATAATCCGTGTCAAAACAATGTTCGTATTCGTACGCTTACCAGTAGTATCACTACTAACATACCAACATCCCACCATAACAGTGAGGATAAAATTACTATATACTATTATGCGAGGTATCATAAGTATAGAATCTTGCCAAGACTGAATGATTATTCAAGACCTTGAATGTCTTGGGTAATTTCTTTAATAGTTAGTACACTATCACTGTATCGTTGTAATTCTTCGATTGTCGGGTTACGCTGCAAAATATTTTGAAACAACAAGGTAATCTTCAGGCGCCGTTCAGTTGAATCGTACAGCACCGCACGCACTGTTGACATGTGCTGATACGATCGAGTAGCCGCGTAAAATTCGTAATCTTTTTGTTCTGGTCGACGCCCTAAAATATCAACATAGGCGCTGTAAATATTTCGTTTCCACACTACCACATCGAGCGCTCCGGCACTGTTGACGCCAAAAAAGAATAATGGCAAGATCGGTAGTAGCACTACGCTAGCAGTGGTAACAATTTTTCGATACAGATACGCTCCATTATTCCATAAACGCACGATAGAGCGCACCATAACAATAAGTGCTGCTGTAACCAAAAGATACATCAACACCAAAGCCGGTGTAAACCATGATACTTGAGTGCAACTAGCATTAGGCGCAGCCTCTGGGTGAGTATCAATCAAGTATAAGCAGTGCGGAAAGAACCACTGTTCTAAAGCCCCTTGTTCACGCCAGGCAAACAGTACCAATGCTGCGGCTAGAGTTATTACCAAAACATATTTATAGCGCAGGCCTAACTTTGGCCACACCAGTTGTAGTACTACCATTGCTACTATCGACCACCCGCCATTGTATATAATAGTTTCAAAATTATTGATATCCAAAATAAGAGTTACACTAATAGCAATCAAAAACGCCAGGCTGAAACTGGTAATAATACTGAATCGTTGGGTGAGGGGAGTAAGCCGAATTTGCCAGGTTAATAGTACTATAGTCACAGTCATAATCGCACCACCCCACCACCATACAATCATTTGTTCGCTGATTACACCCAGTAGCGTGGCAGCGGCTAGATAGTTGATGCCGTACAAGGGCACAATGCTGAACAAAATAATACCAAACACAATCCAATCAGCCCACAGCCCCAACCACGGATGAATAGCAGCTAACTGTTGAGCCATGTTGGCTTGGTTGCCAAATCGACGCTGGGCTTCAGTGCGAGCAGCCGCTTGAGTATAGCCCAAGGCTAACAGTTCATCGACGCAATCTTGAATATGACTATCAAATTCTTCGCGCCAACTGCGCCGTATCATAGCAATGATTAACTAATAACAGCCTGCATGGCTTTAGCAAATTGTTGCCACTCGACTGTTTTACTGTGCAGCACAGTTTTACCAGCCGTGGTTAAGCCATAATATTTACGTTTACGACCAGCCACTTCTTGCCAAAATGATTCTAACCAACCTTGTTGTTCTAATTTATGTAATATCGGATACAACGTGCCCTCACCTAAAGCAAACACTTCTCGGCTAGTTTTTTTTAAACGTTTAGCAATTTCGTAACCATACAGTGGCTCGGCTTCAAGAGCAGCCAGAATCATTAAATCACAGGCGCCTTTCAGTAATTCTTTATTAATTTTAGTCATCAAGCAGCACTGTAGCATACCTCGTTATTCGATGCAAGTGATCTATCCACAAGCCCTATTGCCTTGCGCTTTCAACAATGATTTGCTAGAATTGGCAGGCATTTTATCAATCATGCTGTTTACAATCTACATCACTGGCTCTTGGCCTGCCTTACCGGCAGGCTCCCGGTGGTGGTAATAGCAGTAGTTAAAGATCAACCTATTTCATGATTATGGCTCAAACCAAAGATATTTCCGTGCTTGAAATGCTTCAAGCTGGTGTTCATTTTGGACACAAAACTTCAAAAAAGCATCCCAAGATGAATCCGTTCGTGTTTGGTGCTCGCAACGGCATTTCCATTATTGATTTAGAAAAAACCAAACAACAGTTAACCAAAGTATTGCCGATTTTAGAAGATTTAGCTGCTCAAAATAAAGTGATCTTATTGGTTGGTTCGAAACGCCAGGCTCAAACTACCGTAAAAGCGTTAGCCGAAGAGTTGCACATGCCCTATTTGGTTGATCGCTGGATTGGTGGCTTGCTCACCAATTTTACCAGCGTTAGTCGCTTAATGCGTAAATTAACGCAACTCAAAGAGGAACGCGATCAAGGTACTTGGGAAAAGCGCTATACCAAAAAAGAACAATTAGTGTTGACTCGTGAAATTGAACGTTTAGAACATTTAGTTGGTGGTATCGAAACCATGGCCAAGCTGCCAGATGCCATTGTTGTGGCCGATTGCAATAAAGATAAAACCGCTGTGATTGAAGCAGCCCGTTTAAAAATTCCAGTATTTGCCATTACCGATACTAATGTTAATCCCGATTTAGTGAACTATCCTATTCCAGCGAATGATGATGGCATTAAATCTATTCAATATATTTTTGCAATTTTACGCGAAGCTTTATTAGCCGGACAAGTCCGCGCTGCCGCCGCCGCCGTTCAACCAGCAGCCCCAGCTAATATAACTGCTTAACTGTTATGGCTATTGCAACCGAAACAATTCAACGTTTACGCGAACAAACCGGAGCCGGTATTTTAGATGCCAAAAAGGCACTCGAAGAAGCCGGTGGTAATTTTGATCAGGCGGTTGATGTATTACGCAAACGCGGTCAAAAAGTGGCTGCCAAAAAACAAGATCGCCAAGCTTCCGAAGGAGTGGTAGAAGCCTATATTCATGGCCAAGGGCGTGTTGGCGTGTTGTTAAAGCTTAACTGCGAAACCGATTTTGTGGCCCGCACCGATCAATTTAAAGAATTGGCTCATCAGTTAGCCATGCACGTGGCAGCTTTTAATCCTAGTTACTTAAGTAAAGCCGATGTACCAGCTGAAGTGGTCACTCGTGAACAAGCGGTGCACCGCGAGCTGCTGACTAAAGAAGGTAAACCAGCGGCCGTATTTGATAAAATTATTGCTGGCAAGCTGCAAAAATTTTATAGTGAAGTGTGTTTGTTAGAGCAGAATTTTTTGATGGATGAAACCAAAACAGTGCAAGCTTTAATTACCGAGCGTATTGCTGAACTGGGTGAAAATATCGTGCTAGCTGAATTTAAACGAATGAGTTTATAATGATCATTGCTGTATACAGTATTTTAGGTTTGTTTACATTAGTCAGTTTGGCGACTATTGGAGTAGTGTATGGTCGTAAATTATCGTTAGCGGCCTCGCTGGATTTAGAAGCGATGCGTGAATATCGCGAGCGTATGCGTAAAGCGGCTTTGATTGAAGATCGGCTGGCTCGTAAATTACTAACAGCCAAAAAAAATATCTCGACTTGGATTACACCACTGGGTCGCTGGTTGATACAATTTGCCCAGAACTTTTTTCGGTGGTTAAAATCATTGGAAGAACAGTATCGACGCACAGCTCGACGCCCAGTTGCACCCAGTGATGCTGTCACCCAGCAACAATCATTGAGCAGTGTGTTGCAGCAAGCCGCAGTGTTTGTGACTGAAGAAAATTATGTGGAAGCCGAAAAAAAATATATCGCCGCTATTGCATTTGATCATAGTTCGATTGCCGCCTATCGTGGTTTAGCGACGTTGTATATAACGATGAAGAATTATCAACACGCGGTAGAAACTTTACGCTTTTTAGAACAGCTTGATCCAACCGATGAAGCTGTATGGCAAGATTTAGGCATGTTGTATCAAGTCCAGCAGCAACTAGAAGATGCTTTAGAGGCCTACGAGCAAGCGCTGATATTGGGGCCAAATAATCCTAAAAATTTGGACGCTTGTATTGAATTAGCCATTGCCAATAAATTAAAATACAAAGCCCAAAATTATTATGACAAACTAAAAGCAGTTAATCCCGAAAACAAAAAGTTACTGCAATATCAAGAACAAATCGCCCAGTTATAATTTTCCGCACGATACTTATGCCAAGATAGCTCAGTTGGTAGAGCACCCCCATGGTAAGGGGGAGGTCTCGGGTTCGAACCCCGATCTTGGCTCCACTAGCTACTATATTGGTCATAGATTGATTACAAAAAAATAAGTTATTAAGGCCCATATTTATTGCCTTTTAGAGGTAAGATATTTTTTTGTATAACAGACTATACAAAAGATTTAATTACCTGTATAATAGATAGTACAAGTATAAAATATGAATCAAATACTCACACAATACATTCAAAATCAGTTAGTGCGTGCCAGTCAAAGGCTCCACGCTAATACGATTGACGTACAAGGAAAAAAATACCCGCAGCGCCATATCTACATCAAAGTAAAAAAGTATATTGATGATTTTATAGAATCAAAATCACTCAATCGGTGGGTAGTTACTCCCGGTTTAAGAGGGGTTGGAAAAACAACAGCAGTATCTCAAATTTACTTCTATCTCACGCAAGATAAGAAGATAAAAAGCAACAATATACTGTATGTTTCACTTGATGAAGTTGTTGATCTTAGTGGAAACTTACGAGAAGTACTAAGTACATTTGAAAAAATACTAGGACAGAGCTATGAGCAACAAAGTGACTTCATTTTTATCTTGCTAGATGAAGTGCAAGTAGATCCTAAATGGGCGTCAGTTCTCAAGATTCTACATGAAAAATCTAAGAAGGTATTTATTATCTGTACAGGATCATCGGCTGTAGAATTACAATCGAACGCCGATGCTGAACGTAGAGCTATTTTCGAACGTCTTTTTCCAATGAGTTTTTTAGAGTTTCAAATGATTCGCAACAATACTTATCCGATCAAGGGACTCAAATACAGCTTGCAGCAAGCTGTTTATCAGGCACCAAATTTGCACTTAGCCTTTCAGCAACTACAGGCCTTAAACCAGCAAGTACTAACATACTGGTCGAAGGTTGATGAATTATCCATCGCTGAATTTCTCAAGCTAGGAACCTTGCCTTTCGCCATGAGTTACGCTGATGAGTATCAAGTGTATCAAGCGATTAACCGTTTGCTAGAACAGGTGATTGATAAAGATATCCGCGCTCTGGGCAGCTTTAATAGTGAGACTCTAAGTAAAATTAAACCGTTACTTTTTTTACTGGCAGATAGTAATGGAACGCTGGCCTTTTCAACGATTGCTAAAGCTTTGAATATCCAGCGGCCAACTCTGAATAGTGTATTTGAAGCTCTTGAAAAAACTGAACTACTGATTAGAGCTTTGCCACAGGGATCAAGTAATAAGCGCGTGACCAAACCATCAAAATTTTTATTTATGAGTCCGGCTTTACGTTTGGCACTATTGAGCATTTCCGGACTCAAACAAACCTACGCTACGCAACAAGGAGCACTGTTAGAGGATGTAGTAGCATTGCATTACTATCGTGAGTTTGTGACGAAACATAAGGCATCGCTCATGTATGATGCCGCCGAAGGGGGAGCAGATTTCATAGTGAACTTTATTCAACACCGCAGAGTGGTTGTTGAAGTGGGGATGGGAGCTAAAGACTCAAAACAAGTTGTCAGAACTATGGATAAAGTGAATAGTGACTACGGCATAGTCATTAGTTCTAATGAATTGAAAGTCGACGAAGAAAATAAAATCATCTGCTTGCCTATAAAGTACTTTTTATTGATGTAACTTTAATGTCGAATCAATTTTTCCAAATCCAATCGTTGGGTGACATTTATTTGGTTGAAAAAATTTTGGTCGTGACACACTAATACAATCGCTCCAGCAAAATTATTTAAAGCTTCGGCGATAATGGGTAAATGACGAAAATTAATATGATTAGTTGGTTCATCTAAAATTAACAAACCTGGTTGTTGCACCATAAACCGGGCATAACACAATAAACCCTTTTGTCCTTCGGATAGCGAGCCAATCGGATGTTGCAGCAGGTTACTCGTCAGCAAAAAATGAGCGGCTGCCTGATAAATAGCTTGGGCGCCACCCGCTCCAACTTGAACGGCTTGTACGGCAGCAAACGGCGTGCTGTTAAAATCTAAACCGGAAAAATCTTGCCGATAATACCCTATCCGCACGTTAGCTACTTGCTGGACCAGAGCTTCTAACAAGGTAGTTTTACCAATACCGTTGGGACCAATAATGTGCAGAATATCTTTTTTGCGCAAGGTGATATCGATATTTTTTTCCGATGATACTACTCGAGCCACTGGATTACCGATATCCTGGGCTGGAATAATAAATGGTCGGATAGTTTTATCTTCCCGGCGCACATTAACCATAGCGGCCTCGCTAGTTTCAATTTGATCACGTAATTTGCTAGCCAGTTTGCGCATCTTACCACCTTTATGAGCGAAGAAATTTACTTTATCTTTACGATCCTGGATATTTTTTTCCAGTTGAGCGTTTTTACGTTGTTCACGCTCAATTTGTGCTGTAATTTCTTCCACCACATCAAAATAGTTACCAACATATTGCTGGACAGTGTGACTAAACAGATCCAGATGCAATACGCCATCGGTAAAGGTATTTAAAAAATCAGCATCATGAGAAATAACAATGACGGTTTTATCGTAACCGAGCAAGAAACCAACCAAGTGTTCAATGCCAGCGGCATCAAGATTATTAGTCGGTTCATCTAATAGTAAAATATCCGGTTGTTGAATCAAGGCTTGAGCTAATAACAGCCGTGCTTGTTGACCGCCTGATAATTGCTTAACTAGGGTATTCAACGGTACAGTCAGATTAACCACATCGTACACTTGTTCAATTCGGCGATCTAAATTATAGATAGTTTCTGTAAAGGCTCGCTCAAAAAAAGCCCGCACAGTAAGACCCATCCAGTCACGTGGCATCACTTGTTGGGCTAGGGCAATACTGGCGCCAGGTTGAATATGGATTGTACCGATCTGCGGTTGAACAGCGTCAGTTAATAATTTAAACAAGGTACTTTTGCCAGCCCCATTTTGACCCATAACAGTAATTTTGCTATTAGCTCGTACCGAAAAAGTCGCTTCCTGCAAAATGACCTTTGTTTCAGAATAACTATAAGAAACGGTATTAAAGCGAATCGCTACAGTAGTATCAGACATACAGTTGTGCACACTAATGGATTGCAGCAGTCACGTCAAGCTTGGCGATTAGGCTATCATTATCACCATTAAAACACTGGCGGATAGAACGATAGTATAGCAAGTAGTTGCGGTAGTAGCCTAACCGTGATTTTGCCAGCGCTTTAACTTTGGCATATCTTTAGTGAACCATTTGGCCATAAATTTTGGAAAGTGCATCTCTTTCATTTTTTCCATCACTTTGACTTGCATTTGTTCAAGGCTAATGTTCGGTTCAGTAAAACCACCGGGCTGATAACATTTGCTGCAATAGTCTGATTGCTCGCGCTGACCAGTATCTTTATTCAGTGGCATGCCGCAACTTTGGCAAAACGGTCCTTTTGGTCCAAACATACGTATAGATAATAATAGTAATAAGCATCATTAGTTAATCATTGTATAGCGTTTTGGGCAATAGTAATAGTGACTGTATGATAAGACTATACCTGAACCTGACCAACGGCTTTAGGCCAGCTATAATACAATATATGAAGCATAAACTAGCCAGTGTTCAATATAAGGTCCCGGTGACTTTTTTTAAAGAAAATGATATTTTTGTTGCATATTCTGCAGTGTTAGATTTATCAACTTCTGGAAAAACATTTGAGCAAGCGCAATCAAGATTTGAAGAAGCTGCTGAAATTTTTTTTGAAGAAACAATAGAACATGGAACACTTGACGAAGTTCTCTCAAATTTAGGTTGGACTAAAGTTAGGCAACAATGGATGCCTCCAGTAGAAGTGGCGCATAGTTCACAACTCGTCAGTATTCCACAAATAGCATGACCTATGCCAAAAATAACAGTGATTCATTGGAAGAAATTTGATAAGTTTCTTTTAGAGGTCGGCTGTACATTTATTCGTGAAAAAGGAGACCACCGTATTTATTGGAGAAAAGATTTATTACGACCTATATAGTTTTTAAAAATCATACTTAAATACAGTCTGGGCAATAGTAATTTAGTCTATCTTAAGAATGGTATACTGCACTTGGCGATGACCCAGCTGTACAGTGACAATATCATTCAGTTGGTGCCCCAGCAGGGCAGCGCCAACGGGTGACTGATAAGAAATAATGCCGGCGGCTGGCTTGGCTTCGGTTGAACCGAGGATTTTAAATTGAGTAGTCTGGCCATTACTTGCTACGGTAACCGTGTGGCCAATGTGTACGGCACCAACATCAGTTGGTGGTTGAATAATCACGGCATGGTTAATTTGATAATGTAATTCATCAATCGTGCGCAATAAGCCACGCAAGTGGCCTTTGGCAATTTGATATTCGGCATTTTCGGAATAATCACCATGTTCACCGTAGCGTTGGGTATCTTTGATGGCTTGAGGTAAACTGATCTGTTTAATATGATTTAGTTTACGTTGCAATAACTGCAACTGTTCGTCGGTAATGTTTGGATCAAAGGTGGGAAAAGTGTACTTACCAGGTTTTCGATTCGGTAATCGCATCACGCTATCATAGCATAGAAAATAACCAGAGTTTATAGTACAATGATAATTAAGCACTTATCTAATCATTCATTATGATGTATGCGATTATTTTTTATCATCAGTATCGCTCTAGCAAGTTTATTAAATATTTGGCCAGCGACCAAGGTCCAAGCTGCCAGCAATGTTGATACTCAAGATACAGCCGTGGCTACAAACTTAGGCTTATTTGGCGGTTTACCACTAGATATCGCCGTGGACCCCAATGCCGATGGACAGTATGTGTATGTCACTACCTATACGCCCAATGGTTTGTTTAGTTCCGATGATACCGGAGTTAGCTGGACTGGATTATCAGCAGCCGTAGATTATGGTGCAGGTAAAGCCATCACTATTGATCCAGCGACTGGCGATGTGTATGCCGCCATTGGCGATGATCTTTTGAAGACAACCGATCATGGTAATACTTGGACCAGCCTAACTGATCATTTGGTAGGCGAGTTTCCGCTGGTGGGATCAGAGTTAGCTTGGTTGGATGGTATCTTAGTAGTGGCCGTTGATAATGGGGCTGTACAAGTGAGCGCAGATGATGGTGTTACTTTTACCAGTGTAACGCTCCAGGCCGGCACCCGTCAGAACGTCATTAGTATAGCGGGTGATAACACCGGCCAGGTGTACGCTGTATTAATTGATTATAATACCGATACTACTCAAGTATTTAAATCGATAGACCATGGCGTCACTTGGAGCGTACTTGATGTTGCAGCTGGTGGGGTAGCAGCTGGCAGTGTGTTTTATAGTGTGGCGGTAGATCCATTAGATGCTGACCACGTGATACTAGGTTCATATCATCCCGACTATAACAGTTACCATAGTTTTGATGGTGGTAACAGTTGGTCGGCCCTACTGAATGGTAGTAATCGTATTGGTGGTGAGCAGACCGTGTTTGATGGGATTGGTGGGTTATATATCGGCATCTATTTTACTAACGATGCCAGTGTGGCAGCGCCAGTGTGGTCAGCTATTAACACTGATACGCCACTGTCTAGTGTACGTGGTGATATTTATGCTGTGGATGCTGTTCATCCAACCACCATCTATTCGAATACCAGCATGGGTGTGGCTAAAAGTGAAGATCAAGGAGCCACTTGGGTAGATTCGGTTGATGGGATTACCGCTGTAAAAACGTACGCCATTACTCAAGCGGAAAATAAAGATAATGTCTGGCTCGGAGCCAACGGTGGCTTAGCTAAAACTGCTAATTTCACAGCCGAGCAGCCTGATTGGGAATACCCGATTTTACCGGAAGCTAATGGCGGTTCTATTTATGCTGTCTGGGTCAAGCCAGGCAATGGAGAGTATGTTGTTACTGGTTCAAGTAATTTTTTCTATTATACAGAAGATGGTGGCACGAGTTGGACGCAAGCCGAAGCACCAGATTTTTTTGGCACAGTGGAAGCGATTGTACCCTCTGCCGTGAACAATCAAGTGCTGTATGCTTTGTACACGAATACGAGTTTAACAGAAGATGCGTACAACGGTGGGGTGATGACTAGCGCTGATGCTGGAAAAAATTGGGAGGAATTAAATTTTCCTATCACTTTATCCACTGGGGCGTTGGCCGTGGCCGAGCGTAATAATAAGGATGTGTTGTATGTTGGTATCGGAGCTGGCGGCAGTGAAACTGGTGTATACACTTTGCGTGAAGGAATCTGGACAAAGCTCGATGAAGATTTTAACGGTTTGTATGTTAATTCAATTTTTGTTCACCCGGAAGATAACGCTACTCTCTTTGTTAGTGTAGAGGCCGATTCAACGGTGGGGAGTTTGTATAAATCTAACGATCGTGGTAACAGCTGGACGTTAATTGAAGCAGGCCTAGAGGGTGCTAATCACTTAGATGCTATGACAACTCAACCCGGTGCAAATGCCCCAATGTATTTGACTGGTCAAGCGTTTGGTGGTGAAGGGGTGGTGTATAAATCAACTGATCAAGGTGATAGTTGGAGCGAATACTATATTGGCTTGAAGCAAGAGTTTTTTTATGCTTTACTGTTTGATGGTTTAATTACCGGCAATGATCGCGGCCTATTTAGTTTGCAATCATTGGGTAAAATCAAGCTGACCAATACCAACCTAAATAATCATCGTCATCGACTAACTATCACCTTACGTGATGCTGCTACCTTGACAGTGCTGGGTAAGCGTCAACTGACTGTGTATCGTAAAAAATCAGGTAAAGCTTGGCAAGCGATTGATACCATCAAAACCAAGGCTAATGGTAAAGTGCATATTACTGTTCGAGCTGGCAGTGGTGCCAAGTTGAAAATAGTTTGGAAACCAAATAAGCAGGATCGTGCGGAATATAATAAAACCACCTCGCGGGTTTTGACTATGACGCAGTGATAATTTCCAACACTAATCCGCTAACAATTGCTAGTAAGCCAAGCATACCTAATACTTGCTCTTGTTTCATTTCTCGAAACACAGCTTTATCAATTTTATGTTCTTGCCACACTCGGTGATGTACTCGTAAGGCAGTATATCCCACCATTACTTCACCAACGGTTTGAATAATACGGCCTAGTAAAAATAACGACATAAATTTATAGTGGTGTCCCTATTGTATCAAATTAGAACCTATTTTCAAAACAAAGTGAATAGTTACTTTGGGCGTCATTATGTTCGCAGTAGCACTCGCGCGCCCAACAACGCCAGTCATCCGTCGTAGTCGATGCCCTTGTGGGGACTGTCCGAATACGTGTAGATCCATCCCTGCTGCAACTTGACTTCTAGATCATCAAATGGATAGAACAGAAAACCATCCGATGCGAGCGCCGTGTGGGCATCGTAGAAAAGGATCGCAAGACCGGCGAACGCCAGAGTCAGCCGCATCACCTATCCTCCTAGACGAAGGCCGCAGCGTTTCCTTAGATGAAGGTGGTTGTTAATCGTCTAGCTAAATTCGAGCGTCGATAGCATTGAGTAGTAGATGCCTGCACTTGAAGGAAAGTCGTTGTGCCGCGCAAGTTCAAAGATTATTTTATCTACTGGTATTGCAGTAACTGTGTTCTCCACTGCGCCAGGCACACTGTTGAATAAAACAGATTGGATAGAATCGACGACCACGTCATCTGGAGTGCCGACAAGAAAGTAGTTGGGAACATCTGCAAGCGCATCGTCAGAAAGCCCTTCGTAGTACTCATGCAACGTTAGTTCTGCGGAATTATCCCTCGCCGAGAGATATATCTCACTAAAATCTGGATCGGCTACTCGTAGCTCTTGCTCTCGAAAGCCGACGATGACGTCGTTACTCTTGCTGTGTACAGGCATCCAATTTGCGGGATATTTAATAGTGAAATCATATTCATCACTCTCGTACGTCAACCAATCTGACGTGTCGATTTGTTCGACTGTGTTTGCATCACTGGTGTTCGAGATCTCAACCACATCGTCCGACCTGTTCTCCGGGTTCGTTTTGTCATCTATTACGCCGCCATCGACATCGGGCGCCTGCTCCCGAAGCTCGTTCACCGTTGTCCCACCCGGTACGTTGCCAGTCAAGGGCCATGCGCATCCAGAGAACAAGATGGTGATGACCACGAGGCCACCAAGGAATTTCCTCTCCATATAGTAAGTAGGTTATCAATCAGTTAGTAATGTCACCATCATATTACACAATTACTGCGAACACAACACCACCCAAGCGCACGATATGGCGCAGTGATACTGACCCATGACCAGTGCAACGATAGTAAACTAGGTCAAATTTTTTCTAACTTACTTCGAGGATGCCGGATTGCTTGAATGCGGTATCCAAACCTACCTAGCTGTCTAGACAGTAGGGGTCACTTTAGTCTTGTTGTCTGAAAAGAAGTCGCTGGACGAGAAAATGGCGCGGATTGAACAAAAGCAGAATGATTGGCTCGAACCGATGAAAGAATGGATAAAAGTCGCTTCAAACCTCGTCAAAATCGCAAGGGATAGCAACCTTTTGGAGAAAAAGGTTGCCGCCAAAGAAATCTTTGGCTCGAACCTGCGCTTGGCGAGCCGCGCCGTGCGCGGCGAGCCAGTGTTTCCCTATTCAGCCGCGCGAAGCGCGGCCAATCTCGTCGGGCAAATTCCCGAAAGTCAAATTCTGATGGGCAGAGAGGGATTCGAACCCCCGAAGACCAAAGGTCGCTTGGTTTACAGCCAAGTGCGATTGACCGCTCCGCCATCTGCCCATAATAGCAACTACGCCCCTTACATATACAGGAACTAAAAAGAAATGTAAAGTAAACAACAGCATGCCTTCAACCGAACGTCTGGCCATAATGATTATTGCTAGTAAAGTGTTTTATCGTCACAACTCAATTATCGTTTCTGTACATTCTCCGTCAGTATTACCTTAATTAGTGATTGGTAAGGTACATCTTTTTTGTTGGCTAAAATTTTAATTTCGTCTAGTAAACTAATCGGCAAGCGTAAGGAAATAGTAGTGGCCGATGGTTTAAGATGAGGCAAACGAACAGATTGAGCTTGTAACCAATCTATATAAACACTAGAATCATGAGTTTGCCAAAATTTTGCTTCAGCTTGTTCATTTTTAAATTTTGGTAGTTTACGTTTTTTCATAGTAGGTTTGATAATAGTATCTCTCTTGTTTATTCATTGGCCTGGCTGAAATTATGCGTATACGCTGATTGTCTCGAATAGTGAATACTATAAATAATGGACGTTCTTGATCAGTTTGGCCTAAAGCATAGAAACGCTCCTCAACAACTGAATGTTCAGTATCTGGATAAATTACCAATGGTTCATTAAAGAACACTTGTTCACACTCTGCTATTGATACTGCATGTTTTGACCAGTTTTTTGTTTGATTGCCTTCATCCCAGTCAAAACTTTCCCAGCCGTAGATTATGCGCATACAGATTTTATGTATATTGTTATAATATACAAAAAGTTAAAAATCGTCAAGAGATAGTATTTTGTTTGTATTTTGTTATCAAGCCGTAATCATTACACACGGTTTTATTTTTTTATCTAAACCGGTCAGTTGTGATACCTGTTCAGTAGTAATGGCAGCTAATTCCGGTAAACGATTAGCCTCGGGGTACACAAACCGATAAAATTCTGGCAATGATGGATTCAAGGCCTCGGCCAAGGTAATATTTTTAGCCTCGGTCATAATTTGTTCCCAAGTGTTCGGCTGACCATATAAAATTAAATCCAACCCAGCCGCTGGTACAATATCGCCATTGGGGGCACCAGCAAAAGCCAATAAAAATCCATCATTCATTTCTTTGGTTTGAGCGCGAGCACATACCTCAATACTTTTGTAGTTACCGCGATCAGTCATCATTTTGATATAGGCATTTTTCATCTGGGTAAGATAATTCACTTGATTGAAACCACCTAAACATTTTAAACCATAGTAAAAACACAACACGGTAAATACCGTCAGTAAACTAGGAATGATAGTTTTATTAGCTAAGACAGTGGCTAACCCGGCTGGCGTTAAAGCGAAACTCACGCTGCCATCGGCTGATACCAACCGATCACCGTGCTTCCATAAACGCACCCGATAATTTTTATCGGAAGAAATGCCCCAAAATAAATAAGTGCCAACACCATCAACCTTACTAAAAGCTCCCATAATGCCATCAAAATAACTGTCCAACAGCAGATCATAATCATGATCAAATAACCAATGATGAATGGTAGTATCTTCAAACAAGTGGTACTGGACTAATAATTTTGCCACTATTTCTTCTTGAGCTAAATAAATCAGGTGAGTTGGCTTGGTACCACTACTACTAAAGAATTGATTCCATAACTGAAAATTGGTTTGAACAATTTGATCAGCATAGGTGGAGCAGTCAAATAGTTCAGGCTGGTTATAAATGTCATCAAGTAGCTGGATAATTTTTTCAGCGGCTGACTTGGTTACCAACTGCTGACGTTGTTTTTCGGCCAACAATTTTTTCATTTTTTCAATTTCAACTGGTTGATATGATCGAAAATTATACACCGCACTAGCATGGGCATTGCTCGGTAGAAATGATAACCGTTGTAATTGAATTTTATCTTGACTGAAAGTGTTAAATATCAAGCCGCGGGGAAAAGTAATATTATTCAGTGATACATTGGCGCAGGCTAGTACAATCACATACTGTAACAGCGGATCATGTTGTTCAAGATACGGCGTACTGACCATCAAATTGGCATTAACAAACGATTGATTACAAATTGGCCCGTGATGATCGGTGGTGGATACAAAATAATATTTGCGCAGTTGTTCAGCCACGCCTTGGGCTACAGCACTGCCGAGGCGTTGTTCAACTTCAATTCGGATAGTTT
The DNA here is from genome assembly GCA_016182495.1 of Candidatus Kerfeldbacteria bacterium. Classification (GTDB taxonomy): domain Bacteria; phylum Patescibacteriota; class Patescibacteriia; order UBA9570; family UBA9570; genus JACPGK01. Next base: position 33,586 of record JACPGK010000019.1, read on the forward strand.
CAATGCACTCATCTTGCCGACGCTGAATGGGCGGATTCAAATAAACGCTAATATACTCTTGAGCATATTCGTACAGTTTTTTATGACCACGTTTTTTGATAATTTCCCGTAAGATCGGGCGTTTACTCAACACCGCTTCTTGCAATTGAGCAAAGCGACTAGGTAGGCTACTGGCAGGGTCATCACCACTGTCGACCGCAGGCGTTGAGCTAGGAAGCATAGTATGATAACATTGTTTTGCAGCCAATCTATCATAACTTTTTTCTTTATGCAATACGGTCAAATTATTCAACAAGCTTGGGAACATACTAAACGCTATAAAGCCATGTGGCTGATTGGTATGTTGGTACTATCCAGCAGTGGTGGCGGTAGTGGCTGTAACATTCCTACTGGCCCAATGGATTCAGGCAATGATTATAGCAGTAATTGGAGTAGTAGCGTTGGCCAGTGGTTTGAACAGTATTGGTGGATAGTAGTAATTGCTGGGCTGGTAATTTTGGCCCTAGCTGTAGTGGCAATCGTGTTACATTATATTGCCGTTGGTGGGTTATTTATTGGTGCCCAGCAGGCTCGCCAAGGCCACCGACCAAAATTTGGTGACATGTTTTTAGCCGGCCTACAGCAGGCGCATCGCACCTTTGCCGTGGAGTTTTTACTCGGGTTAATCACACTGGGGTTAATGATTGGTGGATTGCTATCAATTGTGTTGCTGGCCTGCAGTATTATTGGTTTAGTGTTAGTGCCGTTTGCTTTACTAGCTTGGCTGGCTGGTTGTGTAGCTGTCGTATTAATCATCAGTGTAGTGCGTTTGTATAGCCTGCAATATTTAGTGTTACAACGCCAAGGCGTGTGGGCCAGTATTCAGCATGGCTGGCAATTACTGCGGCAGCAACTAGCTCATAGCGCGGTAATATACGGGCTAGATTTACTGGTAACGGTAGCGGTTGGCATTGGTTTATTGATTTTGATGTTATTAGTCATTTTACCATTTGGCATTGTTGGGTTTATAGCTTACGCAGCAGCTAGTTGGATCGGCCTAACCGTTAGTATTAGCCTGGGAGTGCTGCTGCTGATTGGGTTGATATTGATTGTTAAAGGTATTCGTAATGCCTTCAGTTATAATCTATGGCATTTAACCTTTACGGAATTGAACAAATAAACTGATGTGAGCCACCTCACGGATTTGAACCGTGGACCCACAGTTTACAAAACTGTTGCTCTACCGCTGAGCTAAGGTGGCAAGGTGTTGACACTAACTTGCCTAATTTTAATGAATACGTTACTATCTGTCTACTATGTCTCAAGAACGTCTTACTAAACTCGAGTGCACCGAATGTAAAACCATCAATTATTATACGCAGAAGAATAAAAAAAAGCTGCATCAAGCTGGTAAACTCGAACTATCAAAGTACTGCCCACAGTGCGGTAAACATACTCCCCACAAAGAAGTGAAATAATCGTCTCGAGATTATTCATTACGCGCCCGGAATTTTTCTAAAAGTGGCTTAATTTTTTTTCTGAATAAATCACCAATGGCCGCACCTGTCACATGATAGGCTTGGCCAATTTCATCCATGGTTTGATCTAAATAATAATAACGATATAATTTATCCCATTCTTGATCGTTCAAACGTGCTCGTAAAAAATCACGTGCCTTGGTGATTTCATCACGATTAAGCACTTCATCTTCTGGTGATGATTGATGAGCTAATACATCTTCTTCAATTCCGCCAGTCATGATGTCATCATCATAGCTTAGTTCAGGCATCTGCTTCATACGTCCGTAATGTGCTATCACAACATCTTTCAACCGATTAATCACTAAACCATAGGCATAGGTTGTTAAAGTAGCACCGCGATCAGGCCGATAATTTTTAATAGCTTGAGTGACGCCTAAATTCGCCGCACTCACTAATTCGTGTAAATCAATATCTAAATATTGACGGCGAAATTTTTTAGTTAAACTTTTAGCCAGACGCATAAGCTCGGGTAATGCTTCAGCATGTTGCGTCACTGTAGGCCGTCTAAAATCTCCAACTGGTTGTCTTATTTCACTCATAAATAATAGTGTAACATAAATGATCTAGCTATGTTATACTATAATTAGTATGAATAGGGAACAGGCAACATTTGCCGGCGGTTGTTTTTGGTGCCTCCAAGGTCCATTTGATGCTGAACCAGGTGTCACAAATGTTGAGGTAGGGTATGTGGGAGGCAGCCAGGCGGATGCTGTCTATGCTACCGTAGCCAGTGGCACAACTAATCACCGGGAAGGTATCCACATGACGTATGACCCGAACACGGTAACGTATCAACGTTTATTGGATATTTTTTGGAAACAAATCGACCCAACCGATGTCGGTGGACAATTTGCTGATCGTGGTCACCAGTATACTACGGCCATTTATTATCATACCGAGGAGCAATACCAATGGGCTGAAGTCTCTAAACAGCAATTAGAACAATCCGGTAAATTCAAAGTGCCGATTGCTACCGTAATCGTACCATTTATCTCTTTTTTTCCAGCTGAAGCCGATCACCAAGCCTACTACAAAAAACGCCCACTACAATATCAAATGTATAAACGTGGTTCCGGCCGAGCAGATTTTATTAAAAAGAATTGGACATGAGGCCAATTGTTGAACGGGCACGTTTGCATCAGCCTGAAATTAAGCAACTACTGCAACGAGCTGAAACAACGCCAGCCGTCGAGCATAGGTTATTTAGTCCTGAAATAGCAGCCTATTTGATGTATTGGAAAAAAATTCTGAATCCTAACTCAAAACCATATACCACCATTTATCCTGGAATGGGGCCAGATGTAGCCACCGCCTTATTGACCCAAAACACTACGAATTTTCATGGATTAGATCGTCACCCAGTGCTGGCTGAACGATTACAATACTACAAGAATCGCTGGGATGATTTAGGAGTGATAGAGAAAGTGTATTGTGATGAGCCGCGTAGAAGTACAGAAAGTATAGATCAATGGCAAGAAGAATTTGAAGCAGATTTACAATATCATGAAGAAAATGGTTATTATGGCGCGACTCGATTACCAGTATGGAGTCTTGAACGGTTATTATTACTTGAATTGCAAAAACTTGATGTGACCAAAGATTCAATTGTAATAAATCAATTAGCAGGTAAAACGACAGTATCATTTACTTGGGCTTATCCCAATGAAGCCTCGCAGCCCCGTATTATTACTTTTCATACTGCTGATATTAGTACACTAGCTAGTTTTCAAAGGGGATTACCTCGGGCTGATTGTATTATGCAGAAAGCACACATGGACGAAGGAATTGTGAAACGGTCTGCTATATTAGCAGAAGCGCGTGATCACTTATTATTGCCTAATGGACGCTTACTAATTACACCGTCTTCCAATGAATCGTCAAGAGCAACTCAAAAAATTGATCGCAAGCATTTTTTAGATATGCTACGCTTAGATTTTAATTTAGTTCGACCGCCATTATCATTACAAAAATTACTAACCGATGAAGATGGTAAATTACGAGATCCCTATGGTTGGTATTTTATCTGTGCTCAAAAACGTGCACAATTATAAATTAACCATATACCCATACTATCTTTATATAGTCGATTAGTGTATACTGGCTGCAGTAAAAATTAAACAAATTTATTATAATAAATTTATATATGATGAAACGATTTGCTTTTAGCAGCTGGCTGGCTGCTGTAACAGTTATTTTTTTGCCAGTCACAGTTCAAGCAGTAACCGCCATAACTGATACCACCCTCATTCAACTCACTGGCCAAACGGCCGATCAAGCCGGTCGATCAGTAGCCACCGGTGATTTGAATGGTGATGGTTTTGATGATTTGATTATTGGGGCGATTGATGCAACTAATCCTGGTAGTGTGTATATTATCTATGGCTCAACTGCCGTGCTCACAACCCAAACTTTATCAGCCACTGCCCCAGTAGTTGAATTAACTGGCGCTTCAGCCACGGATGAGTTGGGTATTTCCTTAGCTACCGGCGATATTAACGGTGATGGTTATGACGATGTACTAGTAGGCGCCGATTTAGATGATGGTGCTGCCATTAATGCTGGTACTTTTTATTTAATTTATGGTAGTACTACGCAATTAACTTCTGGCACCATTGCTGCGGTCAGCGCTAAATTCACCGGTGAAACCACGGTTAGTGGTAACGTTGGCATATCAGTAGCCGCTGGCGATGTAAATAATGATGGCTATGATGATATGGTGATTGGGGCGAACAAAAATAACGATACTGGCGCAATTGCTGGCGCAGTGTTATTGATTTATGGCCAATCAACTCAATTTACTTCGGCTACTTTAACGGCGGCAACTGTTGTACAATTTAGTGGCAAAGCAAGTTCAGATTTAACTGGAACCATCGTGCGCACTGGTGATGTTAATAACGATGATTTTGCTGATATTCTGATAAGCGCACCACAAAATGTTGATTGTGCTGTTGGGGGAAGTAGTAAATGTGGCACAGTATTTTTAATGTATGGCCAATCTGCTGCTTTAACTAGTACAACAATATCAAGTTCAACCATTGCGTTCCGGGGAGAGGCCGCCAACGATACGTTTGGCAGCATTGCTACCGGCGATATTAACGGCGATGGCTATGACGATGTAATGATGGGTGCCAGCGCTAATGATGATGGCGGCAGTGATGCTGGCGCTGCTTATATTACCTATGGTCAATCAGCCACTCTGGCAACTACCAGTGCCTCTACGTTAACTGAATCAACTGGCATAGCAGCTGGCGATAATGCCGGTGGCCCTGGTTTAATGATGGCCGATTTGAGCAACGATGGTTATGCTGATTTATTGGTGGGAGCGCACAAGAGCGATGATGGTTCAACTGATGGTGGGGCATTATTTGTCACCTATGGCTCTGCTAGCACCTTTACTGGTACTGCTTCATTAGGTGTGGCTTCAGCCTTTGAAATTACCGGAACTAGTGCTAGTGAAAATTTAGGTCGAGCTGCCACCACTGGTGATTTGAATGGCGATGGTTTGTTGGAATTAATTATCGGTGCGCCAGCCTATTCATCTGGAGTTGGTGCAGTGTATGTTGGTTATGTTAGTATGGATGCCGATAACGATGGTGAATTAGCCTCAACTGGGTTAGTGTTTACCGGCACCGACTGTAACGACGCCGATGCCACCGTGACAGCCAACCAAACCTACTATGCCGATAGTGATGCCGATACTCTGGGTGACCCAGTCGTTACCACTATGGTGTGCAGCAGCACCGCCCCAGCTGGCTACGTCGCCAATGCCACCGATACCAACGATACCATCCCAAATAATGGGGTAGAAATAGGCAACGATAGCATTGATAACGATGGTGATGGTAGTATTGATGAAGCCAATACCACTACGGAAAATGGAGCTCACCCCTACTACAGTACTCTGGATAGTACCGATACCGCAGTTGTTGCTACGGCAATCACTGCTATTACCGCTACCACGGATGGATTAGTGCAAGTAACCTATGCCGATAACTCGGTGTACACCTTTAGCGCCTTTACCGGAGGAGATGACGCTCTAGCAGTGGCCCAGTACCAAGACACTGGCTATGTGTTGGCGTTGCAGTCAACCGGTAAAAACCTAGCCTTATTAAATGTTCTCACTGGCGTGGTTGATACAACGGTAACGCTATCCAAAACCAAACGCTATAGTGTCAATTCCCTCAAACTGCTCGATGTCCGTAACGATGGTGCCGTGGAAGCCGTTATCACCTCACGCAGTAAAGCCAAAGTCTTACTCTCCATTGTCAAAGTGAATCTGGCTGGCACCACCCTAAAAAAATACGATAGTGTTACTGCCACCAATAAAAGTGTCACCCCCTCAAAAACCACTGTCAAGAAGAAAACTCTGTTATTAAAGTCGAAGAAGGGTAAAGCGTTATTGACCTACAACGTCACCAAGCAGTACGCTTTGAAATTAGTGAGTAAATAGGTTATAGGCCACTAACTGTCATCAAGCGCTCGGCGTTTTTATAAGCAAATTTTTCTTGTACAGCCGGATCCAGCCGAGCAATAAAAGCCCGACCATAATTGGCTAATGTATAGCCGACGTTTCTATCAAAAGTCCACACTGCATCACCTCGATCGGTACTCCACAGAAAGCGATTGGGGTGGGCTTCAATCAGTGGTTTCCAGGTAGCTAGGTCGATGGCCATAATAGTTTCAAAATCTGTAAAGCCATCCAAAAAAGCTTGTTTAGTGCCGTCGGCCCGCAGTAAATATTGATCGCCATACAACATATCAACCGAATAGTAGATATTCGAATACTGATCCATTAAGTTACTAATATCATTTTGAATTTGATCGCCGTGCACTAAAAAATTAATATCAGGATTATCCGCTAAAGTTTCTTCAAAATTATCAACTTGATTATCACCCGGATGAAAATAAACCATCAACTTATGCTGTCGCACCACTGGATAAATTTTTTGAAAAATAGTGGCATCGGGCGCATAATCATCGGCCCTGCGATTCGGCAGATCATATAAACCAATTTCACCATAGCCCTGAAACAAGCCACGATTATGCTTGAGCATTTTTTTTAATTTGGTCGCACCCATGGTTGGTGGTACATCATCCTTACCCGGTGGCATAATAAAGGGGACAAACCGTTTGGGATACCTAGCCTCGGCTTTATGGGTCCAATCAATAAAATTTTGATAAGAGAAACTGGTAAATACTGGAAAGAAAGCAAAAATATTGCTAGTGCCTTCAGATTTTAGTGTGCAATCAATATCGGCTAGAGTGACATTATTTCCTAACACTGGACGAGGTGGTTCAATATCGAGTGGGGATGGAATATGGAAATGTGAATCAATTAATCGGCCATCATAGTATGGTTTCCAGCTTGCATCGCGATGATTACGGCTAGGCGAACACTCCGAAGCCTTGGCTGGTAAGATAGAACTTACCACGAGCACCATCCCTAATACACTCACAATCAAAAGACGCATAGAATACGCTTAAGAGCTTTAACTGTTTTGTTTGAGAATGAAAAATCAAGCGACGTTTCAACACCAGCCGCTGGAGCAATTTTGGTACATTCTTCTATGGTTTTCTTTTTGACGCAAAGTTTAACCGTGTCGTTATCAGTTAAGGTTTGCAAAATGATAAAACTGGACGCACGGCCTTTTGTATTGGTAGTAACCTTTGTTACCGTGGCATTCGTTTTTAAATTCAGCAGGTCTACTTTTTCCTTATTGACTTTAATATACACTTTAGCATCGTTCACCGGTTTATTTTTAGCACTTAAGGCCCGCACCTTCACCGTGGCAAAACTATCGGTAGCCGCAGCAAATACAAAGTTATCAATCCGATTAAAACCAGTCACATTGGAAATATACAGTTTGACGGTTTTACCTTGAGCAGTGACCGGAACGCCGATGGATCCATCTTCCCAGTTATCAGCTTGATCAGAAAAGGTTTGTTGGGCATACACCTCACCGCTATCAACATCTGTTAGCGTGATGGTAAAAACGCCATCATACACCTCATCGCCAGTGTCATCCTCGGTATTGTAATAGCCAAAGCTTAAGGTATCAACAGCACTGGGCACGGTAACATTTTGATACAATCCAGCTTCATGGAAAATGTAAAGATAGCGAATGCCATCCGGTGGTTGCCTGGTTTTATCGCTGGTATACACTTGATAATCAAACGCATTACCGGCCGTGCATTTTTCATCACACTGCCAGGTGGTGTCATCGAAGTCTTCAAAGGAATGGTTGGGAATAGCAGCACTGGCCAAAGCTGGTGTTGGAGTATACATAGCCAATAGACTGAATATGATCAAGGTAGAATAATATAGTTTGTTCATAGTAGGCATAGTAAGCAAATGGTGTTAAATATACTATATATAATATACTACATTGCCGGGTAACGCCAAACTACTATGAAAATTGAATATACATAGCGTAGTTGCCAAAAGGGGACAGATCAGCGATAATAGTAGTATATGAATAAAGTTTGGCTAGTAGGGTTATTGCTGTTATCTGGTTGTTCGCTGTGGGATACTCCTAAAATCGAAAATACAGCACTAACTTGCGGCGGCATTGCAGGCATAACCTGCCCAGATGGATATGTGTGTTACTACCCAGAGCAGGCTACTTATCCTGATGCCGCGGGTCAGTGTATTCCCAAATATGTCGATCGTGGTAGTGTCGGGGTAGGTTGTCCGGTAACGGGTCCTTTTGAAGTGGGTTTTGATTCGAGTGAACGGGAATGTGCCTGTCCGGCAGGCTATACTAAAAACAGCGACATCATTGGATATGAAAACTGTTACGATGGTGCTGAATGTCCCATTTTAGAAGTAGAGTGTGTCAAAGCAGCTGATGCACCGATTGAGGTGGGACCAAGTGATGATGATCTAGTGAATCTTGTCGATCAAGGCCAGCTGTACAACGCAGACTATGATTTTATCATTACAGTCGGAGTCGATCACGCAGCCAACCTTACTGAAGTGGCTATTGTTCCGTTTGAGGGAGTAACCGCTACCTACATTTATTGTTACGATACAACTGAAGCTGATTACGCTTCAACGAACTGCCCGGAAACCGCTGTAGAAGCCTTTCGGATTAACATTTATACCACGGAACAGTATCAGGCAATAGCCGATGCACCTGGTAGTGGTACTATGATTACTGCAGTGGTTGGGTATGTTTACGAACTGAATCACCCCAATGGATTACTGCCAGCCGATGTTCCAGCTGATGATACGTTCTACGATACTATTATCAATAGCTTTCATTTTGCTGGTTAACTATCCGCAGACTAAGATTTTTTGTCTTTTTTAGCTGCCAGCATGGCCGCCTTAATGGCTAGACGTTTTTTTGTCTTGTGGGGATGTTTTTTGTTTCTGGTTTTGATGCTGCTAAGGGAATGACGTCGTTTGGCCATAAAAATGTGTGTGAGTAATTATTGTGGTTATCATACACTACATTTGCTGTTTAGCTCAATACTATATCTCATGGAGATAACTCATAAATATCAATTACAACTTCTTCATACGGATGGACGCGTCGAATGGCTGCTACTATGGTTGTTACTTGCTCACGTGAGCAGGCTACTTCAATGCGTTCTTCCGCAACCTCATTTATTGTATCCACTTCCCCAATAGCAGGAGTAGCCTTCGTATTTGGCTTAAAGCGACCAGTACCTGTTACAGAAAAACTGCAAAAAGTATAATTGCCAATCTGGCCAGCCCCGGCTTCACCCATGGCTTGGCGCACTTGATCGGCGTGTGTGGTGGGAACGAATACAACCAAACGAACCAGGTTAGACATATCAACAGTATACTATATACTGCAGTAGATATGAAGATTACTAGCCGAAATAAAATTTTTGCAGTTCAGTCGTAGTGTTTGACTTAAAATTGTTCAAATTGTACGGTCGTGCCACCGCTACAGCCGTTTGTTCCGGTAACAGCCAAGGTGCCGATCATTAATGAATCGGACAATGCTGTGACGGTCCAGCTACCGAACAGATTATACGCACCAAGCGACGGGTCAGAGACTGTCCCTAACCAGAGCAGCGGCCATGACGTGTATAGGTTGCTCTCTACTGACGTTTGTGTAAGAAAAAGATCACCCGGTGAACCATCAAAGTTCAGTTGCATTTGCGCGGGACCGCCGCCAGTAATTGAGAGTGTACTAAAATTAAAGGGAAGGTCAGCTACATTGGCCGGATTGACTACACTAGAACCGCAGGCCAGTGGAGCATATTGCACATTCCAACTGCCTTGATGCGGTACATATATCGGTGGACCTGACGGCGCTTGTAAAGTCATTTCAATTGGAAAATCACCACTACAAACATCACCTTGGAGATGCAGAGTTCCCTTCATGATTTCTTGATCAAGCACATCAAGCTCATACGATACTGTGCCGTAATCACTGGCTTCTGGAATCGGGAAGTTGTAGGGGAGTGTTTCATAGTGCGGACTGGCATACCCTTGACGAGTAAAGTGAATAGCCGCAGATGCTGTACTTAAACTGGCGGTGAAACCGTAGTTACTGGTAGCGAACTGCACCGGACCTTCAGCGGTAAAGCCACCAGTCGCTACGGCGCAATCTAAATTAGCCGAGCTCTGGGTAGCTTTGTAATTCCACTGACCAGATGTGGGATAAAGCGTAGTGGGGTTATCGGGCAGGGTAAACATAAGATGGTAGAAATTTGACCCATCGGTTTCAATTGGTGGTTCTAATCCACCACTATTTACATCGTCAACAGTGATTCCAATATAATTCAGTGTACTAATATCCTCACCTACGATACAGCTAGCATCATCAATTGTACTGTCTAAAATTCGTTTCTGACCAGTTGCATTAAAGGTGTGCAGCTCGATATTTCCGGGTTCACGATCTATCCATGTCACCGCACAGTTTCCATTTGGCGCTATGATTAATTTTAATTTGTTGGTGACATAAACCCAACTGTTACTAATATCAGTTTGTTCGATTTTTTCCTGGCCGTTGATGCCGGTGGCTTCTTCAATCGTAGCCGAGTTATTTTGGGTAAGTCTCCAACCGATTGCTAACGTTAATAAAAGCCCAATACCAATAATAATCGCCAGAGTAGTTTTGTGACTTTTTAGGGGATTAGTATTACACACCACCAATCACTAAATACATAAAATAAAATGTATCAGTACTATACACTTCATTAGTTTCGGCATCGTACAACTCTACTTGTCCCAACCCAAATAATGCATAACTGGCATCTCCAGCTGATACTTGCGCACTGGCATCTTCCGTCATGGCAGAATTCACTTTATTATTTAACAAAGTTTTCATCGGATCGGCGTAATCTCCCATGAGCGTGTCAAAGAAATCATCCAAACCGATTAATTCTAAAAAGTCTCCAATCCAGTCAGGCATAATCATATCTGGTACTAATACAGCAGTAGTCACAGTTTTAGAATTATGGGCCGATACTGCCACCGAACGGGTATCGATCACTTCATACCCTGGTAACGTGGCATTGGCATACTCTAATAGTTTGCTTCGTATTCCTTTTGGATCACCATCAACCTCGGCACCTACATCAGCTAACACCGACACTTGAGGCAAACTTAATGACGTTCTGATTTTTAGATTAGCTTGTTCGCCTGGATTACTCACAAAGTAACGCAAACCTACATTGCGTCCAGCGAAGTATACTGGAATGGTATCTTGATTATCCACTAAAATACCTGGCTTTACTTCCTGCACCACAAAATCTTCATCAGCATAGGCTACGGTGCTACCGTCGGCGCTTACGCCCACCGCTCCAGGAAAAGTTGGTCGATCAATTTGTACAGCCCGATGCTTGTTTTTAGGATAATCCCAGTCAAAAAAATAGGTATAATAAAGACCTTCGGCTACAGTAACAAATTTACCATTGCTTGACATCTGCATATCCGTTTCTTGTCCGGCTGGTGAAAAAGTCCACTCCACCTTACCGGTTCTGTTTAAACCAAAGTATTCGTCGTTGGTTGTGAGCATAATACGCTCACCGGAATTTGATATTTGAACACGTGGTGTGTTATACGACGAAAATCGTTTACGCCAAGTTACATTTCCTCCGGCTAATCCCACTCCACGCAAAAAATAAATATCAGTACCGAGTTTACCATCATCTAATACCACATACGCGCGCCGTCCATTATTACTAAGACCAGCCGTATACACTTCAACGTCAGTCACCTTTTCCCAAGTAAAATTATCACTCACTATATCCATTAAGCCGTAGCTATAGCTGGTAGCGGCGATGGCTTGTTTGCCATCTTCAGTCATATCAACCACATTTACAAAACCGCCATCGGCAAATGTCCAATAGCGAACAATTTCACTGCTCGATCGATCCCAGGACGCTACCCCAGATTGACGATTTCCAGCCAGCACTGTGTTGCCATCTTCAGAAATATCGCAGGTATCCCACACTCGGTAATCATCGTCAAACGCCCACAGCAATGCTTCATTTTCGATATCCAGCAACCACACTCCTCCACCACACACCACAGCCGTGGTGCCATCGCCAGACAGATCGAGATCAAAAATGTTGCTATCGCCAATATCGTCAAACGTCCACACCGGTTCGGTAGTATTTAAACCAAACACTACTACTTCATCACTGGCTACAACACTGGTACCACCAACTGCGGCAATAACCGTACCATCGTTTGATACTGATGTATTGGTGAGATGGTAATTATCTTTACTGTGGCTGTACGTGTACGAGACATAATCAGCCTGGCTAACCAGCGGTACGGCTAAGACCGTTGTTGAGATAAGTAGTTGAAAGACAAAACTTATTTTTTTCATATTATTTTATCGTAATCATAGTGACTGCACTCTCGATCATTTTACCATTGCGGCGATATTTTACTTTATAGCTAGCGGTTTTACGTGCTGTATAGGCTTGATCAAAATAGCCATCATGTTCCGTGGTTACCGTATTTACTTTGGTATACGTTTTTTCGCCAGTTTGTTTGCGCCAGATAGCGATCGTTTGGTTCCGTTGACCGTTTTTTAGCCAGCCATACAAGCGAAATTGTTTACCGTGTTTGAGTTTAGTTTTATTGGCTGCCAAACTAATAGGTAACTGCTTTTGCACAGTGAGTGTTTTGGTAACCGTCTTGCTGCTGGCAGTTGGTGTAGTTGTCACCGTTTCAGTGAATACAACCGACAGTTCAAATAAAGCTCCGCCATCGGTTTCGGTAATATCTAGTGAAGCTTGATTATCCCCATCAAACACCGCCATGTCGGCCCATTCCAAATCTTGGCTACTATATTCACTTAATAAATCTTTAATACCATCGGGCATAAACACCGTCATACTCCCAGTTTCATCAATCGGGCCTGTCAGCGAAAACCCAAAGGCCGGCGTTGTTTGATTAGGTGACGGTGGAATCAATGCCCACTCTTGCACATCAGTAGATAACCAAAAACCCCTCATCTCTTCCGGCGGTCCGTCTTCACCGGCTGCAGTATCCGCTACACCAACCAATGCCACCATAGCCACATTTTCTGGGCTATCACTGCCCGTGGGTTGTTTCATACCGGTTGGAACAAATTGTACTGTATAGGTATTGGCCACTTCATCCCACACCGGAGGTGTATCTAAGGATAACGTAGCTCCGGGAGTGATAACCCCAGCCGGTACTTCGTCAGCTGTAAACACGGCGGTGTATTCTACGCCATTCTCAATATCGGTTTCATCAAGAATCCAGCCAGCGATGGCTACTCGGTCTGGTAGATCACCCATCATGTCGCTAATATCCAGTTGCGGTTCAGGACTAATACTTTGTAGCTCGGCGGTAAATGCCCAACCAGATACGGGCAACGCCAAAGCAACACTTAGTGCGAGTGCATATTTGAAGGCTTGAAACATAGACTTTATTTTAATATTTATCAGGCTTCACGAGCCTTAATACAACTAGATACAGTATACGCTAGTTTAAGCGGTTTGGACAAGACGATGACTACACTTTCTTCAATTTTTATGCTATGCTTTGTTGCAGAAGCACATGAGGCTCGCACCTCAATTATTAAAAACAGTATATGATTAATGTGTTAGTTGGCACGCATGCCGCGCTTGGGGAAGTTGGGGCTGTAGCCTTGATATGGGCTATTGTTGAACTGCTCCGAACCACTGATCAAAATAAACGTCGGGCCACCATTGCCGCAGGAATCGCCGCCGCCGCGTTAATAGCATCCTGGGTATTTGGCGGATGGTACTATGTAAACGAATATGGATCGACAATAAAACCGATCATCAAAGCCGGCCCGTTGCCGTGGACGCATTCCATCGTCATGGAAGTCAAAGAACATCTCTTTCTATTTTTGCCGTTCTTGGCGGTGTTAGTTGCCGCCAGCATACGCCGCGTGCAATCGTATCGGCCGGTACTGTTGCTGGCTGCTTTAGTTGTTCTCGCCATTTTTAGCATCGCCGGCATGGGATTTGTTATTTCCTCTGGCTATCGTGAAGCCTTAGAAGTTATCGTTCAATAATATGAATACCACTTTGAACATTCGTGCACTCTCGCACGCTACCAGCGCAACCATGGTGAGCATTACGGCGCTTACCATCTCGGCCGAGGAATATGCCGGACTGAAAAATGCATTAACAAGTGTGGGCAGCCATCATTGGATTGGTAAAGGCATCGTTGCCGTTGCCGTGTTCGTTGTTGTGACTGCAGTATTGCAATTTGTATTGAAAAAAGAAGTGTCCGAACAAAAATCGTTATACGGTACCCTCGTTACCGCTATCGTCTGTATGCTTATTTTGCCGATTTTTTTTATTTTTGAATATTTTAAGTAGATTCGATTATTGATCGACACATGAAGCTATCACGAAAGAAAATCATTATTATTATAATTATCGGCGGTCTCCTTGTTGGCATTGGTATTGCCATAAAATTTGTGATGACCTATCTGCTGCTGCCAGAAGAAAAACAACATTTGGCTTTTTATCAACAATGTTATACTTCTGGTGGAACAGTAAAAAGTAAAAGTGGTTCACAGTGTGGCGGCAATACCTGTTGGGACCAACTACAACTGGGAGTTCAAATATGCGGATATGGTACATACTTGTACGCCGATTGTTTTTGTGGCGAAGGACAGTGTTGGGATGATGCCGTCGGCAGATGTGTTTCAAAGGAGCAGTACGCCGAGCAATATGACGAGACGGTTTGGCAACTATAGCCGTACTGTTTTATGGAAAAATATAGTCGAGCAAAACAATTTATAGATGTTCAACGGGAACTGAAAGGAATAGATATTGGAGGAGTCCAGCGCAAACCGCCTACAGAATCAGAGTCAATTCGACCTATTTCCTCTGTTGCCGCGCTGCAAGAAAAAATCCGCAAAACCAATGAGGGGTTAAAAAGAATCAATGGGCATTCAGCCGAATATGTTGCTGCCAGCTTGGAACGGTCAGTTGAAGAAGTATTCCCGTCGGATGGTCGAACGGTATATGTTGGTGATCCATGGCAAAAATTGGATCGCAAAGGCGTGGTGATTGTTGATTATGAATTTGGTCCGGTGGTGGAATTTCAAGCGGATCGTGATGTGTATCTTGAGGTGCTCGGGTCACGCTTACGTAGTATTGCCTGGCGAGTGTCGGAGCAAGCTGATTCACCGGCACAAATTTTTTTAAAACGCGAGTTTGCGGTTGCTGAGCAGCTGTATGAAACTGCACGCACTCAACAACTCACAGAATATGAACGCATCAGCAATCAATTTCTTGAGTTGAAGCAGCGTATTGAACAAGAAATTGAGCGCGAGACCGACGGAAAAGAACATGACCCATTGCATGCGCTTAATGCGACAGTGCGTGATTTGTGGTATGTAGCCGTGCAAGGAGCGCGTGCAGTAGATGTGCTGGATTGGGCAACAGAACTGGATGAACCCTATCGCCAGTTTGCCGAGAACCTTCCGAAAAGATTATCCGAAAAAGATCGAGAAAAGAAATTGCAGGAAAAACGACGGCAACTTATTGAAAGCATTCGTTTTGAAAAAACAGCCAAGGAAGCAGAAGTAGTCCAAGCTATGTTCCCGTTTTTACCGTTTGACGACGCAACCTTCGATCGTTTTGTCGCCTTTTGGTCAATTTCGACGTATGTGTTTGAACATTTAGAAAGTGGTGAGCTCACTCGCTATTGGGAAGAAATCTATCGTCTTTTGAAACCAGGCGGCAAAGCCTATATTGCACCACTGTTTCAGAGCAATGAGTATGAACTTGATGCAACGTTGAGACAATTTGCTAAACAGCATTCTGATTTTTCGTTTTTCTATAATGATGATGAACAGCCAAATATTCTAACACTCACAAAAGCGTATGTAGAATAGAAGTTTGTGTTTGGCATTTTTTGTTTTTTATTTTGGTGTTGGAATGAGTTCAAAGTTCGCGTTCCACCAAACGTAAATTGATGAGCACAGAAAGGTATTTATTGGTGATTATTTTTAAGCGTCGTATTCACCAGTAATACTATATTGTTCTAAGACGTGTGTAGATAATTCCGTTAATGCTTCACTCACGGTAGAGCTGGTTAGCGTGGCGACATCTAACGCATATAAAGTAAATTGATACGTATGGGCTCCATCTTCTAGCGGGGGACAGGGACCTTCATAGTAGGTGTTACCCCATGCATTAGGCAAATTGGTTCCGCCCTCTGGATCTGTGTTTTGCAGTGCTTCAGTGGTGGTTGATGGAATATTTTTTACACTCCAATGTACAAAATCACTGGCATCGATGTCGATCATCAGCAAAAAGAAACTTTGTGTATCACTGGGGGCACTCACCCAATTTAATTCCGGTGAAACACCACCACCTGGCCCATCACAAGTAAACGTTACCGGGATATCGCCACCGTCGTTAAATGATGGGCTGGAAATAGTCATACTCTCTTTTTCTTCACTATCAGCGGTTGCCGTTGTAAATTGCTTCAGTTGAGACCACTTTCCATTCTGCGTACCCCGTTTGGCGCGCACTTTCACATAATAAGAAGTACTACTTTGTAAACCGGTTACTTTCTTTTTGGTCTTTGTCGTACTAAATTGATTGAGTACTGTCTTATTGTTATTCAATATCCATACTTGATATTTTTTAGCTGATGTTACTTTGTTCCATTGTACAGTCACATCCTCGCTGTCAATATTCACCACTTGAACTTTTTTTACAGCTGGCAAACTGATTTTGGCGGAAATAGGCGTGGCAGCACTTATACACACTCCCACCGTCACCAACAAAATTAATAGCAGTTCCCTTTGTATTTTATTCATACAAGGTATTATACGACGAATGTCTTAGATTGCCTAGTTTATTATTTGACGTAATTTCTGTTGGACGAAATTCGAGGATTTTTTACAGAGCGTTAGCGCGCTTGCGTGACGAGAGGCGCGTCTACCCATGTAACCAAAGACTCGTCGTGAAGCAGTTCAACTGTTAGAGAAGAGGGTGGTGTGAAGTCTGTCGTGTTGAAGAAAATATTGAAGAGACTTTTCGTTGTGGTTTGCAAAGTTTCCGTACCGGTGCAGCGGCCGGCAGACACACGGTCAAAAAGGTTGTACTGAAAATAGAGTCGGTCTTTTGACTTGCTGACGTTTGCGTTAAGATCCAGAGCGAGCTGATCATTGTCAAGTTCTACCTCGGATTGAGCTGTTGTCGTTGTGCGCAGGGCGCCAGCCGCGTTTGATAGATTTCCGGGTTGCTGTTTTTGGAGCAACGTTGAAATAGCGAAAGCTCCAATGATAGCCGCAACTGGAGGATAATAATGAGCTCAATGATATTTTGATTGGCAGAAAGCGTTGCCTATGCCAGAATTAGTAATTAAACATGTTAATGAGTTATGTAGTTTAGTATAACAAACTATTTTTTCAACAATTGTAACACTAACCGCACCATGCGTTGTTTATTTTTCGGATCACTTTCAGCAATCAGCAATGTTAGAACCGTTAACGCTGCTGGGGTTATTTTAGATGTATTGAGTAACCGAGCTTTTTTCAAAAACCAAATAAACGCATACGCCCCACTACGCTTATTACCATCCACAAACGGATGATTTTTGATCATAAAATATAACAGATGAGCTGCTTTTTCTTCAATCGTTGGATAAACCGCTTTACCACCAAACGATTGCATTACATTTCCAATAATACCTTCAATACTGCCTGTATTTTTTTCTAAAGCAAAAATATCCGTAGTCTCGCCTTTGCGGATTAACTCCTGTTTTAACAACGCTAAAGCAGTGATGAACTCGTTGGCATTCAGTTTTACAGATTTTTTGCTGGCACCAACATCAGCTAATGCGTCTCTATCATAAGCATCCAATGAAAGCCAAGTATCAGCAAAAGTTGAAATTAATTCTAAAACGTCCCCATGAGAAATATTAGATTCCACTGGCAATAACTGCTTGATGTTTTCTATAGCTTTTTGAAATTCTGTGTAGTTATGTTTAATGCTTGTTTTGTTGATTGTAAATCCTTTCGTGATGTGCTCACGCAAAACTTTAGTTGCCCATTTACGAAATTCTATGGCGCGTTTAGAATTTGTACGATAGCCAAGCGCAAGAATAATATCTAAATTATAAAATTGTACTTGATAAATTTTTCCATCATTTCCAGTATGTGCAAAATTTGCACATACTGAACGTTCATCTAGTTCCTTATCTTTTAAGATATTTCTAATATGCTTAGTGACTACCGAACGCTCAATATTAAAAATATCCGCAATCTGTGTCTGGTTTGCCCAAATCGTATCTTTCTGAACATCACCCTTCAGCTTAATCGCACCAGTTTTAGTTTGATAAATCACTACCTGATTGTTTGGGAATTTCTTTGGCTTCATATCGATACATTGTACTCTAAAAATAGTGGCTTGACTACGATATAACTGCATCGCAAAATGCTACTAAGACTAAATTAGTTCGAAAGTCGTTTACTTGGCAGTCCTTGTCGGACGAAATTCGAGGATTTTTTGAGAAAAATCCAGAAGGGTAAGCCCGGCGGAAGGAGGGGTGTGGGGAGGAATTCCGCCGGGCTAGAATGCGTTTAATCTGCTTGAATCAAATATCCATCTTGCCAGGAATAGGCAAAGGGTGAATACAAAAACTGATGTGGCTGGGTTAGTGAATGCGTCGGCAATTTTAATTCTTTCACAATCGGGTGAAGTTCTTCACGATTGGAGAGAATGGTTCACTTATGGTCTTGTAATTATAGCTATTTTATGGTAAATTTCTTCTAATGAATCTAGAAAAATATACTTATCATTATGCCTCGTAGTCCGGATATTGTTGGTTTTGGTCGCGGAAGAAGTGTGGATCAACGCGGACGACTACGTCAAGAAATTGATGAGTCTGGGCATGAGAAATTGGAAGATGATCAAGAGCATGGAGAAAAAGAAATCTTGTTTGCGCGTGGCTTAGAATTATTCGGCCGAGGTTTAGATAGAGATGATTTTCAGACGGGAGATAATTTTGCGTCGGCCTATAATCATATTATCGAGGTGCTAGACCCCAAATTATTGGCTGAGCTTGATTTTTGGGAACGCATTTTTGCTCAATATGAAAAATGTATTAGCGCGGTAGGAGTCTTTGCAGCATTGCCTCACCATATTCAGGATAATCCAGATATTCAAGCATACTTTTTTTCTAGGCCACATTTTAACACTCCTTATCTGCCACGCACGGTTATGGAGAGAGTAGATGCGGACTTAGTGGTACCGAAATGGTTAGAGCTGGGAGTTAGTGAGCATACTTTTTCTCAAGCACCCTGGAAACATTTTGATCAAGATCAAAAACGTCAATACGTTACAACAGCACTCGAAGCCAGTATTCCTATACGAGTGCTCGATGGCACACGCCGTGAATTTATTGATGCCATACCGAAAGATGAATGGAACGGCATTGCACGAGAACGTTACCAAGCCGATCCAGATGCGATAGCTGTGTTGGTTAAAGACGATTTTGATCGCGCTACCGAACTTTTTTCAATGGAAGATTTAAGAACTTCTTTAGAGCGCCCGGTTGAACGATGGGGAGCTGTTGGCATCGCTGCACCGCCACAATTTGCAGGATTGTCCCTACCCTTACTGCGTCGTCTTGGTTTTGAGGAAGACAAAATAGATACCTGGAAGAGCATAGTCGCACAACCAAATAGCAACCTTGATAGTGGTTTTCATGATTTTGAAAAGATGACATCAGCCGACCGTGATTGGATTCTAGGACAGTTAGAAACCCGCGCTCAAGTACTGGATGCGGGCTATCAAGCATTTGTCGGCGAGACATTACCAAAATTATTACGTAAATTAGCGCCAGCGGCCGTAGAGAAAACGCTTGAGACCCTGCAGCCTCTTTTACGTGAGTGGAATTTACCGACTAGAGATGTTGCAGATGGTATTTTGAAGCCTACCATAGAGAGTCAAGGAGCGTCGGCTTTTCGCACCTATGAGATACTCGCAGAAAGAGTAGATTGTTTTGATGCTGGAGATATTACTTTGCTGAATCTATTATGTCCAAACAAAGAGTCAGCCAAGGTTTTAAGAAACCTCATGTCAAAAACTGGAGCTCGTTTTCAAGATTTCATGGCTTTTTATTTGGATACTCGGTTTGGTAGAGACCGCGCCGGTGTATTAAAAGGCGCGGGCGTCCCTTTGTCAGATGAAAAGAATATCGTCATTTATATTGACTCACGTTTACCCTGGACACCCCCATATTTTAGAGAGTTTGAAACTCGTATTGCGTCTGGCAAGAATTCCAGGGTGGTTGCCGAGGAGTTAGGTCGAGAAGTTCAGACACAGATTCAGCAAATTCAAGCTGGCAAGTGGCCAGAAGACGGATTAGATGACAATAAACTAGGATTGCTATCACACGTTTTTCCTCCAGCACTCGGGGTATCGCGTAATGAATATGCCCGTCTGGTTAGGCGCCGCGAAGATAGGCAAGATGATATTCCAGTAGAGTGGGACGCGTTGCAAGGTAAAATAATCTCGTTTCCAGTTGGCAAGTGGGAATTACAAGCTGACGCACAATTTGAAACGGCACCATGGAGTCGACTAAGTGAAGTAGTAGCAGATGTAAATGGCAGAAAAATTATTCCTGAGGATAGAGAAACGCAGCAAACCAATGAACTTGTACTCGGTCCTAATCGCATTATTGAGATCGGTCGTGAATTTGCGCGAATACTCACTGATAATAGCGCTAGCGCCACAAAGAATGCTTTACGCAACGGCTATGCTGTCTTTTTATTGAGGGGGGGGTCCAAGCTGCCTGAGTTTGTATCTGGCCGTGAGGAGGCTGTCCGCGTATTTGAATGGTCCAAAGATGCACTGCGGGATACCGTGGACCACGCCTTGCGCATGTATCGCGAAGCCAATGCAGCCTCATTTGATGATGATATAGCCCAGGCAACCAAGCGAGAAGTACCGCCTCGGGCTAAACGTGGCATTGTGAAGGGAATTTTGGGTATTCTAAAACACGAGACTATGGCCAGAGAGGAGAAATCACAACGTATCAGGACGATCCTGGCTACTGCTGGCGTAGCGCTTGAGGGTGATATTGTGGGACAGCTACAACCAACTGGTGATCAGTCAGTATTGACGGAAGAAGGGATTACATTATCGTTAGATCAGTTATTGGCCGGAGCACAGACTAAAACTGCCGAAGCTGGAAAGTTATCTTCTATTATCGTGCAAAAATTACTTGGCGCAGAGGCTGAGACAATGGAAAAAGAACTTGACAAATGGACCTTTGTGGAAGGAGCTGAAGGAGGAGAGCAACGCACTATCCGATTTGAAATTACAAAACGTAAACTCCATGCAGTTGCTGGATTAAATAGTGGGGTCTGTGTGGCAGTTGACGACCAGTTATGGAATAAACCTGACTTTGCAAACGTGGTCATGTTTGCAGATGATGATATTGCCCATGGTGGTATGCATTTTGAGATTGTTCAAGATGGTGGCAAAAAGTATCTTTCTTTACCAGGAATAAACCCAAGTCTCACCTTATTACGCGAAGTTGACCCGCAACGTGTAATTCAAATGATGTTGGAGTATGCCAAAGCTTGTGCGAAAGCGATTGGTGCAATTGGAGTGCTGATTCCAACCAATACAATTATTCTCTCCAACCGTGAAGAACTTCACCCGATTGTAAAAGAATTAAAATTACCGACGCATTCACTAACCCAGCCACATCAGTTTTCGTATTCACCGTTTGCCTATTCCTGGCAAGATGGATATTTCGTGAAGGCAGCCTAGCGCATTCTAGCGCGGCGGAATTCCTCCCCCTAACCCCCCTCCTTCCGCCGCGCTATTCCGCTGTGTTTGAATTTTGGATATAATATATTCGAATTTCGTCCGCTAAGGACTGCATAGAAGTACATTGTGAAAATTGGTGACCTCCCGCGCCGCAGCCGCACGCGCGTTTGGCCAATAGCTCCCAGGCATTTTGCCAAACGAGCCCCACCTTCCGCTCGCGCAAAAGGAGGTTCGGCGCCGGAACGGCGCAAACAAACCTCAATATTTCAAAAAGTGTTTAAGCCAATCTTTTTAAACCCAAAAGCGATATTATGAAATATTTCATCTACGCTAGAAAATCCACAGACGAGGCCAACCGGCAATTACTGTCTATTGAGGCACAAATTGCTGAACTACAAGAATTGGCAACTAAAGAAAGGTTACAAGTAATAGAAATTCTTACTGAATCCCGAACAGCCAAAGAACCCGGTCGGCCGATCTTTAACGATCTCTTGCGGCGTATTGAAAACGGTGAAGCTGCCGGAATACTGTCGTGGCATCCTGATAGACTGGCGCGTAATTCTGTTGACGGCGGGAAGATTATTTATTTGGTGGATACCGGCAAGCTTCAAGCACTTAAATTTTCGACATTCTGGTTTGAGAATACGCCGCAAGGCAAGTTTATGTTAAATATCGCTTTTGGGCAGTCAAAGTATTACGTTGATAATCTTTCAGAAAACGTGAAGCGAGGTTTGCGTCAGAAAGTGCGCCGTGGAATATTGCCCGGTCGTGCGCCGCTTGGGTACCTAAATGACAAAGCCAATCATACTGTTATTCCGGATCAGCAAAAATTCAAACTTGTGCAAAAACTTTTTGAACTGTACGCAACTGGCGACTATTCACTGCAAGCTGTTAGTCATGCTATTGCCGAGTTAGGTCTAGTTAGCCCAAGCGGCAAACCGCTGGCTATTTCCAACACCCAGACTATTTTGCAAAATCCATTTTATTACGGCGCACTAAGGTTCAACAGCGAATTGTACGAAGGCAAACACGAGCCAGCGATTACCAAGCAAATGTATGACCAAGTGCAAGCGGTCATGCAACAAAAGGCTAAACCAATGAAGAAGCATTCGTACTTTGCTTTTCGAGGATTATTATTGTGCGGTGAGTGCGGGGGAAGCATTACATCTGAACGCCAAAAAAGACACGCCTATTATCGCTGCACAAAGAAACTGGGTAAATGTATGCAACCGTATATTCGCGAGGAACTTTTGGCTGACCAGCTCAAAGCTTTTGTGCAGCAAGTGTCGATAGATGACCAACTGGCTAGTAAAATGTCCGCCTACCTCAAAGAACAGGCAAATAAAGATAACTCCTCCGCACTCACCGTTACCGAAAAACTCGAAAAGCAAATAACTGAAAGTAAAACCAAGCTTGACCGCTTGCTAGACGCTCATCTGGAAGGCGCGATTGATAAAGAAACGTATACTACCAAAAAGAATCAACTGTTGAATCAAAAGATTGAGTGTGAACAAAAATTACAAACTTTCAAGCAAACATGTAATCGCTGGCTCGAACTTTCGTTGCAATTAATTTCTGACGCAAACCTAGCCAAAAAAATACCTTTGACTGGAAATTTCGAAGAACTTCGTAATTTCATTAAAAAGATTGGCTCGAACCTCCTTTTGCGCGAGCGGAAGGTGGGGCTCGCCTGGCAAAATGCCTGGGAGCTATTGGCCAAACGCGCGTGCGGCTGCGGCGCGCGCGGGCACGAATTGGACACTTGTCTTGGATGGCAGTCGTGGCGTGACGTTATTAGAACTATAGTAGATAACTACTTAGAATTCAAGTTTGCTGCAAGCTATATTCAGACTTACTTTACTTCGTAGACAGCATACAGATTTTCAGCATCTGTATCAGTTACTATTTTATAGTTTTTTTGATCAATGGTTACTTCAACAATAAACTGTCTGTTTTGTGAATCTTCTTTAGCGTATGCAAAATTAATACGAGGAAATATTTTGAAACCGTCATTCTCTTTTGCCAAATTTATAGCCTTTCTTACGCGATCCTTTTTATTTTCTTCCCATTTTTTACGATCCGAGAAATCAATAGTATATGTTGTAATAATAAATATTGTTAAAACAAAGGCTAGAATATAGAAAACAGCCTGAATAAAACCAAGATTATCAGAAGTGCTATTATTACTGTTTGATCCTATCCAAATAAATCCTAGTGCCGCTGCAAATACGAATATAACCATTATATTTGCAATTGTTCTCAAGGGTATCATTTTTTTTATTCTGTGAATTTCACCATCACTATATTTTCTTTTTTTAAACGTAGGGATCATTACACTGTGGTAACTGATGCTGATAAATATAGCAAAAACACTTAATAAAAATGTCGTTACCGTTGTAAAGAAAATAACGTTTTGGTCAATAAATATTCCACTTATTTGTTCAGGGAACCATTTAAACCCGAACTGTAAAAGCGGAACTACCGTAACAATGAATGCGCCGAGGCTTTTTAATACATTGAGGATTGATTCCTTATTCATATTGGTATTTTATAGAATAGGTATAAGAAAATTATTTTATTCTAGCCTTAATGACATCCATAACGATCTCTTTTAATTCCGCAGCATTATTATAGCTGTAGCATTGGTAGTGCTTAGTATAAAAATCTAGAGGAGATTTATCTGCATTTACTTCTTTATTGTAAACATAAATCGTATCTATACCAAGTGCTTGTGCAAAACCAGCTTCATAGAATACACTTGCCCTTCCATTCGTTAAGTCAACAACCACAAATCTGCTATTTCGTATTTCACCTAAAGCTTTATCAATAATTTTTTCAGAAAAATGGTCACCCCATAAGCATGTTGGAATATAATCGGATTCTTGGATAGCATTTTTTATTGCATTTATTGAAGAATCCATTACGTCATCAAACCATGCAGCAATGAAAGCATTATTGCTAGCTTTAGAGTTATGCTGGTTTAAATTCCAGGCCGAAGCTGTTAAGCTAATAGAATAAGGCGTGTCGTCAAGTGTAAGTACGCTGCCTATATTTATTAGGCCGCTCTCTTTTAAAAAAAATATTAAAGCCCTAAATTCTTCGCTATTATGAGCATAGGCTAGTGAATAGTCGTGATTGAATGATGGTTTTAAAGTCTTACCAAAATATGTAGATTTTTCTTTTAACCTTATCAAAAGTTTATTTGCTTTTGCTTCAATATTTGATAAATCAGGCACTAAGTAATGTTTTAAATAATCATCAATATTCTCAGTAACAAACCTTGGAGGCTTTTCACCCAGTTCTTTTAGTTCACGTGCCACACCAGACAAAATATAGCCTACACTATCAATTTTGTTTAAAGTATCCTTATCTGCCGTGCAGTTACCTGATATTTCAAAATCTCCACAACATGGGCAGATTACATAGTAACCATACCATTTTGTTTCAGATCGGATTTCTATTTTCTCGTTTTTACACAGAGGGCATTGATTTATTGTATCCATAGCATCGTTGATATATTTTAATCAGATTCAACACCAAGAAGTTTTCTAAATTCATTTTCAAGTTTTTCTTTTGCTTTTGGTACATCGCTACTTATCTTATTCCATGCTTGATCCCAAAAATCTAATACCTCGTTACTACTTTTGTCTGGTTCATGATCTTTGCGTTTAAAAAGTTTGAATGACTCCTTGAGTGAAAGCGTGATAGTGTCTAATAGAACGCACAGTTCTTTTTGAAAGAAAATTTTATTTTGATCGTAATACTCAATAAAATCGTTAGCCTCTTCAACTGCTTTATTCATTTTATCTTCAATCTTTTGTCCATCAAATTGAACGGGGCTAATCAAAGACTGCATAGATGTTATGGATTTTGATAGTTTACCATACAAATTTTTGATTACTTCGGCTCGTTCTGAATGTAGCCTATCAAATTTTATTTTATGCTCTTCAGCCAATTTTAATACCTCAAGTTTATATTTTTCAAAATCCTTGTTAAGCCAGTGTTTAATAATAGACCTAATTAAAAACGCTAGTATACCTGAGCCTATGAAAAAATATAAAATATTTTTGATTACTTCTAAAGTCATATATTTGTTGTAATACGCTTGATACCATCTGGGAATAAAGATACGAGAGAACTGACTTTTATGCCTCCTTTTTTTCTTTGCATTTCGTCAGCTGATATTTTCCAATCAACTATGTTGCCCTCAGGCTTGCCCAGCAAATCTATATTGATTTTAATTTTAATGTCAGTAATTTTTTGCCTTGTCTCAGGGTGTATAACACCTAGATCATTTGTGTATTGTCTGGCTTGAAGAAAGGCATACAAATCATCAATGTTGTCTAATCGTTGTTCTTGCGCTATTTCAATCAAGTTTTTTGGTGGAAAGAATATAAGTAGCTGTACATATTTTGCTATTTTTTTACCTCTATTTCGTATAAATAATCTTAGGTCAATTTCTTCACTCCATCCATTTTCTGAAATTATTAATTCTTTACTCCGATTCAGTGGTTCAACCTCAAGACTTAAAACTGGGGAAAGTCTTTTTCCGAAAAATAATTCCAATACAAAGTGTTCCATTGGCTTTGATTCTGTTCCTATTCGTCTATAGTATCTAAAATCCTGAAGATTTTGGTGAGGAGCAGACTCACTTTTGGGTATATAAAGTATCAAATACTTTTTTGTTCCTGACTCAACGATGTGTTTACTAATACCATTAATATTTGGTTGAATTCCAGAGGCGATTACTCTATCAATAGTTTCAATATTTAATGGATCAATTGATTCTAGTTGATTAGGCTTAGTTTTATCACTAGGGTCAGTTGCGATCCCATAGATGATTACACCACCTCCTGAGTTGGCCATTGCGCTAATATCCTTCTTGATTTCTTTTTTGTCAGAGTCGGTGAAGTTACGAGAAGCTGTTTTATATTCTAAAATCTCTGATTCACGGATGCTACTATCAATAAGACCTTGCAAGGCAGCAATGCCACCACTAGTAACTTGTCTAAACAAATTTTGTACTTGCTCCATAATTTGCTTATTATCCCTAAAAATCACTAAATAGTAAAGGCATAGAAATTGACATCATTAGAGATCAGTAATACAACTAAGCAATAAGATAGATATAAGAAACTAGTAGTATGATGGAGAAAACATCATTGGCTGATGCTTGCAATTTAAAGGAAGGCTACCTGAAAAATGTATACTTTGAAGCAAAAGATAAAGAGGTGTTTGTCGTGAGTCCAAATGAATTTGTGTATGGCATGGTTTTAAAAAACTATGAGCAGAATCAGGTACTTAGGAAAAAAATTAGAGATTTTTCAGGAGAAAGAAAAATTAAATTCATTTCACTAGAGAAGATAAATTCTAACTATGCATCACCGGATTATATAGTGGGCATGTGCATTGCAGCATTTGACCATTACCCTCAGGATATGGTCGGTATTAGAATACAATCATTGTTTGAAACCATGACTAATCCTACTTTTTGGGATGAAGTAGAAGTAGTAAGAAAAAAGTGGGGTATACCACCGAAACCGAAATATGATGACCATCAGAAAATTGATCGCATCATTCGCAATAAGAGTTACGAATCACATCTTCTCTACCCATATCGTCAATGGTTAAGTAATCGTAAACGGTGGTATGGCAATAGGAAAATTGAAGAAGAGAAAATTGTAATCACTGCCTTATATCAGGCTTACGAAAAACTGTTGGATAAAATCTCTTTATCATCTGAAGATGTTGAAGACCCACTAGACCCATGGCAGGAAGAAATTACAGAACTGGCACGACGGTATAATTTGCGTGGAGCTAATTTTGATACAATCCTTGATTACATTGTTAGATACCATACCTTACCAGAAGGCATGGTAAATAATTTTCCGGATGATGAATTTACCACACCAACAAAGAAGCATGTACTCAGGGATGCTATTATACGTTATTTATTGCTATTTAAGGCTGTAAAAGACCCAAACAAAATTAAATCTGCACTGAGACAATACGCAAAAATGAATGTTACAGTGGGAAATATTAAAGTTATTTGCACACGGATTAGAAAAGGGTATCGTCTGAAGAGTAAATAATTACACGAGATAACCTATTCGCTGTAATTTTTTTTGATACCTAAAATGTAGGTACATATTTTTATTATGCCTACAGATATTAATAAGCATTATCCAGCAAGAGAAGAAACAGATGTCATTGAGCAGTTCACTGCTGAGTTAGCCGATATTTTATACGAACAGATAATAAACATTACTGAATAATATGCCCAAACAAAACGAATTGCCAATTGATTTTATGGAGCTAGCAGCCGTGCTAATGACCCTAGACTACAAATTAATACGCGTTGATAAAACTAACCAAAAACATTGCATCTTTTATTTGGAGGAGCATGAAGATTCATATCAACTTATTACGCGATATTTTAATTCTGAACTGACCGTTGACCCTAAGCGATTATTTATTAACCTACGGACGCTTAAGTATATGATACACAGTCAATACTAAGGTACAAAAAAATAAGAAGATGAACGAAATAAGAAACACAGAGAATGGTAAACCGTTTTGTTGGCAATCAAAGCCAATCTTACGTCTTATTAGGGAAACCTACACTCGTAAACGATTATGTACAGCTATCGCTATTTATACCGTGCTAACAGAACTATCTAGTAACCAAAACACACAGGCTTATTGCCAAGCTTATTATATTGATATTGCAAATCATATGGGCAAATCATCATCAACAGCCAAACGATATTTAAATGAATTTGTTATTATGGGCATTGTAAGAAAGCAACACCGATATCAAAAAAATAATCCAAAGATGCTCGCTCGTACCAAATGGTTTTTATTAAGCTTACCAGTTCAACATAAAACACCTACCTCAGTGCATAATAATAACAAGCCCCCTAGTCAAAATAATGAGCCAGTAATAGAAGAACATACTAAGAATAATCTTTATAAGAAGGGAGAGTCATCAATTAAAGAAAAGACAATACAAGAGCTCGTAAACTGGTTTAGTAACGCACGACGCGTTGATATCGCTACCCGCGAGTATGCCCAAAATCTTATAGGAAAATACGGTATTGAGAAAGTTAAACGTTCTATGGATATTCACGGTAGCCAGGGCTACGGCAATGAAATAGATGCATTTCACAAACATCTAAAGGATGACTTGATTGGCTGTGGCTGTAATGTACCTCTCTCTGCATTTTATCCAAGGTAGTAAGGATACCGTTAAATTTTGGGTGCTTAAAACATTGTCTTCTTGGCTAAGGTCTGCTAGATTGAACCACTTTAACTGGTTAAACGATCTCAATATGTTAAAAAAAACATCCTCACTGTCCGACCTGTAACAGTGCGTTCACAATAAAACGCGGTAGTCGCCGTGGAATAAATAGATATTTATGTAAGAGCTGTCATGGCTCTTTTTCAGTTGACCATGGCCGCAAAGACGAACTGTTGTGGATCCCACACATCGATGGTATCCCGTTTCGCAAACTCGGCGATGAACATGGCCTGTCTGGTGTACAAGCCTACAACCGTGTCTTTGCTGAATTAGCGCAGCTACCAAAAGTCATCGACATCACCAAACAGTATTGCCGATACACCTCTGGTATCCTCATCATCGATGGAAAATATATTAAAGTGAAAGGGTTCAAACACAAAATACCGTGGCTCTATGCCGTCGATTACGAAACCCACGACATCCTGTTTGGCATGGTTGCTGAAGCGGAAGATATACAAACCTTTGAAGCGTTCTTTACCATTCTCAAAGGATTGAATTACCCTTTACGTGTTGTCGTGGCCGACGACCGTTCTAGCTTGCCCCTAGGGCTTAAACGCATCTATCCGGAGATACCGGTGCAACTGTGCCAGAATCACTACTTAGAAAATATTCGACAACAACTCCATATCCGTACTGATGCCCTGCACCAGCATTTTTTTAATTCCCTGAAACTCCATGTGTTTGCTGAGTATGAAAACGATACCAAACTCAAT
The DNA here is from genome assembly GCA_016182495.1 of Candidatus Kerfeldbacteria bacterium. Classification (GTDB taxonomy): domain Bacteria; phylum Patescibacteriota; class Patescibacteriia; order UBA9570; family UBA9570; genus JACPGK01. The sequence goes on from JACPGK010000019.1 coordinate 63,366, forward strand.
AATGCTTTGTATCATGTCTTCACAGAACGGTGTGAAGGGTTGGTAGTTCGTCAAAAAATTGTCCTCGAGATTTCCAAACGACGCCACGAACTGTTTGCCTACACAACGATTCCAAACTGTCCAAACAACACTAACTTAATTGAACTCTTCAATTCACATTTTAATGCACGATTACGGACA